>DATMLF010000187.1:0-19135 GCA_035570595.1 Allostellaceae bacterium
CCGGAGCGCGAGCGCTTTCTCGAATACGACCTGACAAAGCTCGTGCATTCGCTCGCGGTCCCGAAAAGGACCGTCGTCGGGCTGATCAGCAGCCTGCCATTGCAGGGCGACATGATGGCCGCGATGCAGGGCCGCCCGAGCCAGCCGATGGCGGTCATGGACCAGCTGCAGCAGCTCGACAAGGTCGAGCCGCTCGGCGCCGGCATCGACGCGATCCCGGCCGATGTCGACGTGCTGATGCTGGTGCACCCGCAAAACCTGCCGCCGAAGACCCTGTTCGCGATCGACCAGTTCGTCCTGAAAGGCGGCAAGGCGCTGGTCTTTGTCGACCCCCATTCGGAGCTGCAGGCGGCGCAGCCGAGCCAGATGAACCCGCCGGGCTCGCCCACATCCAGCAACCTGACGCCGTTGTTCAAGGCGTGGGGCTTTGAGATGCTGCCGAACGTCGTCGCCGGCGACCGAACCGCCGCGCAGCAGGTCAGCGTGCCGGTGCCGGGGCGCGGCGAGGAGCCGCTCGACTACATCGCCTGGCTCGACCTGAAGGCCGCGAACCTCAATCGCGACGACATGATCACCGCCGACCTGAGCCACATCACGATGGCCTCGGCCGGCATCCTCGAACCGCTTCTAGGCGCCAAGACGACCTTCGAGCCGCTGATCTCGACCTCCGCCGACTCGACCAAAATCCCGGCCGACAAGCTGAACGGGTTGCCCGACGTGGCCGGCCTCTTGGCCAATTTCCGGCCCGACGGCAAGCGCTACGTGCTCGCCGCCCACGTCACCGGCCCTGCCCAAACCGCGTTCCCGAACGGCCCGCCGCAAGCGCCGGAAGCGCCGACGTCCAAGCCCGGCGCCGCGAAGCCGGCAACGGCGAAATGGCTGAAAGCGGCGGCTCGGCCGATCAACGTCGTCGTCGTCGCCGACACCGACATTCTCGACGACCGCGTGTGGGTGCAGAGCCAGGATTTTTTTGGCCAGCGGGTCATCGTGCCGGTCGCCAACAACGGCGACTTTGTCGCCGACGCGGTCGACGTGCTGGCCGGCGGCGACGATCTGATCGGGCTGCGCAGCCGGGGCACCGCCGCGCGCCCGTTCGAAGTCGTCGACCGGATCCAGCGCGACGCCCAGGCGCGCTACAGCGCCGAGGAGCATGCGCTGCAGCAAAAGCTGAAGTCGACCGCGGCGAAGCTCGCTGATTTGACCGGCAGGGACCAGGCTGCGACCCCCGCCAATTTGTCACCCGAGCAGACGAAGGCGATCGGCCAATTCCGCGCCGACATGCTGCAGACCCGCCGGCAGTTGCGCGAGGTTCAGGCGGCGTTGCGCAGCAATATCCAGCGGCTGAAGGGCGGCCTCGAATTCTTCGACATTGCGCTCGTCCCGATCCTCGTCGCAATTGTCGCGATCGTGGTCGGCGCGGTGCGTCGCAAGCGCCGCCGGCGGCGCACGGCGGAGGCGTGATCGTCCGATCCGAAATGCGTGAATATCCAGCGGTCGATTGTCATTCCCGCGAAGAGTCTGTGAAAAATGTCAATGCCGTCATTCCGGGGCTCGGGGCGCAAGCCCGAGAGCCCGGAACCCATGAACACCGGACTGCGAACACATTCGAAATGCTGTGTTCTTGGATTCCGGGCTCGGCCCTTCGGACCGTCCCGGAATGACGTTTCTTGACGCCGATAATTTAACGGATCGCCTTCTTTGTATTCTGGATCCGGCCAGGGATTCCGCCGATGCAACAACGCAGCTTGATCCTGTTGATGTCCGCGACCGTCGTCATGGTCGCGTTGGCAGTGGCGGCGCTCGCAACCGGCGGCGGCGGCGCGGGGCGCGCGCGGGCGGACCAGCGGGCGCTCCCGGCGCTCGCGGCGCGGCTCGGCGAGGTCGCCTCGGTCGAGGTGCGGCGCACCGGCCTTGACCTGACCTTTGTGCGCCACGGCCGGGATTGGGGCGTCGCGCAGAAAAGCGGCTACCCGGCGGACGCCGGCAAAATCCGCCGCATCGTCCTGGCGCTCGCCGACATGACCCTGGTCGAGCCCAAGACGCGCGAGCCCAGCCTTTATCCTCGACTCGAGGTCGAGGATCCCGGCGCAAATCCCGGCACCGGCAAATCGACCCTGGTGACGGTCAAGGACGAGTCGGGGGCCGACATCGCGCGGCTGATCGTCGGCAAGCGCGCCTATGACCGGCTTGGCGAAGGCACTGACGGCGTTTACGTCCGAAAGCCGGGCGACCCGCAATCCTGGCTGGCGCGCGGCTCGCTCGATTTTTCCGACGACACGCCGAACTGGCTGGCACGGCGGATCGTCGACATTCCCGACAGCCGCATCGCCAAGGTCAGCCTTGCCCAGCCCGACGGCACCACCCTCACGCTCGAGCGCAGCAAGCCCGACGCGAAATTCGCGCTCGACAACCCGCCAAAGGACGACAAATACAAGAGCGACACGGTGCTGAGCGAGCCGGCGATGGCGCTCGAGACCCTCGACCTCGACGACGTGCGGCCGGCGGCAAAACTGGCGGTTCCGGATAAAGGCGTGACGACGGCATCGTACACGACGTTCGACGGGCTGACGGTCGCGGTGAAGCTGTTCCCGCACGACAACAAGAATTGGATCGCGTTCACCGCGTCGGGCTCGGGGAAGACCGCCGACGAGGCGAAAAAGATCGAGGGCCGGGTCGGGCGCTGGGTCTACGCGATTCCGTCCTACAAGGCCAAGATGATGCGGACGAAGCTCGCCGACCTGCTCGAAGCGCCCAAGGGTTCTTGAGGGATGGCGCCGCCGGGTGACGGCGAGCCGGCGCCGCCCTCGCCCTGCATCGGGATCTGCCTGATCGACCCCGGCTCCCGGCAGTGCCGCGGCTGCTTGCGCAGCATCGCGGAAATCGCCATCTGGTGCGAGGCGAGCGCCGCCGAAAAGCGCACAATCCTTGCGCGCATCGCGGCACGCCGAGCGGCGGAGACACCCGCGTCATGTCGAGGCGGTTGAAACGCGGCGCGCGCCAGGGGTTGCACGGCGCGACGGCGGCGGCCTGCCTGGCGCTGACCGTTTGCGCCGGGCCGCCCGCGACGAGCCGATGGCTCAAGGCGGGCGCCGACGACGCGACGACAACGCGCGAGGTCAACGACTGCCAGGCGCAGGCGAATGCGGCGCAGAACAACCAGCAGGGAATCAATCAGGACATCAGCTCGACGCTCGGCCGCAATTGGGCGATGAGCTACACGACGAGCCTGCACGACGAGACGATGCGCCAGCAGGCCGCCAGCGCCGCCGATCAAGCCTTCAACAATTGCATGCTCGCCAAGGGGTTCGCCAAGCGGGGCTGACCCGCCTACAAACCCGCCTAGGCCCAACCGGGGCCGCTCAGGGATAGCCCCAGGGGCCAAAATCCCAGTTGTCCTGGTTCATGATCGCCGTCATCTGGGCCTCGTTGGCGAGCTGCTTGGCGAACATCTCCTGCTTGTAGGTGTCCCAGTTTTGCTGGTTGCCGAAATAGACGCAGTTGCAGTCTAGCGGGTCGGCATAAAGATAAACCGGGTTGCCGTTCACAACCTTTGTTACGAACTTGTTGGGCGGCAGCAGCTTCATTGCCGCTACCCGGTGCGGCGAATCTGCCGGCCGGACCTGAAACCCGGCAGCGGCGAGCAGATCCTCCTTTTGCGCCGCTTCTTGCTGCGGCGTGACGCATCCCGCCAGCGCCAGGGCCAGACCGGCCGCGGCACAAAGAGCAGTCGACTTCATCACGGCATCCCCATAACGGCGTTCCCCGCGCCTGTTGCGCGAGCCGAGACTATTCGGATTGCCGCATTTGGCGCAAGCCGGCGAAGCCGGTCACCTCTCGTCCGGCCGCAGCACGCCGATCGGCCGGCCGCTCTCTGCATCGACCACCGGAACGCCTGCACCCCGGTCCGCCGCGAGGCGGTGCCGCACATACGAGCGGTCCGCCGATGACGGCACCGGGTGCACCGGTGTCGCGAGGTCGCCTGCCGTCGCGGTCTCGATCAGCAAATTGTCGGCGGCCCGCCGCGACAGTTGCTCGGGCGAGGTGGCGCCGACGAGCCGCCCGGTTTCGTCGACGACGAGTATCGGCCGGGCGCGGTCGCCGCGATGTCGGACAATGTCGCCGAGCAGCTCGACCGCGGGCGCCGCTGCCGAGACGACGTCGTAGCGGTCGGAGACGAGGTCGGCGAACTGCGGCGCCGTGGATTGGGCCCGCTCTCTCGTGCGCGCCCGGCCGCTGTGGATGCGCGCGGAATAGATCGAGCGCGGGTTGAGCAGCCGCGCCGCCCCGCCCACGCCGAGCATCAGCGGCACCATCATCGTGTCGACCCGATGCATCAGCTCGGCGACCAGCACCAGCGCCGAGAGCGGCCCCGCGGTCGACGCCGCCAGCACCGCGCCGGCGCCGATGCCCCCGAGGCCGCCGCCGACCCCGACCAGCGGCAGCAGCATCCAGAAGCGCAATGGGAGCGCAGCCGCGCCCCCGGCGGCGAACAGGTTGGGTTGCGGCGAAGTTGACGGCATCCGGCTCGCACGACATACGCGGCGGCCATCGCCCGCGTTCCGCTAGCCGCCCCAACCAGAGCGCCCGTCATCCCCGAGTCGGTGTGGGCCGGCAGTCTTAACGAGCGGGTCGGGTCGATCCGCCTCGGCCGACGGTTCGACGAAGGTCAGACGGCGGAAGCGTCCCGATTTTGGGTCCCGCTGTGAACGGCCTCACACTGGCCCGTGACATTTAGAGGTACTTGATCGTACGCAATATCGTCAGGAGATCGTCAATGACCGCGTGCCCCCCAACTCTCCTCCGCTGGACAGAGGAGGCCGAGGCGGAAGAGGTGTGCGCCTTGGCGCTGTTGCAGCGCGAGCCGCAAAGCGGCGCCGTGCGTGCGCTCGAAGCCGCCGCAGCGACCCGCTCTTCGGGGGGTGCGCCGGCATTGTGGCCCAGGCTGCTCGGCTGGTTTACATACTCGAGCCCGTAAATAAGGCGAGACGATCGCTGGTTAACGAGTTATCGTCACCCGGAGTAAAATCGTCTCGCGAGAGGCCCGATCCGAAACGCTTGGTTCCCAAGCATTCCGTGACTCGGCCCGAGAGGTTAAAAGGTTGGTGGCGCGATTGCGCCAACGGACGGGAAATCGTCCGTTGGCATCACACCACCAGGCATGGCGGCCGCAACCCTCCTGTTCAACGCAGAGTTGCTCGGCCCGACGACACGAACGGCCCGCGGGCAGTCGTTCCCGGCGGGCCGCCGCAGCGCGTAGGGGACTGTCATGATCGGCCCGACTTACGAGGAAAAACGCCAAATCTTCGAGCGCCATTTTCTGCTCGGCAAGCTGAGCTCAAGGGAAATCGACGCGCTTTTGCGGTATTCGCGGGTCGAGCACTATCCCGCCGGCGAGGAAATCTTCGCCAAGGGCTCGCCCGGCAACAGCATGATGATCGTGTTGCGCGGCAGCGTCAGGATCAGTTCGATCTCGCTGACCGGCAGGGAAATCGTCTTGAACATCATCGATGCCGGGCAGATTGTCGGCGAGATCGCGACCCTGGACGGTGGTGAACGCAGCGGCGACGCCGTCGCAAAGAGCGATTGCGAGCTGCTGGTGCTGAACCGCCGCGACTTTATGCCGTTCCTGGAAAATCGCGCCGACATCTGCCTGATGCTGATCAAGATTTTGTGCCAGCGGCTGCGCCAGACCAGCGAGCAGGTCGAGGATCTGCAATTCCGTCACCTCGAAGGGCGGATCGCCAAGGCCTTGCTGCACCTTTCCGAACGCTCCGGCCGGCCGGCCGCGGAAGGCCGGGTGCTCGAATTGCACATGTCGCAGAGCGAGCTCGGCAACATCGTCGGCAGCTCGCGCGAGAGCGTCAACAAGCAGCTGCAGGCGTGGCAAAAGGCCGGCTTTATCGACCTCGCCAAGGGCTCGATCGTGATCCGCGACGCTGCCGCGATCGAGCAGCTGATCTGACCGCCCCGCCGTCGGAGGACTCCGGCGGTTTCCCCGGCACCGCGGCCGCCCCATATCGGCACGATGAACGAGCCGATACGGGATTGTTTATGGCACGCGGCGCACCGCCCCCCGAAAGCTGGTTGAGGACGACCGCGGCGGGGCTTTTCTGCGAGCCCGGCGGCTTTCATGTCGATCCGTCGCGACCGGTGCGGCACGCCGTCGTCACCCACGGGCATGGCGATCATGCCCGTTCCGGGAATGGCCATGTGCTGGCCACCCCGCAGACGATCGCGATCATGCGGGCCCGTTATGGCGAGGCCGCCGGCCGGGTGTTGCAGACGCTCGGCTACGACGAAGATTTGAGGGTCGGCGATGTGCGGGTCCGGCTGATGCCGGCAGGCCACGTTCTCGGCAGCGCCCAGATTGTGCTCGACTTCCGCGGCAGCCGGGTTGTCGTCTCCGGCGATTACAAACGCCGGCCGGACCCGACCTGCGCGCCCTTCGAGCCGCAGAACTGCGACCTCTTTGTCACCGAGGCGACCTTTGGGTTGCCAGTCTTCCGCCATCCGCCGGACCGCGACGAGATCGACAAGCTATTGCATTCGCTGAGATTGTTCCCCGAGCGCTGCCATCTGGTCGGGGTTTACGCGCTCGGCAAATGCCAACGCGTCCTCGCACTGCTGCGCCGCGCCGGCTACGAGGAGCCGATCTACCTGCATGGGGCGCTGATCGCGCTGACCGAGCTTTACGAACGCCTCGGCGTCCCGCTCGGGCCGATATTGCCGGCGACCGGCGCCGCGCGCGAGACGCTAAAGGGGCGCATCGTGCTGGCCCCGCCCGGGGCCGCCGCCGAGCCGTGGTCGCGCCGCTTGCCCGACCCGCTCGTGGCGCTCGCGTCGGGATGGATGCGGGTGCGCCAGCGGGCCAAGGCGAGCGGGGTCGAATTGCCGCTGGTAATTTCCGACCACGCCGACTGGGACGAGCTGACCCGGACGCTCGACGAGGTTGCCGCCGCGGAGGTTTGGGTCACGCACGGCCGCGAGGAAGCGCTCGTCCACTATGCAACGAAGCGAGGTTATCGCGCGCGGGCCTTGGCTCTCGCCGGCTACGAGGAAGACGAGTGAGCTGACGTGGTCCGGTCGCGCAGCAAGCGTTCGCCGCCACGCCGCGGCTAGGCAGGGTCGCTGGCGGTCGGCCTGACCGCCCCGGAGCGGCGCACTGTGCGATGGCGCCCTTTGCCCGCGAACCCTACATTCGTCGAGGCGGCTCGAACGAGGTCGGGGTCAGCCTTGGGCTTTGGCGGAGAGGACGCGTGAACCGGTTCGCCGCGCTGCTCGACGCGTTGCTGCTGACCCCGTCGCGCAACGGCAAGCTGCGGCTCATGAAGGAATATTTCGCGACCGAGCCCGATCCGGAGCGGGGCTGGGCATTGGCCGCCTTGACCGGCGAGCTGTCGTTTGCCGAAGCCAAGCCGAGCCAGGTCCGCGCGCTTGCCGCCGAGCGGGTCGACCCCGAGCTCCTGGGCTGGTCTTATGATTTTGTCGGCGACCTTGCCGAGACGGTGTCGCTGATCTGGCCCCCGCCGCCACCGGCGGCGGCCGGGGTGCCGGTGCCGAGCCTCGGCGAGATCGTCGAAGCTCTGCACCGGGCGAGCCGCGCCGAGGTGGCGCGCCTGCTGGCGCCGTGGCTCGACGCGCTCGATCCGACCGGGCGCTGGGCCCTGCTCAAGCTCGTCACCGGTAGCCTGCGGATCGGGGTGTCGGCGCGGCTTGCCAAGATGGCGCTCGCCGGGTGGGGCGGGGTCGCGGTCGATCCTATCGAGGAGGTGTGGCACGGGCTGTCGCCGCCCTATCGGCCGTTGTTCGACTGGCTCGAAGGGCGTCAGCCGGCGCCCGACACCGGCGAGCTGCCGACCTTTTGCCCGTTGATGCTGGCCCAGCCGCTCGAGGACGACGAGCTTTTCGCCCTCGACCCGGCTGACTACCTCGCCGAATGGAAATGGGACGGGATTCGCGTGCAGCTCGTCGCCCGCGGCGATCAAAAGCGGCTCTATTCCCGCTCCGGCGACGACATCGGCACCGCCTTTCCCGACATCCTCGCGGCATTGCCGGAGGGAGTGACGCTCGACGGCGAGCTCTTGGTCGTGCGCGACGGCGAGGCGGCGCCGTTCAACGACCTGCAGCAGCGGCTCAACCGCAAAACCGCCAGCCCCAAGATGCTGCGCGACTACCCGGCGGCGGTCCGCCTTTACGACATCCTGCGCGAGGGGGCGGACGATTTGCGCGGCCTGCCGTTTGCCGCGCGCCGACAGCGGCTCGAGGCCTGGTATGGCGCGGCGCCGCGCAACCGGCTCGACTTGTCGCCGCTGGTGCCGTTTTCAAGCTGGGACGAATTGCGCGAATTGCGTGACGGCGCCCGCGAGCGCGGCATCGAGGGGCTGATGCTGAAACGCGCCGACTCGCTCTATGTCGCCGGCCGGCCAAAGGGGCCGTGGTTCAAGTGGAAACGCGGGGCGCTGACGCTCGACACGGTGCTGATGTACGCCCAGCGCGGCCATGGCAAACGCTCGTCGTTCTATTCCGACTACACGTTCGGCGCGTGGGCCGGCGATGCGCTGGTGCCGGTCGGCAAGGCCTATTCGGGGTTTACCGACGACGAGCTGCGCCGGCTCGACCGCTGGGTGCGTAACAACACGGTAGAGCGCTACGGCCCGGTGCGCGAGGTGGCGCCGGGCATCGTCCTCGAAATCGCGTTCGACAGCGTGCACCGCTCGACCCGCCACAAATCGGGGGTGGCGATGCGCTTTCCACGCGTCCACCGCATCCGTTGGGACAAGCCCTTCCGCGAAGCCGACACGTTGGAAGCGCTCGAGAAAATGCTGACCTAGGGTGCGATGTTTGGGCGAAGAACCCCGACGCGGCCGGATCGCGGCAATTCGCACCCGTTGCACCGACTTGTCGCTCAACGGTTTTGAACCTGCGCAGCAAGGCTTCCCGGATGTCTCAGGGCACGGAGGGCGCGAGCCGCGAAGCGGCGGTGTCCCACATCAGGCGGGGGTCAAAGGTTTCGGCGGCGAACATGGTCAGGATGACGACGGCGCAAAAGGCGAGCGCGCCGACCCCGGGCTGGATCGTGATGACCGCGCCAAACGCGACAAGTGCCCCGAGCAGCGATTCCATAAAGATGTCGATCATCGACCAGCGCCCGATAAAGCGCACGACGTGATAGAGCCGGGTGCGGTCGCGCAGCCAGCCGGCACGACCCGCCTGGGTTGCGACCAGCATCCCCGACAACCCGACGAGCTTTAGCATCGGCACCGCGATGCTGGCGAAAAAGACGAGGGCGGCAAGCGGGTATTGCCGCGCGGTCACCAGCTCCTCGACGCCGCCGAGGATCGTGCTCGGCTTACCGGCCCCGAGCTGCACGATCGACAATACCGGGTAGTAATTCGCCGGGATGTAGAGGATCGCCGCGGCGATGACGAGCGCCCAGGTGCGCTGGACGCTGTGGCGACGGCGGGGGTGCAGCGCGCTGCCGCAGCGCGGGCAGTGCGGATGCTCGTCGGCGGCGGCGCTGACCAGGCCGCAGGTCTCGCAGCCTACGATGTCCGCGGCTCCGCTTGGCAACCGATCCGGGGGATCGTCATGGTCGAGGCGCTCCCAGACCGCCTCGTGGTCGAGCGCGCTGTCGAGCCACACAAGGACGATGGTCAGCGCCAAGAGCGCATAGACGCCGGCGCGCAGCCCGATCGTCACGAGGTCGCCGAGCTTGACGTAGGCGACAAAGACCCCGAGCACAAAGACCTCGATCATCGACCACGGCCGCAGCCGCTCGGCGATTGCAAAGACGCGGCGCAGATGACGCGGCGGCCGCCGCTCGTGGGCGCGCGCCAGCACGTAGAGTGTCGCGGCGAGCCGGACGAGCGGCGCCAGCACCGTGACGAACAGCACGACCACGGCCAATGGCGCCATCTGCTGGCGGACCAACTCCTCGGGTCCGGAGAACAGGTTCGCGACGCGCCGGATACCGGCGGTCTCGACGCTCATCAGCGGAAAGCTGCACATGACGGCGAGCAGCACCAGCGCCGCCACGGCAAGGGCGGCGACATGCTGAAGGCTGTGGGCAGAAACCCGGCGCAGCACCGTCGGGCAGCGCGCGCAACCGGACGAGGTTCCGGGGTCGAGCTCGGGGATCAGCTGCACCAAGCCGCAGCCCGGGCATTCGCGCAGCTGCGGCCGGCTCCCCGGCGGGGCAGGCGCGGCCTTCACCCGCGGACCGGGAATATCGTCAGCAGCGGGGCGACCCCGTCGGCGAGCCGGCCCACCGCCGCGCTGATCGCCGCAACCTCGCCCGGCACGCCGGGCGCGGGCGGCGCCACCACAAAGCGGAAGCTGCGCAATTCGGGCTCGGTGCGGCCGGTGGCGCGCACCGCCACCTGGGCCTGCAGCACGAGCCGGCCGGCAGCGTCCTCGTCGAGCCGCTGGATGTTGACCTCGACGGTGGCGTCGGGGCGCGCCGAGACGGCACCATTGTCGGCGATGACCGTGCTCCCCGGCAGGCGCTGGCCTAGCTCCTCGACCAGGACCCGGTTCAGCATTGCCGCCAGCGGCTCCCCCCACCAGTCGTTCGACATCACGTCGAGCCGGTAGTTTTCCGACGAGCGCACGATCTGCGAGCGTTCGAGAAAGTGCGCGACCGCGATCTGCTGCACCAGCACCACGCGCGGGCCGCCGATCTGCGCGGCGCCGGACGCCGTCGCGATCGTGTACAGCACCGGGTCGGGCGACGAGCAGGCGGCGAGGCCCGCCGACAGGGCCGCCGCCAGCGCGAGCCCGGCGAACGGGCCGCGGCGCACCGCCGGGCTCATTCGACGCCGCCCGCCGGCCGGCCCTTGATCAGCGCCTCGGGATGGCGCGCCAACAGGTCGGCGAGCGCCCGGATCGAGCTGACCGCGTCGTTCGCCTGCACCATCAGCCGGTCGAGATCGCGGTTGAACTTGGTGCTGTCGCCATAGCCGCTGTCGAGCGAGACCAGGAGCTTGTTGGCGTTGGCCACGGTCTTTTGCAACTGGTTCGCCATTTCCGGCAATTGCCGAAAGGCCGGCGCGGTGCCGCTGTTGAGGTTGCGGGTAAACGTCTCGGTCATCGCGAGGGTGGCCGCGAGCTTAGTCAAGGATTCCTTCAACTGAGGCCCGCTTACGAGATCGTTGGTCGACTTCAGCAGACCGTCGAGGCTCTGCCCGATCTGGTCGAACGGGATCGTGTTAACCTTGTCCAACAATGTGTTCACCGAGGCCTGCAACCCGGCAAACCCGCCGGCCTCGGCCGTCGGCAGGACGAAATAGCCATCCTCGGTCGTGACCTCGACCGGCGGCGCCTTGGGCAGGAAGTCGAGCGCCACCTGCTGCTGGCCGGTGATCAGGCTGGCGCTCTGCAGCGTCGCGCGCAGCCCTTGCTTAACCAGCATGTCGACCGCTTGCGCCTCGTCCTGGTAAAGCCGCACGCCGACCCCGACGATGCGCTCCGGCTCGACCTCGTAGCGCACCGGCGCCAATACCCGGTCGGTGGCCTTGTCGTAGGTCAGCCTGACATCGGTAACATGGCCGACGACAAGCCCGTGCACCGTCACCGGCGAGCCGACGCCGAGCCCGCTGACCGAGCCCGGGAAGTACGACATCACCAAAATCTTGTGGGTGTAGGAGGCGGCCTGCGCGGCGTCGCGGTCGGCGAACAGCGGGAAGACGTGGTTGTCGGCGCTCGCCGGCTTGATGCCGCTTTGCAGGTCCGGGCTCTCGAAGGCGATGCCGCCGAGGAGCAGCGCCTTCAGCGACTCGAGTTGCACCTCGAGCCCGGTGCCGGCGAGCTTGATCGAGAGTCCGGAGGCGTTCCAGAATCGGGTCTCGTCATTGACGTAGGTGTCGTAAGGGGCGCGGACAAAGGCGTGGATTGTCGCGTATTGCGCCATGTCGGCGACGTCCCAGCCCAACACTTCGCCGACGCTCAGGTCGCGGTAGAAAATCGGCGAGCCGAGCGAGATCGACCCCAGGCGCTTGGCTTTCAGCAAAAACACGTGGCCCGGAACGTGTTCGGTCAGGATCGGGGGGTCTTCGAGCCCCTTGAACGCGCGCTGGTCCTTTCCGGTGGTCGCCCCCGGCAGCATGCCGACATAGCTCCCCGACAGCAGAGTCTCGAGGCCGGAGACGCCGCCGGCGAAAAGACGCGGCTTGACAACCCAGAACACGGTTTTGTCGGTCAACAGCGGCTCGGCCTGGCGCGTCGTGGCAATCGTCACGATGACATGCGTGTGGTCTGGCGCCAGCTCGAGGCTCTTGACCGTGCCAAAGACGATGTCCTTGAACTTGAGCTGGGACTGGCCGGCTTGCAGCCCTTCGGCGCCGTCAAAGCGGACGGTGATCATCGGCCCTTCCTTCGACAGCGTGTCCCACGCGAGCCACGCCCCGATCGCCAGCGCCACCAGCGGGATCACCCAGATCACCGAGACCCGCCGGCCGCGCCGCGTTGTCGCCCGCGCGAGCACCGGCGGTTCCGCGAGATTAGTCATGGCAAGGTCCCCATTTAACGGAGCGACGGTTCGCTTCCACCGATTTTTCGCGCCCCAGCGCGAGATTGGCTCATCGGATAACCTTTCCCAAAGCTAAAAGCGCAAGGTGGCAGCAAGAATCGGTCCCTTCAGGTGCACGTCGAAACCGAGCGGTTGACCGCTCGCCTGGTAGTTGACGTTCAGGCTGCGGTAGCCGAGGTGCAGCGTGAGCCACGAGTTCCAGGCATAGTCGAGCGTGCCGACGATCTGCCAGTCCGCGTGCGCTGCGATGCCAAAGCCGCCGACATCGCCATAAGCGGTCAGCCCCACCCCATTGCCGAAATCGCGATGATACCGGCCGACGAGCAGCGGGTCGGTCCAGCCGCCCGACCGGGCGACACTCACCGCCGGCAGCAGGCGCCCGATCAAGGTCAAGTCGGCCGCAACGCCCCAGGAGCGAAAGCCGAGGCCGCCATCGATCGACTGCGTCGGCTGGTCGACGACCCGGTAGAGCAGCGACCCGGTGCCGATACTGGTGACCAGCGACGTGCCGCCGCCCGTGAAAAAGATGTTTCGTGTGGTCACCGGGACGCCGAGCGGCAGATGCAGCGCGTCACCCAAAATACCGAACGGCCCGTAGCGCAGTTCGGCGGCTCCCATGAACGGCGCGTTGTCGAGGTCGCCCAAAAGCTGGAAGGCGCCGGCGCCGACATCGACCCTCGGCGCCCGCGTGAGCGGCGTGCTGATCGCCATGTTGAGCCCCGGCAGCCACAAATAGGGATACGCAATCAGCTGCAACCCGCCGGCGAACGTGCTCGGGGCGAGCGCCGGCGCCGGCAATGACGCAAGCGGCGTTATTTCACTCGGGGCTGAGGGGGGTGCCGGCCCGACCGTCGGGCCGCCCGGCGCCGGATATGGCTGTGCTGTCGCCGAACCCGCACCGATGTCGCTCGCCGCGAGGGCGATCACGAGCCTCGCAACACCGACAACAATAAACCCGCGGAAACGCCGCATCTTGTCGTCTCCTCCCGGCGACCGGTGGTTTGCCGGCTCGGTGTGCTCGCGACGCTTGGGCTCGGCGAAGCAGGGCCATAATCGATCTCCCAATGCCTCAGTGCTCATACGCGCTCGATCGGCGGCGGCTGCCAGGTGCCGTCGAGCAGCGAGGGTGGATGCTCCTTTGGCCAATACAGGCGCAGCATCAGGACAAAGGGCCCGTTCGGCGCCGGCAGCCAGTTCGGCTCCTCGTCCGCGCCCGGATTGGCTACCTGAATGTAGAGGTCCACCGAGCCGTCGGGGCTGGCCTTCAGGGCATTGCGCTGGCTGAGCGTGTAGCGGTTCAGCGGATTGGCGACAAAGAAATACTGCGCGTCATACATTGTCAACGACCAGAAGCCACGCACCGGCGGCATCTGCCCCTTCGGAAAGCGCATGACGTATTTGTTGGCGCCATTGAGTTTCTGTCCCGTGCCGTCCGTCGTGGCGGTTGGATAAACAGCATCTTCTGTGCGGTTGCAGCCAAGGCCCAATCGCGTGACCAATGCCCGCTGGAGATAATCTGTGCCGTACTGGCCGCCCGGCTTGAAGAACACCCAGCCGTTCAAATCGGCGCCGGCGGCGGAAAAATGCGCCATGATGCGCTCGACGCCGAGCTTCGGCACGTCTCCGACATTGGCCATGGTAGCGAGCTTCGATGAACCGAAATCCTGCCCGGGCACGAGGCCGATATGCGCCAGGCGCGCCAGGATCGGCGCGTCCTCGGCATAGGGCGGGTTTTGCTTCATCAGCTCGGCGAGCAACTTAAAAAAGCCGACCGTGTCCATTCCCTCGACCTGCTCGCGGACCGGGGTCTTCATGTCGATCGCGGGATCGATTTTTCCGGGCGGTGGCGTATAGGGTTTGCCGTAGGCGCTGAGCGGCACCAGCCTGTATTGATCCTGGATCGCATGCACCGCGGCGTAATCTTCAGGCGTGCCGGTGCAGTAGGTGCGCCCGATAACCCAGACCAGGTCGGTAGGCGAGCGAAGCTGCTCGACGCCGGGAGGGAGCTCGCCGTGCCAACCCGGGCCGACGATCGCAAACTCGCCGGCGCCGGTCCCGGTGGTGCGTGTGCCCGGGTCGGCAAAAACGTCCGTCCACCCGTCCAGCATCGGCATCAGGTAATAGCGCCCGTGCTCGTCGGGGACTCGCAGGATCCAGGGCCCTTGGGAAAGATCGAGCCAGGCCGAGGAATAGAGCGTGTCCGCGTTCGGCGCCGTGACATCCTTAAATGCCGCCGTCGGGTATTCGCGCGCGCTGGCAAACTGCCCCATCGAGCCGTGAAGGCCCTCCGGCTTCGCGGCGTTCGTCAACACCCGCCGCGTCATCTCCATCGTGACCAGCGGATAGCCGAAGATATAGGCCTCGATCGCGGTCGCGAGCGCCCCGACGGCACGCTCGGGCGCCGGGCCCGCTTCGATCGGCTGGGCCGCGGCGATCGGGATATTGCGGACCAAGGCTGCCGATGAGAGAAGGCCGCCGCCTGCCAGGACGGCACGTCGGGTTGTTATCATTGCAAACTCTCCATGCCGGGGTTGGACTGACGGCGTCATTCATCGATATCAGCGGCATATCCGCTGGCCGTTCACGAACGCACACCCGGGCGCCATTGCTTTGGTCGCAGTGTTGCCGCGAAGGCCGGTGGCGGTCGTGCCGGGTCGAACCGCCGACCGCGTGTGGACCCAGTGCGTTCCGGCAGGCGCAGCGCCCCGTGGCCCGGCGACCACGGCGCCATTGGGACCGACGCAGCCGGCGCGAACGACCCCTCTCGCACATTCGACCGCTTCTGCGGACGGGATGGCGCCGGCCAGCAGAGGAAGGACAATCGAAACGGCAATCAGTATAGATTTCATTGGCTCTCTCCGTTTGATTCGTTCGGGCCGGCTGTCCGCCGTCAGGCGCTGGGTGCGACGGGGCCTTGCACGGTGATCACGATGCGGCGGTTTTTGGCGCGGTGCGCCGACGTGCCGTTGGGTGCCACCGGATGGATGTCGCCGAACCCTTTGGCGGAGTTGATGTCCGGGCTGACCCCTTGCGAGACCAGGTAGGTGACCACGTCACCGGCCCGCCGCGACGACAAGGTCAGATCGTCGTTGATCCCGGCCGTCCGCGATTGCGGACTGACCGGCTCATTGTCGGTATAGCCGTACACGACGATTTTGGTTCTGCAGCCCGGCGAGCTTGGGGGCGATGTTGTTGCTGAGCTCGGCCGGCCGGCGGCGCTGAGCTGATATCCACCCGGCGGGAACAATAGGTCGCCGGCTTCGACAAAGCTGGCCTCGCGCTGCAGCCCGGCGACCTGCGTCTGCAATTGCTGGTTTTGCGACTGGAGCTGCTCATTTTGCGACTGCAGAGCGTCGTAGTCGCTCTTCCATATGCAGCCCGACAACGTCAGCGCGGTGAGCGGAATCACCGTCACCGCCATCAGGTTGATTTTCATGGCTCAGTCTCCGTCGCGAGTTTTTGTTTACTGGGCGACGCGTGCCCGATGACGAGCCTAGCGCCGTGGCCTTTTGGCCGGCTATGCAGAATCGGCAAGAATTCGGGCGAGCGTTCGCGGTCCAGGCGCGCGGCGCAGAGTGGCCGAAGGCGACTCGCCGAACGCGGTCTGGTAGGCTCCGGCAAAGCGCCCCGAAATCGGCGTCCTCGGCCGTTTTTCTAGTTCTGGAAAATGACGGCTTTATGACATTCGCCATTTTGGCTGGATTGAGAAAGGTGATCCGCCGCTAATGAAGCCATGTCGCTTGCCCCGCAAGCGCGACGCAGTGCCCCCTGCGGTCACAAGCATTGACGGGTACACATGATCCAGACATTGCCTTGTTTGCGTACCATCTTCGATGTCGCCGCGTAATCGATCAGCAATCGTGCATTACCAGGGCCACACCTTACGGAGAGCATCGCTGTGCATTCGATGCATTTACAGCAAACATGGTCCAGAAAGACTATCCTCGAATGTAATTCACGGCCAGCAAGGCAACCGGCCGGGCTCCCTCCGGACCCGCTTAAGGGTCGAGCGGCGGCAGCAGCCGGTGGCGCAGCCCGCGCGGCAGGATGCCGTTGCGGCGCGGGTCCTCGAACGACGCCGGCCGCCGGGCATAAACGACAAAGCCGGCGCGCTGGTAGGTCGCGAGCGCCTTCGGGTGGTCGTAGGTCGAGGTGTGCAGCCAAAGGCGGTCGATCGGGCGGGCGGTCCAGGCTCGGTCGATCGCCGCCTGCAGCATATAGGGGCCATAGCCTCGTCCGATAAAATCGGGCGCGAGCCCGAAATAGCACAGCTTGGTCTCGCGCGGCTCGGCGGTATCGAGCTCGAAAAACCCGGCCGGCACCCCGCCGACGTAAAGCACGAAAATCTCGATCGTCGGCCTGCCGATCAGCTGGGCCAACGCGGCGTCGCCAAACAGCCGCCGCTCGAACCACAGCCACGGCTCGCCGACCGTGTCGTAGATGTAGCGGTAGAACGACACGGTGCAGTTTTCGGCGCGCATCAGCGCGAGCTTGCCGGCCGGCGGCGGCAGCCGGGCCGTCGGCGGGCGCGCCAGCATTTCGAGGTAGGTGATCGTGTCGTGGCACAGCACCGGGTCAGCCCTCGGCGGCGCCGGTCTCGACCGGGGTGTCGCCGGGGAGGCCCCATTCCGACCAGCTGCCGTCGTAGACCGCGGCACCCGGATGGCCGATCAGATGCAATGCGAATGCAAGCGCGCAGGCGGTCACCCCCGAGCCGCAGCTCGTCACGACCGGCCGGTCGAGCGCCACCCCGGCGTCGCGAAACAAGGCCGCGAGCGCCTCGGCGCTTTTGATCTGCCGGGTCGCCGGATCGGTCACCCGGTCGTAGGGCAGATTGCGGCTGCCGGGGATATGGCCGCCGCGCAACCCGGGCCGGGCCTCCGGCAGGCTGCCGTCAAACCGGCCGGCGGCGCGGGCGTCGACCACCTGCTCGCGGCGACTGGCGAGGTTGGCGAGGACCGCCGCCTTGTCGCGCACCATCGCGGCGTCGAAGCGCGCGGTGAACCGGCGCGCCGCCGGGGTCGGGATCGCGGCGGTGACGGGGCGGCCCTCGGCCTTCCATTTCGGCAACCCGCCGTCGAGGAGCGCCACGTCCCGATGGCCGAACATGCGCAGCATCCACCACGCCCGACCGGCCGAAGACAGCCCGGCGGTGTCGTAGACGACGACCTTGTCATCGTCGCCGATGCCGAGCGCGCCGACCTTTTGCGCGAACCGGTCGGGCGACGGGATCATGTGCGGCAGGCTCGTCCCGGGCTCGGCGATGTCGTCGATGTCGAAAAACACGGCACTCGGGATGTGCTCCCGGCCGTAGTTCTCGCGCGCGGTCGGGGCGACGCCGGGCAACGTGAACGACGCATCGACCACCCGGACATGCGTGTCTTCGAGGTGGGCGGCAAGCCAGTCGCCGCCGACCAGCGCCTCGGGGTGGGCATACGCCATTTCACTCCTCCTCCGTCACCCGGCGAAGGCGAGCATGATACGGCGGTTCTGCCGCCCTTTGTTCTCGATTTTCGTGACCGCGACCGGGCCGATCTCGGCGGTGTTTTTGACATGGGTCCCACCGCAGGGCTGCAGGTCGATCCCGGCGATCTCCATCAACCGCACCTGGCCGCTGCCGGTCGGCGGCTTCACCGACATCGTCCGCACGAGATCGGGCTGGCGGGCAAGCTCGTCGTCGCCGATCCAGCGCGGCGTCACCGGATGCCCGGCCGCGATCAATTCGTTGAGATGCGCGGCGATCGCCGCCTTGTCGAGGCTTGCCCCCGGCACGTCGAAATCGAGCCGCCCGCGGCCGTCGGCGACCTGGCCGCCGGTCACCGCCCCCGGCACGACGGCGCACAACAGATGCAGGCAGGTGTGCATGCGCATCAGCCGGTGGCGGCGTTCCCAGTCGATCTCGGCCTCGAGCGCGGTTGCGAGCGGCGGCGGCGCGGCGCCGGGAGCCGGGACATGGATCACCTCGTCGGGCTCGTCGCCCTTGAGCGTGTCGACGATCGCGATGGTCTCGCCCGAGGCGAGCCGCAGCACCCCGGTGTCGCCCGGCTGACCGCCGCCCGTCGGATAAAACACCGTGCGGTCGAGCCGAATGCCGCGCTCGTCGCTGCCGACGACGCGCGCCGCGCAGCTCCGCAGATACCCGTCGTCACGAAACAACAGCTCGGTCATTCGAGCACCTCAATTTTCCCATCCCCTTGCTCCCTCAAACGCTGTTCCGGCGGAAGCCGGGACCCACCATGCCATTGTAACGAACGTCTGATCATCACATCGACATATCGCCATAGAGATCGATCCAATGCGGGTTATCCTTTTCGATCAGCTCAATTTTCCAACAGCGCCTCCAGCCTTTAATCCGGCCGTTCGCGTTTCATGGCTGCTTCTAGAGTGTCGTAGCGTTCGAACCAGACTAAACGATCAACGCTGTATTTCGCGCTGAACCCGGGAACAGCTTTCTCCTTGTGCTCCCACGCCCGTCGGACCAGGTCCGCGGTCGAACCGATGTACAAGGTTCCGTGCGGCTGACTAGCGAGCAAATAGACGAAGAACATCTCGCACCCGTCCTGGTGGGATCCCGGCTTTCGCCGGGACAGCGGCGGCGGCGAGCGCCGG
>DATMLF010000188.1:0-16455 GCA_035570595.1 Allostellaceae bacterium
CGAGATCGTCGCCGACTACGCGCCGGGGACGGTCGAAACCGTGGTCCAGCACGACGGCTCGATCCTGCGGCTGCGCAAGCTGGCGGTGGATTACGATCCGCACGACCGGATCTCCGCGCTGACCTATCTGCAGCAGCGGCATGCGCTGGGCGAGGTGGTGACCGGCCTGTTGTTTGTCGAGCCCGAAGCCGCCGACCTGCATGAGCTTCTCGATACCGTCGACGCCCCGCTCAATGCCCTCGGCGAAGCCGAGCTCGGCCCTGGCGCGGGCGCCCTCGCCCAGTTCAACGCCGCCCATCGCTAGGGAGAGGCGCCCAGGCCGGCGGACCGACGCTCCGTCGCGAGCTCCTCCGCCCCGTTGGCAACGCGCCTCCCCCTGCCGCGGCGGGGCGCGCCCTTGCCAACCCGCCGACAACGAATAACTCCTGTCGAATGGCTGGTGCGCTAGACAAGCTCGCGTTCGACGCCGCGCAAGGGGCGCGGGTCGGCTGGTTCTTTGGTCAGAAGCTGCTGGCCGCTCGCCTCAGTCGGCCGGCGTCGATGCCGGAGGCGTTGCGCGGGCGGCCGATGCCCGGCCGGCAACGCATTCTCGGCGACCTGCGTGCGCTGTTCGCGCAGGACTGGCGCAACATCGAGGCCGGCCGTTACGCGCCGCCGTCGGACTCGCTCGGCGGGCCGGTCGAGGCGGTGCGGCGGGCATTCGATTTCTTCACGGACCTTGCCGCCGTCGAGGAGCGGCGCCGCGGCAAAGCGAAAGACCGGCTGCTCGATGACCCGCCGCCCGGCCCTTATCCGCGCTACTACCTGCAGAAATTTCATTTCCAGAGCGACGGCTATCTGAGCGACGCCTCGGCCGAACGCTACGACCACCAGGTCGAGGTGCTGTTCGGCGGCGGAGCCGCGGCGATGCGCCGGCAGGCGCTGCTGCCGCTGCGCGATGCGCTCGCCGAGCATCGAACCGACGGGTGCCGGCCGCCGCGGCTGCTCGACCTCGCCTGCGGCACCGGCAGCTTTTTGCGCGAGGTAAAACAGAACTGGCCGCGCCTGTCGGTCACCGGGCTCGACCTGTCGCCGCATTACCTCGGGGTCGCGCGGCGTGCCCTGGCGCGGTGGTCGCGCGTGCGTCTTGTCGAAGGAGCGGCGGAGACGACCCCCTTTACCGACGGCGAATTCGACGTTGTCACCGCCATCTATCTGCTCCACGAGTTGCCGCCGCGGGTTCGCCGCGCCGTCGCGGCGGAAATTCACCGCGTGTTGCGGCCGGGCGGAACCGCGATCCTTGTCGATTCGCTGCAGACCGGCGACGAGCCGGATTATGACGCGATGCTCGATTCGTTCCCGGCCGCGTTTCACGAACCTTACTATGCGAGCTATTTGCGCGAGGATCTCGACCGGCTGATGGGTCCGCGGTTTACGCCGGCCGGCCGGTTTCCCGCCTATTTTTCGAAAGTGCTCAGCTATCGGCGCGCGGCGGACGCCGACCCCCTCCCCTGCCCGCCCCGGTAAGTCTCCGCAACCATTGCCGTTTTTTTGCCGTCATTGCGTGGCAGCGATAAGCCGTCACCGATCGGGTTAGAGCCGTCGGACCGTGCGGGGGCGCAAAGCGGTCACGGCAACTTTCCATCGGCGCCACTACTAATAGATATCCATTGCTGTGGGAACACTAGCATGGTACTCTATTTTGTGGGGGTGGATCTCAGGTCCACAGAATACGGGGGAAATCGATGGAAATCACCTGGACTGCCGAGCGGGTCGAGCGGCTGACCCAGCTGTTCGAGGAGGGATTGCCGACCGCCGAGATCGGCCGCCGCCTGGGGCTTACCAAAAACGCGGTTATCGGCCGGCTTTACCGCAGCGCGATGACGCGACGCGAGCCGACCCCGGTGGCGCCGCCGCGGCGCAACGTGTTCGAATTCGCCGGCCCGAGCTGCCTGTGGCCGCACGGTCACCCGAACGATCCCAATTTCCATTTTTGCGGTGCCCGCCCGATGCCGGGCAAGCCCTATTGCGAGCAGCACGCCGCGATCGCCTACATCCGCCCGAAAGACTCGAACGCCGCCTGATCCCAATCGGGGGCGAGCCGGTCGGAGGGAGCGGCCCGCGGCTCAGCCGGCGCCAAAGCAGTGCTCCCTGCCCGGAAAGCGCCGGGCGCGCACGTCGGCGGCATAGGCCTCCGCGGCGGCGGAGACGAGCGGCCCCAGTTCGGCATAGCGCTTTACAAAGCGCGGCGTGAAATCGGCAAAGAGGCCGAGGACGTCGTCGGTGACGAGAATTTGCCCGTCGCACGCGGGCGAGGCGCCGATGCCGATCGTCGGCACCCCCACCTTCTCGGTGATGGCACGCGCCACCGGCTCGAGGGTGCCCTCGATGACAATTGCAAAGGCGCCGGCATCGGCGACCGCGGCGGCGTCGGCGTTGACCCGGTCGGCCTGCGCGCGGCCGCGGCCCTGCACCTTGAACCCGCCCGCGGCGTGCACCGACTGCGGCATCAGCCCGACATGCCCCATCACGGGAATCCCGCGCCGGGTCAGGAACCGCACGGTCTCGGCCATCTCCTCGCCGCCTTCGAGCTTGACCGCGGCGCAGCCGGTTTCGGCCACGATACGCGCGGCGTTGCGGAAGGCCTGCCGCGGCGACTCCTGGTAGCCGCCAAACGGAAGGTCGACGACGACCATCGCGTGGGCCGAGCCGCGCATGACAGCACCGCCATGCGCGATCATCATCTCCAGGGTGACCGGCAAGGTGCTGTCGAACCCGTAGACGACCATGCCGAGCGAGTCGCCGACGAGCAGGAAATCGACGTGGGGGTCGAGCAGGCCGGCGACGGGTGCCGTGTACGCGGTCAGCCCGACGATCGGCACCCCGCCTTTGACAAAGTCCCCTACCCCTCGCCGCTTGCTTTGGCCGGAGGTGTTGGCCGAACCCTGACCTTTTGTTTGCGCGCTCATGGTCGCCTCCTCTGCCGCGAATGTAAGACGGCCTGCCGTCGAGTTACACTGGGGGCCTGCGACATCAGCTATGACCCGGGGACCGGACGACGATGAACGACGCGATCGAGCTTCCCGATCTGAAGAGCCTCGGCGCCATCGGCCAGCCGGTGCGGCGCAAGGAGGACGAGCGGCTGCTGACCGGCCGCGGGCGGTTCAGCGACGATTTCAGCCTGCCGCGGCAGGCTCACATGGCGGTCGTGCGCTCACCACATCCGCATGCCCGGATCGGCTATATCGACACCGCGCGGGCGGCGGCGATGCCGGGCGTGCTCGGCGTGTTTACGGGCCAGGACTGCAGCGCCGACGGGCTCAAGCCGATCCCGCACAACCCGGTGCCGCAGACCCGCTACGACATGAAACTGACCGGGCCCGGCGGCGGCGCGATTTTTATCGGCCCGCAAATGCTGCTGCCGGCCGACAAGGTGCGGCATGTCGGCGAGGCGGTGGCGGTCGTCGTCGCCGACACCGAGGCGCAAGCGCAGGACGCGGCCGAGGCGGTCGCGGTCGAATATCGGGAACTGCCCTGGGTCGCGCAGATCACCGACGCGCTGGCACCCGGCGCGCCCGTGGTGTGGGACGAGGTCAGCGACAACGTGCTGGTCGACACCGCCTTCGGCGACGCCGTGGCGACCGAGCGCGCCTTTGCCGCCGCCGACCATGTCGTCGAAATGGAATTTCACGTCGGCCGCGTGACCGGGGTGCCGATGGAGCCGCGCGCGGCGCTCGGCCACTGGGATGCCGCGACCGGGCGGTACACGCTGTGGGCCGGCAGCGGCGGCGCGGTGCGGCAAAAGGCGGAGCTCGCGACGGTGCTCGGCGTAGCACCCGAGGTGGTGCGGGTGTTGTCGTTCGATGTCGGCGGCAATTTCGGCACGCGCAACCGGCTCTATGTCGAATCGGCGCTGGCGGTGTGGGCCTCGCGCCGGCTCGGCCGCCCGGTCAAGTACACCTCGAACCGTTCGGAGGTGTTCCTCAGCGATTTCCAGGGCCGCGACCTTATGAGCCGGGTAGCATTGGCGGTGCGCGCCGACGGCCGGTTTCTCGGATTGCGCGCCGACAACATCAGTAATGTCGGGGCGCGCTGCGCCTCGCTGTCGCCGCTCGGCAAGGGCTCGGCATTGGTCACCGGCTCCTACGACATCGCGGCCGCGACCCTGCGCTCGCGCGCCGTCTTCACCAACACGATGCCGACCAACGCCTATCGCAGCTCGGGTCGGCCGGAGGTTACCTACGCGATCGAACGGGTCGTCGACGAGGCGGCGCGCCGGCTCGGCATCGACCGCGTCGAACTGCGCCGGATGAACTTGATCCGGCCGCAGGCGATGCCGTACCCGAACGCGGTCGGCGCCAGGTACGACAGCGGCACCTACGAGGACAACATGGACCTCGCGATGGCGACCGCCGACTGGGGCGGCTTTGCGGCGCGACGCAGGGCGGCGGAGGCGCGCGGCAAATTGCTGGGTCTGGGGCTCGCCAACTACGTCGAATCCTCGATCGGGGCGCCGCGCGAGCGCAGCGAGATCACGGTGACCCCCAAGAGCCGCGTCGAGGTCGTGATCGGCACCGGCCCAAGCGGGCAGGGCCACGAAACGAGCTTTGCGCAGGTCGTCGGCGCGTTGCTGGCGATCCCGGTCGAAAATATCGACATCGTCATGGGCGACACCGATGTCGTCAGCCTCGGCGGCGGCTCCCATTCCGGCCGCTCGATGCGCCACTCGGCTACGTTGTTCGCCAAGGCCGCACCCGAGCTCATCGCGAAAGGAAGGGCGGTCGTGGGCCGCCTGCTTGACACCGACCCCGACCGGGTGAGGTTTGACAACGGCCGGTTTTCGGCGCCGCCCGACAACCGCAGCTTTGATTTCCTTGAATTGGCGCGCGAGGCGGAACGGCTCGGCGCCGACGGCGCTTTGGCTGTCGTAACCGACAACGAGATGCACGATCCCGTCTTTCCGAACGGATGCGCGGTGTGCGAGGTCGAGGTCGACCCCGAGACAGGCATGGTCGACATCGCCCGCTATTCGGTCGTCGACGATGTCGGGCGGTGCATCAACCCGTTGATCGTGCACGGGCAGAGCCACGGCGGCATCGCCCAAGGCGTCGGCGAGGCGATGTGGGAGGAGTGTGCGGTCGATCCCGCTTCGGGCCAGCCATTGGCGGGATCGTTCATGGAATACGGGATGCCGCGGTCGGACAACCTGCCGTCCTTTGCGGTTCGCATCGTCGAGGTGCTGTCGCCGACCAACCCGTTCGGCATCAAGGCAGGCGGCGAGGGCGGCTGCACCCCGGCCCTGGCGGTCGTGATCAGCGCCATCCTCGACGCGCTCGCCCCGCTTGGCGTGCGCGACCTGACGATGCCCGCCACCCCGCTCAAGGTGTGGCAGGCGATCCAAGCGGCGCGGCACCGAGCCTTCTGATCACACGGTGATTGTCTCAGCTGTAAATCCGGGTTCGGTAGTCACCGACCTATTTGCGGCGCGTGCTTCAGGGTGTGGCGCCCCTTCTCGAACACCACGACACTGTCGTAGAAGTGCATCGTCAGGACTGATCGCCAATTCGGATTTCGATCTGATACTGATCTTCGGCGAAGTCAGTGCAAGCCGGGTTGATGTCCCGACGATTCGCGCGTATGGCCCAAAAAACCTCTTCCACATCTGCAACGAACCACCCTGGCCGCAGCCGATCTCAATGAAGACGACATCGGTGTTCACCGAATCTCTCTGGGAATGCCGGTCGTAGATCGGGAAATAATGCTTCCATTTATGGATGACGCGATCCTGGTTCGTCAGGAAGTCCGACCACAAACCCATCTCCACCCCGCGCTGCTGGCTAAACGACCCCTCAGCGCCCGGGATTGCGTCGCTTCGCTCGCAATGACCAGCCCTAGGAAGGTCGCTCGATCTGAGCGGCGCCGTGGAGCGGACAGCCGTGCGGCAGCTCTGCCATCGCCGGGACCGCCCCCTCGGCTGCCCCGGTAGCGGCGGCGCGGCGGCCGTGCAAACGTCGCCCAATTCTCTTCAGAGTGGGCGGCTAGGCCGGCGCGAGGCGGCTGATCTCGTCGGCGTCGAAGGTGTAGCGGCGGCTGCAGAATTCGCAGGTGACGGTGGTCACCCGCTCCTTTTGCATGTCATCGAGCTCGTCAGCGGGAAACGCGCGCAGGATCGTCTCGATGCGCTCGCGCGAGCAGCGGCAGCGCGCCTCCAGCGGGTGCGTGTCGTAGACCCGCACGCCGTCCTCATGGAACAAGCGGAACAACAGCCGGTGCGGAGTGAGGTCGGGATTGACTAGCTCTTCCGGCGTCGCCGAACTCATCAACACCATAGAGCGCCGCCAGCCATCCTCGACATCGTCGGCAATGACGCCATAGCCACCCTCGGGGGGGACCCGCTGCAGCATCAGCCCGCCGGCGCGCCAGCCGGCGCCCGGCCCGGTCCGGCCGACCGTGAGCTTGATCCCGGCCTGGATCTGCTCCGATTGCCGGAAATAATGCTGTGCGCAATCGGCCAGGGTGGCGCCGGCCAGCTCGACGATGCCCTGGTAGCGGTCGGTCTCCTCGCCCTGGTCGACGGTAAAGGCGATGTATCCGGCACCGAGCAGCCGCGGCACCGAGAGGCCGGTCGTGTCACCCGCTACGGTGACGGCATCGAGCTTCTTCTGGTCGTATTGGGCGTAGCCGCGCACCGCGCCATCGGTCGACACGTCGGCGACGATCATCCGGATCGGCCCGTCGCCCTTGGTCTGCAATGTGAAGATGCCGTCGTATTTGAGCGCGCCGGCCAGCAGGACGGCGAGCGTGATGGCCTCGCCCAGCATCGCCGCGACCAGTTCGGGATAGGCGTGCTGCGACAGGATGCGGTCGATTGCCGGGCCAAGCCGGACGAGCCGCCCGCGCAACGCGAACGGCTCGATCTGAAACGGCTGGACGAGGTCGTCCGGCACGACGGTTGCGGCGGCGGTCAAGTTCGCCTGCCCTCTCGCCGCATGCGGCGGATCGCGGCTTGACGGCTTAGTCCAGGCACCAGGTCAATATTCCCTTTTGCACGTGGAGGCGGTTTTCGGCCTCGTCCCAAACCACCGACTGCGGGCCGTCGACGACCCCCGCAGTCACTTCCTCGCCGCGCTTGACCGGCAGGCAGTGCATAAAGACCGCATCGGGCTTGGCGCGCGCCATCAGCGCCTCGTCGACCCGGTACGGGGCGAGCAAGTTGTGGCGGGTGCCGCCGGCCTCGTCCCCCATCGACACCCAGGTGTCGGTGACGACGCAGTCGGCGCCGGCGACCGCCTCGGCGGGGTCGGCCGTCAGGTTGACATGGCCGCCTTCGCGCCGCGCCCAGTCGAGCAAGGCCGGGCTCGGCGCCAGCTCCGCCGGGCAGGCGAGCCGCAACGTAAAGCCAAAGCGGACGGCGGCATGGACCCAGCTCGTCGCGACATTGTTGCCGTCACCGCTCCAGGCGACGGTGCGGCCGGCGAGCGATCCTTTCTTTTCCTGCAAGGTCATCACGTCGGCCATTATCTGGCACGGGTGCGAGGTGTCGGTCAGGCCGTTGACCACCGGCACGGTCGCATAGCGCGCGAGCTCTTCGAGCTTTTTCGGCTGGTTGGTGCGGATCATGATGGCGTCGACATAGCGCGACAACACCCGCGCCGTGTCGGCGACGGTCTCTCCGCGACCGAGCTGGCTGTCGGCGGTGTTGAGATAAATCGTGTCGCCGCCGAGCTGTCGCATCGCCACCTCGAACGACACGCGCGTCCGAGTTGACGGCTTTTCGAAGATCATCGCCAGGGTCTTGCCGGCGAGCGGCCGGTCATGGCGGCCGTTCTTGTAGGCGATGCCGACATCCAAGATGCCGCGCAGCTCGGCGCTGTCGAGCTGGTCGATGTCGAGAAAATGGCGCGGTGCAACCCGGTCGTCGACCAGCGCCGGCTGGCGGGCGCCGCGCCTTACGCCGGCCATTCCCGCGCCACCTTGTGCAGGGTTTCCATCGCCTCGCCGATCTCGGCCTCGCCAACGACGAGCGGCGGCAGCAGCCGCAGCACATTGTCGCCGGCGGTCAGCGCGAGGAGGCCATTTTCGCGCAGCCGGGTCACGACGTCGCCGGCCGGCACGACGCAGCGGATGCCGAGCAACAGACCCGAGCCGCGCAATTCGGCAAAGAGCTTGGGATAGGACTTGACCAACTCGTCGAGCCGGCCGCGGAACCGCCGAGCGGTGGCCTGCACACGGTCGAAAAAGCCGGGATCGAGCATCACGTCGAGGACGGCGTTGCCGGCCGCCACCGCCATTGGGTTGCCGCCAAAGGTCGAGCCGTGGGTGCCGGGGACCATGCCGACCGCGGCGCGCTCGGTCGCAAGGCACGCGCCGATCGGAAAGCCGCCGCCCAATGCCTTGGCGACCGCCATCACGTCGGGCGCGACGCCGGACCATTCGTAGGCGAACAGCTTGCCGGTCCGCCCCATGCCGCACTGCACCTCGTCGAAGATCAGCAACAGGCCGAACTCGTCAGCGATCGCCCGCAGCCCGCGCAGGTATTCGTCCGAGCCGGGCCGCACGCCGCCCTCGCCTTGAACCGGCTCGACAATGATCGCCGCGGTCTCGCCGCCGATGGCAGCGCGCATCTCGTTCAGGTTGCCAAAGGCGACGTGGTCGAACCCCTCCATCGGGGGACCGAAGCCTTCGAGGTACTTCTCGTTGCCGGCGGCCGCCAGGGTCGCGAAGGTGCGGCCGTGAAATGAGCCTTCGCAGCCGATGATGCGATGGCGCTCAGGATGACCGGTGTCGTGCTGGTACTTGCGGGCGACCTTCAGCGCCAACTCGCACGCCTCGGCGCCCGAATTGCCAAAGAACACGGTGTCGGCAAAGCTGTTGTCGACGAGCCGCTTGGCGAGCCGCTCCTGCCCCGGGATACGGAACAGGTTCGAGGAATGCCACAACCGGCCGGCCTGCTCGCGGATGGCCTCGACCAGGTGCGGGTGGCAGTGGCCGAGCCCGGTGACCGCTATGCCGCTCGTGAAGTCGAGGAATTTGCGGCCGTCCTCGGAATAGAGCCAGCAGCCTTCGCCGTGGTCGACGGCGACGTCCCACCGGCCATAGGTGGGCATGACGGGTGTGATCACGAAAATTCTCCTGCGCGAGTTGGGGGCGAAACGGGTTCTCGACGCCGAATTATCGTCGTCGCCGCAGACCCGCCGGCCTGCCTTTGCGCACCCGTTCGCCAGACCGGCGCAAACCGCCGGGATCGCGCGCCATCGCCACTCTCCTCGTCATGGCTAGCCGGCCTAGCGGCGCCATCGGGCGGGAAAGCGCCGGAGTATGGGGACGGCGAACAGTGCTGTCAATTCGCCTGCGGCCCCGTGGCGATGCCGCGCAAAGCAGCCGCGGGCGGAGCGCGCGGGCGCCGCCCGCGTCGTCCGAAGCTACCGCGGGTAGCGGCGGTGGCGCACAAAGACGAGGGCAATGATGCTGAGCGCGGCCGTGAACATGATGTAATAGCTCGGCGACAGGCGGTCGCCGGTCATGGCGATCAGCGAGGTCGCGACAAACGGTGTGAAGCCGCCAAAGATCGTCACCGCAATGGCGAAGCTCAGCGACACGCCGATGCCGCGGACCGGGGTCGGGAAGAGCTCGGCGAGCTGCGACGGCAATACCCCGCTGTAGCCGGCCTTGACGAGGCTCAGCCAGCCCGCGGCAAAGATCGCGGTGGTAAGCGAGGGGTATGCGACCATCAGATAGAACACCGGGTAGGTCGTCAGCAGAAACAGCCAGCCCGTCGCCCGCATCAGGCCGCTGCGGCCGAACTTGTCGGAGAGGTGACCGGCCAACGGCGAGGCGAGGCCGAGAATTACGGCGCCGACGAGTGTCGCGGTAAAGGCGGTGGCCTGCGGCAGGTGCAGTTCCTTGATCGCGTAGGTCGGTATGTAGAGGATGATGTAGGCCGAGCTGTTCGAGATCGCCGAAGCGCCGACCGCCAGCAATGCTTCGAATGGGTGGGCGCGCAGCATGTCCCGCACCGGGGTGCGGGTCGGCTCGATCGCGACATATTCCGGCGTCTCGTCGAGCTTGCGGCGAATATAGAACCCGGCCGGGCCGACCAGGATGCCGAACAGGAACGGGATGCGCCAGCCCCATCCCGTGAGCTGTGCGGGCGACAAGGCACTTGCCAGAATGAGCCCGAAACCCGAGGCCAGGAAGTTGGTGATACCGGTGCTGGCCCATTGCCAGCTCGCGACAAAGCCTTTGCGAGAAGGGGTCTGTTCGGCAAGGAAGGTCACAGCGCTGCCGAACTCGCCGCCGACCGAAAACCCCTGCAACAGGCGTGCGAAAAAGATCAACAGCGGTGCGGCGAGCCCGATCGACGCATAACCCGGCGTAACCGCGGTCAAGGTCGTGCCGATGACCATCAACATGATCGACAAGGTCAGCCCTGCCCTGCGGCCCCTGCGGTCGGTGTAGGCGCCGATCACGATGGCGCCGATCGGGCGCATCAGGTAGGCGGCGCCAAACGCGCCGAGCGTCAGCAGCAGGGACGCGGTCTCGTTGCCGGTCGGGAAGAACACTTTGGCGATCGTCACCGCGAAATAGCCGTAAACCAGAAAATCGAACCATTCGATCGCGTTGCCGAGCGAAGCGGCGACGATAACCCGCGTCAGCGACGCTCTCGGGCGAAAGGCGGGTACGGCGAGGCTGTCGGCGGTCATGTCGTCTCCCAAAGCGCATCAGCGGATTTTGTATCATCCTCGTTGCGAGGAAGTTGGCGACATCTTTACGTTGTTGTTGCCTGACACCAAGATGAATTTGGCGCCATGGTCTCGCGCATGCGTCGGGCCGTCGGCCGATCCAGGGGGCGCTTGTGCGCGAAGAGGGATGCCATTTTCTCCTTCGCCCGCATGTTGCCGGCCGGCAGCGCCTGCCGCATGATGCGGCCGGATAACCAGATATGGGCGGGGAAATGAGCGCCAGGAGCAAGATTTTCGCGAGCTTCGACGAGGCGGTCCGCGACATCCCCGACGGGGCGACGATCGGCTTTGGCGGGTTCGCGGTGGTCGGCATGCCGATCAACCTATACGGGGCGGTGGCGGCGCAGGGCGCCAAGGGGCTGACCTGCGTGTCGAACTCGACGCGCGGCGGCGCCACCCTGCCGGCGGACTCGCCCGACATGGGGCAGATGATCCAGAACGGGCAGGTCAAAAAGGTGGTCTGCGCCTTTACCGCACCGACCCGCGCCTCGCAGCGGCTCGTCCTGTCGGAATATGTCGCCAAGGGGCTGATCGAGGCCGAGCTGACGCCGCAAGGCACGCTGGCTGAGCGGATGCGCGCCGCCGGCGCCGGCATCCCGGCGTTCTACACGCCGGCCGCGGTCGGCACCGAGCTCGCGGAAGGGCGCGAGACGCGCGTGTTCGGCGGCCGCGAATACCTGCTCGAGCACGCGTTGCCGCTCGACTACGCGATGATCCGCGCCTACCAGGCCGACCAAGCCGGCAATCTCCGGTTCCGCCGCTCGCAGCGCAATTTCAACCCGATCATGGCGATGGCGGCGCGGGTCACGGTGGTCGAGGTCGAGGAAGACATTCTGCCGGTGGGTGCGATCGACCCCGACGACGTCCACACGCCGGGGATTTTCGTGCACCGCATCGTCAAGATCCCGCCGCCGCCCGACGGCTGGTGGCCCCAACTGCCGGCGAGCGCCGCGCGAGGGTAAAGGGCATACGAGGGTAGACCCACGATGGGTGGGCTTCGGTTGGCAAATGATGGGCTTCGCTCTGCCCAGCCCATCCTACAAACATCGCCCCATCAGCGTGTAGGATGGGTTGAGTGACGCGAAACCCGTCGCCGACAGGAGGGGCACGATGAGCGAGAGAGCGAAGGGGCTGAGCCGCCAGCAGATGTGCGACCGGCTGGCGATGGAATTCGGCGACGGGTGGATCGTCAACCTCGGCATCGGCATCCCGACCTTGTGCTCGAATTTCGATTTCGGCGACAAGGAGATCATCTTTCACTCCGAAAACGGGGTGATCGGCTACGGCCCGCTCGCCGCCTCGGGCCATGAGGACATGCACCTCGTCAACGCCGGCGGCCAGCACGTCACGTTGCGGCCGGGGGCGGCGATCGTCCACCACGCGGATTCGTTTGCGTTGATCCGCAGCGGAAGGATCGACGTGACCGTGCTCGGCGCCTACGAGGTCGCGGAGAACGGCGACTTCGCCAATTGGAAGATGGCGGGCCAGCAGGGCGGCGGCATTGGCGGGGCAATGGATCTCGCGGCCTGCGCGCGCCATGTCTTTGTCGCGATGGAGCACCAGACCCGCAACGGCGCGCCGCGGCTGGTCGAGCGCTGTACCATCCCGGCGACCGCGCGCGGCGTCGTCAACCTCGTCGTGACCAATTTCGGATTGTTCGAAATCACCCCCGGCGGCATGGCGCTGAAGGAGATCGCGCCTGGCGTTACAATCGACGAAATCCGGGCCGCCACCGGCTGCAACCTGGTCGTCCCGCGCGAGGTCCCGCCGGTGCGGGTGAGACGGTAGTAGATCTAGACGCGGCCTACGCCGCCGATCGCGTTTCGTAGGGTTGGACGAGCACCTCGGTCGGAATGTCCAGCAAAGCGCTGAGCGCGCGGACCATCGGTAAGGTCAAGGGCCGCTTGCGGTTGAGGATTTCGGAGACGCGCCCGCGGCTCCCGAGCGCCGCTTCCAGGTCGCGCCGGGTCAGCCCTTTTTGCTCCATCATGAAAAGAACAGCGGCAATCGGATCGGGGGCGGGGATCGGGTGATGCCGGGCCTCGTATGCCTCGATCAAGGTTGCAAGGACATCCACGCGGTCGCCCTCGGGTGTGCCGGGCTCCGACTTCCACAAGCGCTCGATGTCGGCTAACGCGGCGCGGTAATCGGCCTCTGATCTGATTGGGCGAATATCCATCAGCATGATCCCTACACATTCTTGGCGTCGATTTTGTCATATTCCGCGTGCGTCCCGATAAATCGGATGAAGACGCGCCCGCCGCGATAGTGAACCGCGACAACGAGCCGGTATTTGTTTCCGCCGATATTGAACACCACGCGATCATTGGCCAGTATGTCGGCGCTGCGAAACGTTGCCTTGATCTCGGCAGGCCGCGACCAGTCCGCCGCCTTGGCAACGCTGACCCAGGCCCTCAGCGGTTGCTCCGCGTCGGAACGGCCGGGACGGCTCCAAAATTCGCGCAAGGCGCTCACGGCAATGATTCGCAACGACCCAGCCGATCCACCCGCCTGCTATCAGGGTGGGCGGTTCTCACATTGGGAGCAGCGAGCGCGTTGTCAACGACGACGATTCAGTTGCGCGCATGGCGCTGAGCATCCGTGATGACGCCGGATGGGAGGCTAGCCATGCGCCGGGTTGGAATGCTGCTGTGCTGGTTGCTGATCGGGGTTGGCGCAGCTGGCGCCGCGCTGGGCGCCGAGCCGCAATGGCTGACCTTGCCGGCGACGCCGACCCTGCCGGCGCCGCACGAGAGCGGGCTCGCCCCGGTCGACGGGATCAAGATCTGGTATGCAACCTTCGGCAACGGCGAGCCGGTGATCCTGCTGCATGGCGGGCTCGCCAATTCGAACTACTGGGGTCATCAGGTGCGCGCGCTCGAACCGCACTATCGCGTCGTTGTCATGGACAGCCGCGGCCACGGCCGCAGCACCCGCGACCAGCGGCCCTTCGGCTACGACCTGATGGCCGACGACGTGATCGGGCTGATGGATTTTCTGAAAATTCCGAAGGCGGCGATCGTCGGCTGGAGCGACGGGGCAATCATTGGCCTCGACATCGCCCAGCGCCACCCCGAGCGGTTGTCGAAGCTCTTTGCCTTTGCCGCCAATTCCGATCCTTCCGGGGTTGCCGACATCGCCAACAGCCCGGTGTTCAACGCCTTCATCGCCCGCGCCGGCAAGGAGTATGCGGCGCTGTCGCCGACCCCCGGGGAATACAAGGAGTTTGTCGCCCAGATCACCCGCATGTGGCAGACCCAGCCGAATTGGGCAGCGGCCGATCTGCGCAAGATCGCGGTGCCGGTGTGGGTCGTCGACGCCGACCATGACGAGGCGATCAAGCGCCAGAATACCGAGTTCATGGCGGCCAACATCCCCGGCGCCGGGTTACTGATACAGCCCGACGTCAGCCATTTCTCGTTCTTGCAGGACCCCGGGCAATTCTCGGCCGACGTGCTGCATTTTCTCGCGCATGTGCGGGGAAAATAGGCACGTCGGCGGCGTTGTCGTTTTGGCGGGTTCGGTGCGGCGCGCCAGGACCTCAAAAGCTGATCGGAAAAACGGAGGATGGCGATGCAGCGGGTATTGATCACCGGGGCGGGCGGCGGGATCGGGCGGGCGTTGCGCGAGACGCTGCGCGGCGCCTATCCGGTGCTGCGGTTGTCGGACCGGGTCGAGCTGGCGCCGGCGCGCGACGGCGAGGAGGTCGATCGGACCGAGATTTCCGACATGGCCGCGGTGGAACGGATGGTCGAGGGAGTGGACGGTATCATCCATTTGGGTGGCAATTCGGGCGAGGCGGAGTGGCCGGTCATCCTGCAGTCGAACATTGTCGGCCTCTACAACGTGTTCGAGGCGGCGCGTGCGGCCGGCGTCAAGCGCATCGTGATGGCGACAAGCAACCACGCGGTCGGGTTCTACCCGCGCTCGCAGACGATCGACCACCGGGTGGTGCCGCGCCCGGACAGCCGCTACGGGCTTAGCAAGGCGTTTTCCGAGGCGCTCGCCAGCCTCTATGCCGACAAGCATGGAATGGGCTTTTTGTGCGTACGGATCGGCAATTTCGGCACGCAGCCGATCGACAAGCGCCGCCTCGCGATCTGGATCAGCCCGCGCGATTTGACCCAGCTCGTGCGCATCGGCCTCGATCACCCCGATGTGCGCTACGAGATCGTCTATGGCGTCTCGAACAACCGGCGCTCGTGGTACGACAATGCGAACGCCTATCGCCTCGGATACAAACCACAGGACGATTCCGAACCCTATGCGCAAGCGGTGCTGGCGGCCGAGCCGCCCGGCGCCGACCCGATCGCCGAGCGCTACCAGGGCGGGACCTTTCCTGCCGCGGAGTACTCCGCGAAGACGCCGCCCGAGTGAGTTCCGTCAGGGATCAGCCGCCAACCTGATCGGGATTGCCCCGGCCGTTCGCGATGACCGCGGCTTTGGTTTTTCTTGCGAACGCAGCAAGGCAATCCCACGAAGCAGGCTGCGTCGTCAGGTCGGCAATTTTCGTGACTTAAATCACCGCAAGCACGGCCTCGGGCGGGCGGCCGAGGGCGGCCTTGTCGCCGGAAATCACGATCGGCCGCTCGATCACGATCGGGTTCGTGACCATCGCCGCGATCAGTTGGTCTTCGGACAGGGTCTTGGGGTCGATGCCGGCGGCCGCCGCCTCTTTTTTGCGTAGCAGCTTGGCGGCCGGGATTTGCAGCTGGCCCAGAAGCTTTTGGGAATTATCAGGTTGACGTAGCACGCATGACCATGTAGGATAGCCGCAGAGTTGAGAGGCAGCCCGAACATGGCCCGCGACAAGATCGACATTCGCAATCCGATTTTCAACGACGACAACGCGGCGCGCGAGTACCTCGAAAGCGTGCTGTGGCCGCAGGGTCCGGTCTGCCCGCGTTGTGGCGTCATGGGCGATCGGATTACGAAGATGACGGGCAAGAGCCTTCGCGCTGGCGTCTACAACTGCAAGGACTGCCGAAAGCCATTTAGCGTGACGGTCGGAACCGTCATGGAACGCTCGCATATCCCGCTGTCGAAGTGGGTTCTCGCGACGCGCCTGATGGCCGCCAGCAAAAAGGGCATGTCGGCGCATCAGCTACACCGAATGCTGAACACCAGCTATGAAGCGGCTTGGTTTCTGTTCCATCGGCTGCGCGAGGCAGCGGATGACATCGACGAAACCGGCCCGCTTGGGGGTGAGAACAAGGTCGTCGAAGCCGACGAAACCTATATCGGCGGCAAGGAAGCCAACAAGCACGCCTGGAAACGGAAAGGCGTCGGCGGTGGTCCCGGCGGCAAGATGCCGGTCGTGTCGCTCGTAGAGCGCGACGGCCGCACCAAGAGCTTCCATGTCGCCAACGTGACGGCGGCGAACCTGCGGCCCATCCTGGTCAAGCATGCTGATCGCAAGTCTCACCTGATGACGGATGACAGTCGGGTCTATCCCTCGATTGGTGACGAGTTCGCCGGGCATTCCAGCGTCAACCACTCTGCCGAGGAATACGTGCGGCTTGGCGGCTTCGCGCACACCAACACGGTCGAAAGCCATTTCGCGCTGTTGAAGCGGGGCGTCTACGGCACATTCCATAACATCAGCGAGGCGCACTTGCATCGCTACCTCGCCGAGTTCGATTTCCGCGCCAACACCCGCGACATGACGGACGGGGAACGGGCAGCCGCCTTGCTCGCCGGAGCTAAGGGCAAGCGGCTCCTGTACCGACAGCCT
>DATMLF010000189.1:0-33421 GCA_035570595.1 Allostellaceae bacterium
GCAGCGCCATTGCCGTCCCCATCAGCGCTTGGTAGTCATCGGCGTACGGATCGTCGGGCGCACCGAGAACCGCGACGTCGGCGATCGGATCGACAAAGCGACACACCGCCCAGGCGCGGGGTGCCTCCCCACGGCGCGCGAGGAGCGGGCCGTAGGTGCGCGCCTCGAGCCCGAAAGAGGACAGGGCCGGCGGGACGGATGGCAGGCAGTGCGCGGCCGTGATCACGAGGCGCTCGCCCGCGCCCTCGACAACAAAGCCGCGGCCGTGACCAACGGTGATGACACCTGGTTTCAGCCTCTCGATGATCATGGTTTCCGCTCCTCCGGCACGAGGCTATGCGTCCCCAAATGCCCGCGCGGAGTGAATTTGCATCCTTTGGCGCGAAGCCGATCGGCGGTCGCGTCAGGATGTCAACCGCTCGCGTGTTAAATCGACATCACCCGCATCGGGCGGATCAGGAGCATTGCCCGCCCAGCTTGCTCCAAGGCGTTCCGCATAGATAGAGGGCATGGGGGCGGATCGCCAAACCCGACCGGGGCCGGCAGGACCCGTCTACTTATCCGTTGATATGGTTGGCGTCCCCTACCGGATTCGAACCGGTGTTGCCGCCGTGAGAGGGCGGTGTCCTGGGCCTCTAGACGAAGGGGACGCAGTGCCCGCCGTTAAATAGCCGCTGGCGGGCGCGGCGGCAAGCGGGCGATGCCCGGCGGCTCGCGCCCGTCACTCGCGAAAATTGACGTACTGCAGCGGCTGCTCGATCTTGAGCCCGCGAATGGCGGCGATCGCACCCTGCAGGTCGTCGCGTTTTTTGCCGGTGACGCGCAGCTCCTCGCCTTGGATCGAGACCTGCACCTTGAGCTTGCTGTCCTTGATTTCGCGGACCAGCTGCCGTGCGAGGTTCGCATCGACCCCCTGGCGCAACGCGATCGCCTGACGCACCGCGTTCCCCGAAGCCTTCTCCGGCGGCTTGTAGTCGAGCGCTCCCGGCTCGACCTTGCGGCGCGTCATATGCACCTTTAAGAGCTCGTGCATCTGCTTCAGCTTCAGGTCGTCGTCGGCGAGCACGGTCAACGCGCCTTCCTTGCGCTCGATCGAGCACTTGCTGCCCTTGAAGTCGAAGCGCGTTGCGATTTCGCGCATGATCCCGGCGACCGCGTTGTCGACCTCGGCAAGATCGATCCGCGAGACAATGTCGAAGCTCGGCACGACGTTCTCCTCCCTCCGCCCCGAACCCTGGGGGCGGCAACCGATATAGCGCGGATGTCGCTCCCGATCAGGTCCGATCTTTACCCGAATACCGGCGGCTGCATGACCGAGCGCATAAACGCCTCGATCCGGCGATAAGCCTCGTCCAGCGGAAGGCGCCGCGGGGGCGCCGCCGCGGCCTCGCCGGGGCGAGCCCGTTCCGCCCATTTCCGCACCGCACGGCTCAATTCGGGATCGGCGAGGATGAAGTCAACCGTCTGGTTCTGCGTCCCGAGGGTGGGCGCGCCGTTTTCCGCGCTGAGCTCGCGGTAGAGCTTGATGACGTAGGCGATGGCGTCGCCGATCAGCGCGGTGTTTTCGGTGAGGCCGATCATGCGCGTGCTCCGGGGCTCGATAGTCACCCTATAACGCCGCCGGGCCGGCTGTCGTTCGCTTGCCCCAGGCGCGCAAAAGCCCGCGCGGTCGCCGCGAGACCGGCCTCGGGGGTGACCGCGGGCGACCAGCCGAGGAGGCTGCGCGTCTCGGAATCGTCAACGCGCAGTGACGCCGTCACGCGCGACACCGCCGCTCCAATCCGCGGAACCGAGCAAACGCCCGCTAGCAGCGCCGCCGGAACCGGGAACAACCGCGCGCGGCGCCTGAGCCCGCTCGCCAGCGCCCGGATCAGCTCGGGGGTGGACAGATCCGGCTCGTCGCGGGCCAGCAATATTCGGCCGCCGGCAGCGGGATGGGTGGAGGCCAACGCCAACAGGTCGACGAGGTTGTCGAGAAAGACGAGGCTGCGGCGGTTGTCGACGGCGGCAAACGGCAATGGTACCCCGCGCGCGATCAGCCGGAGCAACGCCCGCAGGTTGCCCTTGACGCCGGGCCCGTGCACGAGCGGCGGCCGCAACGTGACGAGATCGAGCCCGGTGGCGCGCGCGGCGGCCTCCGTCGCCCGCTCGATCGCGAGCTTGGCGCGGCCGTAGGGATCGCCGGGGAGCGGCGGGTCGGCGGCGCGCAGCCGGGTGCCCGGCGGAGTGGCCGCGGCCATCGCCCGGATCGAGCTGACAAGGACGAGGCGGCGCGCTCCGGCGGCGGCGGCGGCGCGCGCCAGCGTGGCGGCGGCTTCGGCCTCGGCGGCACCGGCGGCGGGGCCGACCGGGCGATGCGCGCTGGTCGCGAGGTGCACCGCGACGTCGACTTGGTCGAGGTGGCGAGCCCAGTGGGTCTGCGGGCCGATGTCGCCGAGCGGGCGCAGCATGACCCCGGTAATCGGCTTGGCCGCGCCGCGCGTCGCGCCGACCACGGCGTGGCCGCGCTGCACCAGCTCGCGACAGAGCGCGCGGCCGATAAAACCCGCGGCGCCGGTTACCAGAATACGGGCCAGAAAGCGCCCCCAACACCCGAAAAGCTCGCGACAGGCAAACGGGCAGGCTTCGACGTGCTTCGTGCTTCAAGCGGCGCCAGCGGCGGCGGGCGCTCCTAGGTCAGCCGGCAAATTGCGCGAGCGATCCTGGGAGGAATCCATTAGAGAGGGACGCGCGCCGCGGCAAGCCGCCCCGCATCCGTTTTTGATTGTCGAAACTCCCGTGGCCCTCGACGACCCGATCCGCCCCCCCGCACTTTCCCTGTCGCGAAACGGCGGCCGGCGGCCAAAGCTGCTGTTTCTCGTGACCGAGGATTGGTACTTCTGCTCGCACCGCCTGCCGGTCGCGCGGGCGGCGCGCGACGACGGTTTCGAGGTGGTTGTCGCGACGCGGGTGCGCGCCCACGGCGAGCAGATCGCGAGCGAGGGCTTCGCGGTCCGGGCGCTCGCCTGGCGGCGGCGCGGCGACGGGACGGTCGGGGCGGCGCGGGCGGTCGCCGCGATCGCCCGGCTCTACCGCGCGGAGCGGCCGCAGATCCTGCATCATGTGGCGCTAAAGCCGGTGCTGTTCGGCGGGCTCGCCCGCGCTCTCGCGTTTCGCGGCGCGGCCGATTCGCCGGCCACGATCGATGCTGTCATGGGTCTCGGCTCCGGTTTTTCGGCGCGGGGACCTGGGGTGCGGGTGAGCCGGCCGGCGCTGCAGCTGGCGCTGCGGCTTGCCGCGCGCCGGAGCAACGGCCACGTCGTCGTGCAAAACCCCGAAGACGGCGCCGCCCTCGCGGCCCTCGGCATCGACCGGCGGCGGATCGCGCTGATCCGGGGATCGGGGGTCGACACCCGCCGATTTGTCGCGCTGCCGATGCCCGAGGGCGCCACGGTCGGCGTGGCGCTCGTCTCGCGGATGCTGCGCGACAAGGGCGTGCTCGACGCGGTCGCGGCAATCCGGCTGCTGCGCGCGCGCGGTCTCCCCGTCGAGCTGGTCCTGGCGGGCCCCGTCGATCCCGACAATTCCGGCTCGCTGTCGGCGGCGGAACTCGCCGCGCTCTGCGCCGAGCCCGGCGTCCGATGGTTGGGCGCCGTTGCCGACGTGCGCGAGGTGTGGCGCAGCACCACAATTGCCGTGCTGCCTTCGAGTTACGGCGAGGGTGTGCCGAAAGCACTGCTCGAGGCCGCCGCCTGCGCGCGGCCGATCATCGCCGCCGACGTGCCCGGCTGCCGCGAGATCGTGCTCGTCGGCAACGGCGAAAGCGGCATCCTGGTGCCGCCGCGCGATGTCGGCCCGCTGGCCGACGCGATCGCGGCGCTCGCCGCCGACCCGGCGCGGCGCGAGGCGATGGGGCGGCGCGGCCGAGCCTGGATCGAGGCCCGCTTTGCCGACGACATCGTCGCGCGCCAGACCCTGGCGCTCTACCGCGCGGCGCTAAGCGAAAGGGCCGCCGCGCGGTGACGCGCGCCTGGCTTGCCATCGCGGCAATCGGCGGGTTTATCTCGGTTGCAGCCGGGGCGGTGGCGGCCCATCTCGCTAGTGGCGACCCGCGCGCCGCGACCTTGCTGCGAACCGGCGCCCTTTACGGCATGGTGCATGCGGTAGCACTTCTCGCCATCGCCGCGCTGGCGCGGCATGGCGAGCGGCCGAGCCCGGTGCTGGCTATCGCCGCCTGGAGCTTTGTCGCAGGCATATTTCTGTTCAGCTTCAGCCTCTACGCGCTGGCGCTGACCGGATTGGCCGGGTTCGCCGCGGTCGCGCCCTTCGGCGGAACGGCGCTGCTGATCGGCTGGGCGGCACTCGGCCTTCACGCGGCGCGGCGGGGCTGACCGGTACCGGCCCGCGACTACGGCCGGCCGGCAAACCGATATTGGCGGCGGCGCGACCGTGCAACGCTCGGGCCGCGCCAGAAAGCGAGAGCTTTGATGACGACCCTCTTCTACACGCATTCGGCCTGTCTCGAGCACGATCCCGGACCGCATCATCCGGAATCGCCGGCGCGCTTGCGCGCCGTGCTGGCGGCGCTCTCCGGCCCCGACTTCGGCGGGCTCGAGCGGCGCGAGGCCGCCGAGGCGGCAATCGACGATTTGCTGCGCCTGCACCCGCGGGCTCATGTCGAGCGCATCCTCGCCGCCGTTCCGGCGACGGGGCATGCGGCGCTCGACGCCGACACCGTGCTATCGCCCGCATCGGGCCGAGCGGCGCTGCGTGCCGCGGGCGCGGTCGTCGCCGCCGTCGACGCGGTCGTCGCCGGCGAAGCCGACAATGCGTTTTGCGCGGTGCGGCCGCCCGGGCACCATGCCGAGCCCAACCGCGCGATGGGCTTTTGCCTGTTCAACAATGCCGCGATCGGCGCCTTGCGCGCCCGCCAGACGCACGGGCTTGAGCGGGTTGCGGTCGTCGATTTCGACGTGCATCACGGCAACGGCACACAGGCGGCGTTCGAGGCCGACAACAGCCTGTTCTACGCCTCGACGCACCAATATCCGCTCTACCCCGGCACCGGGGCGGCGAGCGAGACCGGGGTCGGCAACATCGTCAACGTGCCGTTACGGCCAATGTCGGGATCGGGGCCGTTTCGCCGGGCGTTCGAGGAACGCGTGTTGCCGGCCCTCGACGCGTTTCGCCCGCAGCTGGTGATCGTCTCGGCCGGGTTCGACGCCCACCGCAGCGACCCGCTGGCGCAGCTAATGCTCGACGAAGGCGACTATGCCTGGGTCACCGAAAAGCTCGTCGGCCTGGCCCGGCGCCATGCTCGGGGCCGGTTGGTTTCGACCCTCGAAGGCGGCTACGATCTGGCGGCGCTCGGCGCCAGCGCGGCGGCTCATCTGCGAGTGCTGATGGCCGCGTGACCGATCGCCATAAAGCCGCACTGTTGCGAATTTGCGACGGCCGCGAGATACTATGCGCTCGCAAACCGCTAAATGTGCCGCCCCACCTCGCGTAATCTGCTAGATAGAAGATCGATGAGCGAGACCAACCCGCTCCCGGAAATCGCCGGGATGAGCTTCGAGGACGCGCTTGCCGAGCTCGAGCAGATCGTGCGGCGGCTCGAGGCGGGGCAGGTCAAGCTCGACGAAGCGATCCATTCCTACGAGCGCGGGGCGCAGCTGAAGCAGCATTGCGAGCGCAAGCTCAACGAGGCGCAGCAGCGCGTCGAGCGCATCGTCATCGGCGCCGACGGGGGCGCCATCGGCACGGAGCCGGCCAAGCTTGACTGATACCGTGTGGCCACAATCGGCGAGCTTCGACGAGGCGCTGGCGCACGCGGCGACCCTCGCCGATTCGCTGCTCGACCGGCTCCTTGCGGTTCCACCCGACCTTGAAGCGCGGGTCTACGAGGCGATGCGTTATGCCGCGCTTGGCCCGGGCAAACGGCTGCGCCCGTTCCTGGTGCTCGCCGGGGCGCGCCTCTTTGGCGTGACGCTGCAATGCTCGCTGCAAGTGGCGGCCGCGATTGAAATGGTCCATGCCTATTCGCTGGTGCATGACGACCTGCCGGCGATGGACGACAGCGACCTGCGGCGCGGCCGCCCGACCTGCCACAGGGAATTCGACGACGCGACGGCGATCCTGGCCGGCGACGGGCTGCTGACGGCCGCCTTTGGCGTGCTGGCGCACCCCGACACGCACGGCGATCCCGCGGTGCGCTGCGAGCTCGTAGCGGCGTTGGCGGCGGCGGCGGGTGCGGACGGCATGGTCGGCGGCCAGATGATCGATCTGATCGCCGAACATCGGGCGCTCGACATCGGCGCCATTACCCGCCTGCAGCGGATGAAGACCGGCGCGCTGATCGCGTTTTCCTGCGAGTCCGGGGCGATTCTCGCCAAGGCGCCGACCGACGCGCGGGCCGCGCTGCGCGGCTACGCCCACGATCTGGGGCTGGCTTTTCAGATCGCCGACGATCTTCTCGATGTCGAAGGCTCGGCCGCCGAGACCGGGAAACCGGTCGGCGCCGACGCCGCCGCCGGCAAGGCTACATTTGTGTCGATCCTCGGCATTGAACGGGCGCGCGCCCAGGCTGAACTACTGGTCGGCCAAGCCGTCGCGCACCTTGATTTGTTCGGGGGAAGAGCGGAACTTTTAAGAGAGGCGGCGCGATTCGTCATCAGCCGCCGCACCTGAGGAGCCCAGCTTTGGATCCAAACCCGAGTCGCCCGATTTCCAATCGGACGCCGCTGCTCGACCGGATCGACGTTCCGGCGGATCTGCGCCGGCTGCCCGAAGCGGATCTGCGCCAGCTCGCGGATGAGTTGCGCGCGGAGTTGATCGATGCGGTTTCGATAACCGGCGGCCATTTTGGCGCCGGGCTCGGCGTCGTCGAGCTGACGGTGGCGCTGCATTACGTCTTCGACACGCCCAACGACCGCCTGATCTGGGATGTCGGGCACCAGGCTTATCCGCACAAGATCCTGACCGGCCGGCGCGACCGCATCCGTACGATCCGGCAGGGCGGCGGGCTGTCCGGTTTCACCAAGCGCTCGGAAAGCGAGTACGACCCGTTTGGCGCCGCGCACAGCTCGACCTCGATTTCCTCGGGGCTGGGGATGGCGGTGGCGCGCGACTTGCGCGGCGAACGGCGCAACGTCATCGCCGTCATCGGCGACGGCGCGATGAGCGCCGGCATGGCCTATGAGGCCATGAACAATGCCGGTGCGATGGACTCGCGGCTGATCGTGATCCTCAACGACAACGACATGTCGATCGCCCCGCCGGTGGGTGCCATGAGCGCCTATCTCTCGCGGCTGCTGTCGTCGAAATCGTTCATATCGCTGCGCCACATCGCCAAGGAGGTGGCCCGCCACTTCCCAAAGCCGATCGAGGACGCCGCGCGCCGCGCGGAGGAGCTCGCGCGCGGCTTTGTCACCGGCGGCACCTTGTTCGAGGAGATGGGGTTTTATTACGTCGGGCCGATCGACGGCCACAATCTCGACCACCTGCTGCCGGTGTTGAAGAACGTCCGCGACACCAAGGAGACCGGCCCGATCCTGGTCCACGCGGTGACCGAGAAAGGGCACGGCTATTTATCCGCCGAGCAGGCCGACGACAAGTGGCACAGCGTCGCCAAGTTCGACGTGATCACCGGGACCCAGGCAAAATCGAGCTCGAAGGCGCCGTCCTACACCAGCGTCTTCGCCAAGGCGCTGATCAAGGAAGCGGAAGCGGACGACCGCGTCGTTGCGATCACGGCGGCGATGCCGTCAGGCACCGGGCTCAATTTGTTTGGCGAGAAATTTCCAAACCGCTGCTTCGATGTCGGCATCGCCGAGCAGCATGCGGTGACCTTTGCCGCAGGGCTCGCGGCGGAAGGCATGAAGCCGTTTGCCGCGATCTACTCGACCTTTCTGCAGCGCGCCTACGACCAGGTCGTCCACGACGTCGCGATCCAGAAGCTGCCGGTGAGGTTCGCCATCGATCGCGCTGGCCTCGTCGGCCAAGACGGGCAGACCCATGCCGGCTCGTTTGACGTGACTTATCTCGGCTGCCTGCCGGGGTTCGTGATCATGGCGGCGGCGGACGAGGCCGAGCTTGTCCATATGGTCGCCACCTGCGCCGTCTTGGACGACGGGCCGTCGGCGGTGCGCTATCCGCGCGGCGACGGGATCGGCGTGCCGCTCCCGGAACGGGGGACCCCCCTCGAAATCGGCCGCGGCCGCATCATGCGCGAGGGCATGACGATTGCCCTACTCAACCTCGGCGGGCGGCTCACCGAGTGCATGAAGGCGGCGCAGGAGCTGGCCTCCTACGGGTTGTCCACGACCGTTGCCGATGCGCGCTTCGCCAAGCCGCTCGACACGGACCTGGTCAATCGGCTCGCGCGCGAGCACGAGGTGGTCATCACGGTCGAGGAAGGTGCGATCGGCGGTTTTGGCAGCCAGGTGCTGCATCACTTGGCAATGGCCGGCCTGCTCGACCACGGGCTGAAGATCCGCGCGATGGTCCTCCCGGATGTGTTCCTCGACCACGACAGCCCGCAGGCGCAGTACGATCAGGCCGGGCTGAACGCGCGCCACATCGTGGCGATGGCGCTGTCGGCGCTTGGTCGCGAGATCGCGGCGCAGCCGGCGCGCGCATAGCCTCCGGCCGCGGCTTTACGGCCGGCTAGGGGCTTGGTGCTGTCCAGTTGCCGACAAAACGTCGCGCTGATCAGATCCTGGTGGAGCGCGGCCTTGCCGACAACCGGACGCGGGCCCAAGCGCTGATCCTCGCCGGTCTCGCGTTCGCCGGGGAGCGCCGAATCGAAAAGGCGGGTGAGCCGCTGGCGGCCGACGTGGCGCTCGAGGTGCGCGGCCGCGAGCACCCGTGGGTGTCGCGCGGCGGGGTCAAGCTCGCCCACGCGCTCGATCATTTTGCGATCGATCCGGCCGGCTGCGTCGCGCTCGACGTCGGTGCGTCAACCGGCGGGTTCACCGACGTGCTGGCGACGCGCGGGGCGCGGCGCGTGTACGCGGTCGATGTCGGGCACGGCCAGCTCGCCTGGAAATTGCGCCAGGATCCGCGTGTCGTCGTTTGCGAACGCGTCAATGCACGGGTTGTCGGGCGCGAGCACATATCCGAGCCGGTCGACATCGTCACCTGCGACGCGAGCTTTATCGGGCTGGCGGCGATTTTGCCGGCGCCGCTGGCGCTCACCGGCGAGCGGGCAGCGCTGATAGCGCTTGTGAAGCCGCAATTCGAAGCCGGCCGCACGCATGTCGGCAAGCGCGGTGTCGTGCGCGACCCGGCGGTCCATCGCGAGGTCTGCGCGCGGGCCGAGGCTTGGGTCGCCGATCAACCCGGCTGGAGGGTGGTCGGCATTGTCGAGAGCCCGATCCTCGGGCCCGAAGGCAATCGCGAGTTCCTGCTCTATGCGCGGCGCGGACCCGGCGCCGGGTAGAGCGCCGATGCCGGCTCCGCAGCGGCGGGCATCATCTGCGCTGAGCCGCACGCCACGGCATCGAGGACGCTTTGGAGGTCGCCAAAGCGAAACGGCTTTTCCAGCAGCGCGGAAGGCCGTTCCGCCACCGCCTGGCCGGGCCGGAAGCTGCTGCCGCTCAAGGTGACGGTCGGGATCCCGAGCGCCGCGCAATCGCGTCCAAGAGTTGCTTCACCACCCAACCCGAGCACCAGGTCGGTGACGACGATATCGACCGATTGTGTCGCCAGCGACACAGCCGCTTCGAGCGCGTCGCCGCAGGTCGCGACCGCATGGCCGCAATCCGCGAGGATCCCGGCAAAAAGCTGGCGTATGTGCCGATCCGACTCGGCCAACAGTATTCGTGCCATCGTTTGCCTCGATCCGCCCCATATAACCATTCACATGGCGCCGTCCATCCCATCGGCTAAACTCTAAAAAAGCGTAAAGAGCGCCCGTACGACCGTATAAATCCGAACGGATTCGCGCCCTAAGCTGTCGCAGGATTGATCGAGCCGGGGCGTGACGACGACAATTGCCGTCCTCTCGTCGCAATCGATTTTGGCGGGACAAAGGACGGCGGCCGCGCCGTTGCCGCCGCGCGGCGCAGCGCCGGCCGTTGTTTGGCGAGGTGACCTATGCCGAGCCGCACGACGGTAAAAAATTCATTTACAGGAAGCGAACACCTGACCGAAACTGACGCAACTGGCATAAAACCTCTGCGGCGTTCCTCCACAACGCGCTGACAGTCGGCATCTGGGGGGAAGGTGTTGGATCGTTGTTTTACGGATCCGGCGGGGGGATGATGTTCGCACGCCGAAGGATGGAAGCAACCGATCGCAGTTTCCTGTTTCTCCAGGGACTGCCGACGCGGTTTTTCGAACGGCTCGGGGCCGCGTTGGCGGCGCGGGGCCACGCCGTCCATCGAGTCAACTTCAACGGCGGCGACCGGGTGTTCTGGCGGCTTCCGAACAGCATCGACTTCCGCGGCCACGAATACGAGTGGCCGGAATTCCTCGACCGTCTGGTCAGCGACAAGAAGATCAGCGACCTGATCCTGTTTGGCGATTGCCGGCCGCTGCATCGTGCCGCGATCCGGCTCGCCGAGCGGCGCTCGTTGCTGATCCACGTCGTCGAGGAAGGCTACATGCGCCCCGGCTGGATCACCTTCGAGCAAAGCGGGGTGAACGGGTATTCGTCGCTGCCAAAAAACGCCGGGTGGTATCGGGAGCGCGCCGCGCAGCTGCCGGAATGGCAGCGCTCGCCGGCCGCTCCCGGCACGTTCCGGCGCCGGGCGTTCGAGGACGTGCTGTACAATCTCTCCTCGATGGCGTCGTTGTGGTGGTTCCCGCACTACAAGACCCACCGCCCCTACCACCAGATTATCGAGTACGCGGGATGGCTGCGGCGGCTAGCGCTGATGCGCCATTGCGAACGCCGCGCCAAGGCGGCGATCGAGGGGTTGACCGGCGACCCGGTCTACCTGTTCCCGCTCCAGCTCGATTGCGACTACCAGATGCGGGTGCATTCGCCGTTTCGCGCGACCCACCTTGCGATCGACTACGTCATCGGGTCGTTTGCCCGTCACGCACCGTCCGCCGCGCGCCTCGTCGTCAAGCTGCACCCGATGGACAGCGGCCTCGTCGATTGGGCCGGCATGGCCGCCCACGCGGCCGCCGAGCACATGGTCGCCGAACGGGTGACCGTGCTCGACGGCGGCGACTTGCCAAAGGTGCTGGCCGCGAGCCAGGCCCTCGTCACGGTCAACAGCACGGTCGCCGGCCAGGCGCTGGCGAACGGGTTGCCGGTGATCGCGTTGGGCAACGCGGTCTACGACATGCCGGGGCTGACCTACCAGGGCGACCTCGACCACTTCTGGACCGAGGCGACGCCGCCCGACGCAGCGTTGTTCGACGCCTTTCGCCGGGTCCTCGCGTCGCGTTGCATGATCCCCGGCTCGTTTTTCAATGAGGCGGGGCTGCGCCTCGCGGTCGAAGCGGCGGTGGACCGGCTGGAAGCCGCCTATGCCCGGCCGGCCCACGCCTCGGCGCTGGACGATGTCGCGGCCGCCCGGCCGTCGTCGCCGATGGCCGCCGCTTAGGAGGCTGACCCAGCTTTCCCAACGGTACTCGAAACCCGCCGCCGACAGCGGTGGCGCAGCTCGCGAATTTCAGCCGCCGCGGCCCTTCTCGATCAGCGCTCCCAACAGGTCGCCGGCGCGCCGGCATTGTTCGCGGCTTACGTCGAGATGGGTCACGGCGCGCACCGTGCGCGCCGCAAACGCCGAGACCAAGACTCCTACCGACGCGGCGCGCGACACGATCTCCGTGGCGTCGGGCGCGCCCTCGGCCATGTGGAAAATCACGATGTTGGTCTGCACGGTCGCGAGGTCGAGCTCGACCCCGGGCAGCCCGGCCAGCCGTTCCGCCAGCATCCGCGCGTTGGCGTGGTCTTCGGCGAGCCGGTCGAGATGGTGGTCGAGGGCCCACAGCCCGGCCGCGGCAAGGATGCCCGCTTGCCGCATCGCGCCGCCAAACATTCGCCGCGCGCGATGGGCGCGCGCGATGTCCTCGCGCCGCCCGGCGACGACGCTGCCGACCGGGCATCCCAGCCCCTTTGACAGCGCGACCGAGACGAGGTCGAAGGGTGCCGCGAGCTCGGCAAGCGAGCGCCCCGACGCCGCGGCGGCGTTGAACAGCCTGGCGCCGTCGAGATAGCTCGCCATTCCTAGCTCGTGCGCCACGGCGCAGAGCTCAACCGCGTCGCGCTGCGGGAACACCACGCCGCCGCCGCGATTGTGGGTGTTCTCCACAGCGACCAGGGTCGTCGGCGGGAAGACGATATGACCCGGCGGCTTGTAGGCAGCGCGCAAATCGGCTGCGGTAAACAACCCGGCGCGGCCAACCGGGCTGAATTGGACGCCGGAATTGGCGGCGCCGGCGCCTGCTTCGTGCCAGACGATGTGCGCCTCGTGGCCGAGCACGACCTCGTCGCCCGGTCGGGTCAAGACCTTGAGGCCGATCTGGTTCGCCATCGTCCCGCTCGGCACGAAGAGGGCCGCCTCCTTGCCGAGCAGCTCGGCAATCCGCTCCTGCAGCCGGTTGACCGACGGGTCCTCGCCATACTGGTCGTCGCCGACCGGGGCCGCGGCCATCGCCTGGCGCATCCCGGCCGCGGGACGGGTTACCGTGTCCGAGCGCAGGTCGATCGCGTTCATGCGGTGAGCCCCATCAGTTCGAGCGCTGCCCGGCCCAGCAGGCCATAAGGATTGCCGAGCGTCTCGGGCAATTCGAAATGGTTGTAATGCTCGCCGACGAGCAGCCGCACCGGCTTTCCGGCGGCGGCGACGGCGGCCGCGAATTCGCGGTTCTGACGCTGGAATTCCGGGGTCTCGCAGGTGCCGTAGGCGACGACCACCGGCGCCCGCAACCGGTCGAGGTGGCGCAACGGGCTCAGCTCCTCGACCGTCGCGTCGTCGAACGCGACATAGGCGCTGCGCTTCGACAGCCGCACCGGCGCCAGCTCGTACATGCCGCTGATGCACATTGCGCCCTTGATCATGTCCGCCGGCAGGTCGAATTCCCCCGGCCAGTCGGTGGTCAGCGCCACCGCCGCCAGATGCCCGCCCGAGGACTGGCCGCAGAGATAGAGCCGGCTCGGGTCGCCGCCACAGCGGGCGGCGTTGCGGTAGACCCAGGCGACCGCGCGGCGCACCTGGTCCGCCAGCACCATCAGGCTGCCGCCCGCATCCTGCACCCAGCTGAAGTCGGGCACGAGGTAGCAGGCGCCGGCGGCGGTCAACATCTCGCCCGCGGCCGCGTATTCCTCGGCGCGGCCGCCCCGCCACGCACCGCCGTGGATAAAGACAAAGATCGGGGCGCGGTCGCGGGCGGCGCGGTAGATGTCGAGCCGTTCAACCGCGGCCTCTCCGTAGGCGACGCGCTCGGGCGCCCCGAGCCGGGCGCGCGCCGCGGCGCTGTCGCCGATCCGCCGCCGGACCAGCTGCTCGCGGTTGGCCGCATAGGCGGCCTGGTCATAGGCGGCGTCGAGCGCCGCCTGGTCGTAGTCGAGAAATACCGCCAGGCCTCTCTCAGGCATCGAACCTCCATTGCGTCGGCGGGCGCGTAAACCGCCGGCGCCGCGTTACGCGTACCGCCACCGAACGCATTTCGGATGACGCACGGCGCGTGCCGGACCCTGCGGCGGGCAACCAGCCCGCCGCATCTCGATTACGCCGCCAGCCGCTGGCGCGCGCCGGAAAGGATCATCGCGGCACCCTTTTCGGCGATCATGATCGTCGGCGCGTTGGTGTTGGTCGAGGTCACCGCCGGCATGACCGAGGCGTCGACCACACGCAGCCCGTCGAGCCCGTGGACACGCAGCTGGTTGTCGACGACCGCGAGCTGGTCATGGCCCATCTTGCAGCTGCAGCTGGCATGAAACACGGTCGAGCCGTATTGCCGGGCATAGTCGAGGAGTTCGTCGTCGGTCTGCACCGCGGCGCCGGGCAAGGTCTCCGCGACGACATACTTCTTCATGGCCGGTGCTGCAAACAGCCGGCGCACCAGCTTCAGCCCGCCGACGACGGCGCGGCGGTCGGTGTCCTCGGCGAAATAGCGCGGGTTGATCGCCGGCTGCTCGGCCGGGTCGGGCGAGCGCGCCTCGACATAGCCGCGCGAAAGGGGCCGCATCTGCCACATGCCGACCGTCATGCCCGGCTTGTTATCGAGCCGGCGCACCGGACCCGGGGCAAAGCTGCCCGGCGAAAACAGGCACTGCACGTCGGGAGTCGCCGATTCCTCCAACACCTTGACCGACGCGCACACCAGCGACGAGGCGTAGGTCAGCATGCCGGTGCCGGCGAACAGGTAGCGCAGCACCTCGCCCGCAAAGGGCAGCCCGCGCGCCTTTTCGTTGAGCGTCCGGGCGCCGGCGACGGCGCAGGCGACGCGCGCGATGTAGTGATCCTGGAAGTTCCTCCCGACCCCCGGCAGCGCGTGGGTGACCGGGATGCCGACGCGGCCCAGATGGTCCGGGTCGCCGACGCCCGACAATTGCAGGATGTGCGGTGAGCCGATCGCCCCCGCCGCCAGAATGACCTCGCACGCCGCCTCGGCCCGCTCGGCGGCCGCGCCGGCCCCGGCGCGGGTGAATTCGACGCCGACCGCCCGCGTCCCGTCGAACAGCACGCGGCGGACCTGCGCCCCGGTGACGACCCGCAGGTTGGGGCGCTTCAAGGCCGGGCGTAGATAGGTGCGCGCGGCACTCTGCCGCCGCCGGCCGCGCCGCGTCTGCTGCACCCAGCCGATATTGTCACCGGCGCCAGGCGGCAGATGGTTCACGTCCTCGTGATAGGCGAGGCCGATCTCTTGTCCGGCTTCGATCATGGTCTGGCACAACAGCGGCTTGTCGGCGGCGTTGGAGGTGAGCAGCGGCCCGCCATGGCCGTGAAACTCGTCCTGCCCGCGCTCCCAGCTCTCGGCCTTTTTGAAATAGGGCAGCACGTCGTCCCACGACCAGCCGCGGTTGCCGAGCTGGCCCCAATGGTCGAAATCCTCGGGCTGGCCGCGGACGTAGATCATCCCGTTGATCGAGCTCGACCCGCCCAATACCCGGCCGCGGGGATAGGGGATCGCGCGGCCGTTGGTGCCGGGATCGGGCTCGGCGGTGAAGCCCCAGGTGATCGTCGGATGGTCGAGCAGCTTCATGTACCCGGCGGGGATATGGATCAGCGGGTTGCGGTCGCGCCCGCCGGCCTCGATCAGCACGACACGGGTACCGGGAGCCTCGCTGAGCCGGTTGGCCAAGACGCACCCGGCCGAGCCCGCGCCGACAATCACGTAATCCGCCTTCATGTCTTCCTCCCTCCGTCCTCTCGGCGCCCGCGCCTTTTGGCGGACCACACTATCGCATCGGGCCGACCGCACATTCGCGCAACACCCTTGCCCAAGCCGGGTCTTCTAGGCCTGCAACGCCCCATTATACCGATGGCCCGCCGGACCGGCGATTCGCAACGCCGCGTAGACGGGGGACCCACTGTGGCGAGGCGTCTGGCGCATACAGGTCTCGCGCAAGCATTTATGGCTGCGGGTCATAAGTCCATGCCGGCTTTGGGGGCTAATCCGGCTCGTTGCCCGCTCCAAATAGGGCTTATCCCGAGCAACCCGCGCGAGGAGTGTTGGAATGAACCGCTTTGAAGGCAAGGCTGTCCTGGTGACCGGCGCTGGCAGCGGCATCGGCGCCGCGTGCGTGCGGCGGCTGTTCGCGGAAGGCGCTTCGATCGCGGCCGCGGACGTACGGAAAGAAGCGGTCGACAAGGTCATGTCCGAATTCGCCAGCAGCGACAGGGTCTATGGCGCCGGCGTCGACGTTGCGGACCGCGAGCAGGTGGCCGCGTTCGTGTCCGGGGCGGTTCGACGCTTCGGAAAGCTCGATGGGCTGGTCAACAGCGCCGGCATCCGGGGCGTCGGCAATATTCTCGACACCGATCCCGAGGTTTGGCGGCGTGTCCTGTCGGTCAACCTCGAAGGCACCTTCAACATGTGCCAGGCGTTCGCCCGCGCCGTCAGGCAAGCGCAGACGCCGGCGGCAATCGTGAGCCTCAGCTCGGCGGCCGGGATCCGGGGCGTGCCCAACCGCCTCCCCTATGCCGCCTCGAAATACGGAGTCATCGGGCTTACCCAGACGATGGCGTTGGAGCTCGGCCCGCTCGGCATTCGCGTCAATGCCGTCGTGCCCGGGATGATCCGAACCCCGATGACGGCACCGATGTTCGACGACCCCGAAAACGTGAAGCGGATTCGCGCCGCTCACCCGATCGGCCGCGAAGGCCAGCCCGAAGAGGTCGCGGCGGCGATCGCCTTCCTGTTGTCCGACGATGCCAGCTTTATCACCGGGGTCGCTCTCCCGGTCGACGGCGGCTCGACCGCCGGCATCGCGTCGCACTGAAAAACCCGTTTGCGGGCGTCGAGCCGGCTCCTCAAGGGCCTCCGTTTACTTCGCCCGCTTGCGGGGAGAGGGTGGGGACAGAGGCGATTTTTCGAGTTCAGGCTCAAGCATTTCGAGAACCCCAGCGACGTTCTCAATGACATCGTTGCTCCGGAAGTGGATCACGCGATATCCACGCGCAGAGCTCGGGTGCAACTTGATCGCAACCTGATCGAGGAACCATCCCGACGAAGGCTGCGCCGAACCGGGGGTGGGGGCCCCTGTCCGGCATTGGGGACCGGCCGGCGCCCGTCCTCGGGCCGGCCAAGGGCCGGCATGGCGAGAGAGAAGCCAGCGCAGCCAAATCGCTCGAATTGCTCCATCTCTTCACGACTACCCTGTGCGCGACCGCGAGATTGCTTCGCTTCGCAATCAATGACGTCGCGCAGCAATCTCGATGTCATGGGCCGGCGGCGAGATGCGGGTCAGCGCGGTTCAAGCCGCAAGGTGGTCGGCAAGGTTTCGGAGCGCACCATCTCGGGCGCATGGCTGCTGCGCTGATATTTCCGGAGGAACTCGCGGCTGACGCGGGCGACCGCTTCGGGGGCGCTCGCCGGGCCCGCCTGCACCGCCAGCCGGCGGTCGGCAAACTCCAGCGTAGCCGGGCCGCCTGCGGCGAGGTCCCGGTACCAGCGCCCCTTGGCGCCGCGCCAGGAACGTACGAAGACCTCGTCGTCGGCCGCCACCACCCAGATCACGACCGCCCTCTCGGGATGCTTCTCGGTGCGGATTTTCACCTCCTGAACGTCGCGCAATTCGCGCAGGGTGTCGGCATCGAATTTCACCATCGGCTCACCTCCGCCCGCGGCGGGCCCGCCGCACTGCGCCGGCCGTCGCCTCGTTATGATTTAGCGTGCGCGTCCGTCGCGTTTAGGCCTTATAATCCGAATAGACTTATGAGCAGCCGCCATAAATGCAGCGCGGAGATTTGGATGACCTGCTGGCCTTCCTCGCCGTCGGGGAGGAGCGCAGCTTCACGCGGGCCGCGGCAAAGCTCGGCGTGTCCCAGTCGGCGCTCAGCCACACCATCCGCGAGCTCGAGGAACGGCTCCGGCTGCGGCTGTTGACGCGCACCACGCGCAGCGTCTCCCCAACGGAAGCGGGCGAACGCCTGCTTCATAACATCGGCCCACGGTTCGCGGAGATCGAGGCCGAGCTCGAGGCGTTGGGCGAACTCCGCGAGAAACCCGCCGGCACCATTCGGATCACGGCCACCGACTATGCGGCCGAAACGATCCTGTGGCCGAAACTCACGACGTTCCTGCGGGAGTATCCCGACATAAAACTCGAGATCGTCATCGACTACGGCCTGACCGACATCGTCGCCGGACGCTTTGACGCCGGCGTGCGAAATGGCGAACAAGTGGCAAAGGACATGATCGCTGTGCGTATCGGGCCGGACATGCGCTTTGCCGTCGTCGCGGCGCCGTCGTATTTCGAGGCGCGGCCGGAACCGAAGAGGCCACAAGACCTGCTCGCTCACAACTGCGTCAATCTGCGCTTGCCCACCCATGGTGGGTTGTATCCCTGGGAATTCGCGAAAGACGGCCGCGAGCTGAAGGTGCATGTCGAAGGCCAGCTCGTCTTCAACGGCACCTTCCAGATGCTCAACGCGGCGCTCGCCGGGTTCGGCCTCGCCTATGTGCCGGAGGACGTGGCGCGATCTCATCTCGCGGAGGGCCGGCTCAAGCAAGTGCTAGAGGATTGGTGCCCACCATGTTCCGGCAATCACCTCTATTACCCGAGCCGTCGTCAGCCCTCGGCGGCCTTCGCCTTGCTGGTCGAGGCGCTGCGCTACCGCGAGCCTCGATCGGGAGACAAAGATGTCTGAGAACGCGGTGTGGTCGGTCGCAGAAGCCAAGGCCCGCTTGAGCGAGGTGATCGACCGGGCGCTCAGGCATGGGCCGCAGGCGATTACCCGTAATGGCCGCCCGGCCGTGGTCGTGGTCTCGTCCGAGGAGTGGGTCCGCAAGACCGGGCGCAAGGGAAGCCTCGCGGAATTCTTCGCCACGTCCCCGCTCCGCGGCGCCGGCATCGAGATCGAGCGCACGCAAGCCGGAACGCGCGAGATCGACTTGTGAGCCGAGGCTGGCTGATCGACACAAAGGTCATTTCCGAATGGGTCAAGCCGCAGCCTGACGCCGGCGTGGTGCGCTGGCTCGAAGAGGTGGATGAGGATCGCGTCTTTCTCAGCGTCATCAGCCTTGCCGAAATCCGCGTCGGGATCGAGCGGCTGGCGTCAGGGCGCCGTCGTGCTCCACTGGACCGGTGACTCCGCGAGGAGCTGCCCTTGCGCTTTGAGGGTCGCACCGTCCCGGCGGACGGAAGTGGCCGACGCCTGTGGCCGTCTCTTGGCGCGGGCGAGGCAGGCCGGCCGCGGTCTCGGCGCGATGGACGCCATGATCGCCGCCATCTGCCCAACGTGCGACCTCTTGCTCGCGACCCGCAACCTCGCCGATTTCGAGACGCTGGGGATCGAGCTCCACGCCCCCCTTTAGTTGATGCCGAGGAGCTTGGCGGCGGTGCCGCCCAGGATCGCGATCTTGTCGTCGTCGCTGAGGCCAGGCGTCGACAGGATGTGGTCGACCGGCACCTTGTTCCACGGGAACGGGTAGTCGGTGCCGAGCACGACCTGGCCGACGCCGCTTTCAGCGATCAGGTGACGCATCGCCTCGCCGGTGAACATGATCGAATCGAAGTAGAGCTGGCCGTCCTTTAGGTATTGGGTCGGCTTTTTCTTTGGGAGAGGCCCGACCCGGTTCGGAAAAGTTGTGATCACAGCGTCCGAGCGGTTGGCGTAAGACGGCAGAAAGCCGCCGCCATGCGCCGCGCAAATCTTGAGCCCCGGGAAGCGGTCCAGGGTGCCCTCGAAGATCAAATGCGACAATGCGATCGTGGTTTCGAGCGGGTTGCCGATCGTGTTGGTGAGGAGGCCGCTGCCGCCGAGCCGGCCGCTCGGCTCCAATTCCCTCGTCCCGAGCGGGTGCATAAAGATCAGGATGCCGAGTTCTTCGGCCTTGGCCCAGACCGGGTGGAATTTGGGGTCGGCGAGCTCCTGGCCGGCGACGCTGCCGCCGACCGACAGGCCGCGCAGACCCAGGGTCTTGACCGCATGTTCGAGCTGCTCGACGGCGAGCTGCGGGTGCTGCAACGCCACCGTCGCAAAGGCGACGAAGCGGTCGGGGGTGGCGGCGCAGAACTCGGCGAGCTTGTCGTTCTGGATCTTGATCAATTCGGCGGCGGCGTCGCGCTCGGCGCGATACCAGTAGGGGTTGATGCTGAGCGCCTCGACATCGACGCCCTCGGCGTCCATCTCGGCGATGCGGTCGGAGACGTTCGACCAGAGGAGCCCCGGCGCCTCCAGCGGGTGGTTGATCACCGCCGCGGCCTCGGGGACGATGGTATGCGCGTGGACATCGACGGTCTTGACCCGCTTGCCGCTGACGACGACCTCGCGCCGCCGCCCGGGCTGCGCGCCCCCTTGCGCGGCATGCGCCGGCCGCGCGCGCGCCAGGTTGCAGCCGACAAAGGCAATGCCGGCAAGCGCGCCGGCCACCAGTTCTGCGCCGATCGCCATTTTTCGTCCCCTCCTCGGTTATGGTCGGCGCAATCTATCGAGCGCTCGGGCGCGGCGCCACCGGTTTGGGGCCGCGGCCGCGATCGGCTAGCGGCCCGTCGTGCTGCGTCAGCGGCCGCCGATCACGACGCCGCCCACCCCCGGAACGCCGACAATGGCGGCGTGATGGTGGTGATGATGATGATGATGGTAACGCCGAACATGCCGGTAGTGATGGTGGTGGTGATGATGATGGTAATAGGGATGCGGGTAGGGGGCGTAGACTTGGGCAAGCTCGACGTCGCCGCCAGCCTGCGGCAGCGGCCGTTGCGCGCGCGCCGCATCATCGGCCTTCAACAGCTCGGCGGCATTCGCGACGGGCGCCAGCAGGTCCGCGTAAGAGGATGCTTGCAGCCCCTCGGCGCCGGCCGGAGCCGGGTTTGTCGCTGCTTGCGCGGCATTCATCGTCGCCAGTCCGGCAACCGCGCCGAGCAGCCCGGCGATCTTCTTGTCCATCAGTTCCTCCAAATACCGCGAGGCAAGCCCACCGAGGCGGCCGCGCTCGCACTGTCACCCAAACACGGGCGACAATTTCGAGGTTCCGAACTCGCCTGCCGCTGTCGCGGCGCAGGAATGCACGAAGCGTGCGGTCTCGGGGCGTGCCGCGGATCAGCCGGACGGCCGTCCGTTATGGCGCAGCGCGATTGGGGCCACCCAGAACGGCGGCCCCAGAAAAACCGTCAGGCGGCGGCTTTGCGGTTGATCGCCAGGCGCGCGTCGACCTCGGCGACGGTCTGGTCGACGATCGGGTGACGCATGCCGAACTGCGCGCCGATTGCCTGCACCAGCCGGTCGGTGCGCTCGATGTTGGGCGCGCCGTTAAAGAGCGCGCGCGCCGCCGAGGATGGCCGCACCAGGTCGTTCGCCGCCGCGGCGTATTTCTCGAACGGGACGAGGTCGTCGGGTGCGGCGCCCATCTTGCGGCACACCTCGCAGACCCAGTCGTAGACCGAGCGCGACGCCGCCACGTCGCGGTGCACCGCGTCCTTGATGTCGATCGCCGCGTCCTTGGTGACACAGCGGTAATTGCCGGTCAGCAGCATCGCCCATTTGGCAAGCGGGACAAAGACCGAGTCGTGCACCTTGAGCTTGACCGGCAGGTCGATCGGTCCGTCGCCGGGGTCGTAGCGCACCGCCTCGACCTCCTTTTGCATCTGCCTCAAAATCGCCGTCGGCGCGTCGGCATCAAAGCGCGCGGCCTTGAAATTGGTCGGCAGGGTCACCTGCAGCACGTTGATCTTTTCGCCCGGCGGCCTAATCGCCTGCGGGTCGGGGCTGCACAGGGTTAGAAGACCGGGCTCGAAATTGTTCCACACCGAGGCGTCGGTGTAGCACGAGCGCAGCGGGTCGGTGGCGAGCCCTGGGATGCGCTTGAGGTAAGGCAGCGGCGGCATGTTCATGATCGACATGCACGGCACCTTCGCCCTCGCGACGGCGTCGAGCAATTCGCGCACCCCCGGCGAGCGGTATTGCGGCTCCTGCATCGCCAGCACGACAAGATCGTAATCCGCCGGGTTCACCGCACCCGGGCCGGCGGCGCGCAGGCTGCCCGGCAGCTTGCGTGAATCGAGCTCGACAGGCTCCTTGCGGCCGCGGATCGGCATGCGCACGCGCGCACCCTCGCTGTTGAACGCCTCGACCTCGGCCGGCAGGCAGACCAGCATGATGTTGTGGCCGCCAAACAACAGCTTGGTCGCGAGCAGCGACCCGTAGGACGCGCCCATCATCAGCACGTTGTGCGTCGTCATGACCTTTCCTCCCAACCCAAATTGATCGTCGGCGTACTGCGGTTGGCCCCGACCATGCCGGAGCCCCGCCGGCGCGGCAAGCCTCAAGGCGCCTCGGCGGCGAGGATCGCCGCAAGCCCGGCGCGGTAGTCGGGGAACCGCAGCTCGACCCCGAGGTCGTTTTTTATCAAGCCGTTGCGCACCCGTTTGTTGTCGTCATAAAAGCTCCGCGCCATCGGCGACAGCTCGGCTGCGTCAAGTGCGACGATCGGCGGCGGTGCGAGGCCGAGCAATCCCGCCGCGAAGGCGACGACCGCCTCGGGCGCCGCCGGCTCGTCGTCGCAGACGTTGTAGACGGCGCCGGGGCGCGGCCGCGCGATCGAGGCGCTCAGCACGTGCGCCAGATCGGCGACATGAATGCGCGAGAACACCTGGCCCGGCTCGGCGATGCGCTTGGCGGTGCCCGCCCGCAATGCGGCGAACGGGCTGCGGCCGGGGCCGTAGATCGCCGCCAGCCGAAAGACGTGGACCGGGACGCCGCGGCGCCGCCACAAGTCGAGCCACCCTTGTTCCGACGCGACCCGGCGGCGGCCGCGCTCGCCGCTCGGCAGCAGCGCCGAGCTCTCGTCGACCCAGCCGCCGCCGCGATCGCCGTAAACCCCGGTCGTCGACAGATAGCCGAGCCAGCGGAGGCCCGGCAGCGCCGCGATGTCGTCGGCGTGACACGCCAGCGCCGGGTCGCCCGCCGCGTCCGGCGGGACCGAGACCAGGACATGCGTCGCGCCGCTCATCGCACCCGGCGGCAGCGGGTGGTCGCGATCGAACACCTCCGCGACAAAGCCGAGCGCGCGCAGCTCGGTGGCGCGCTCGGCGCTGCGGGCGGTGCCGGCGACGCTCCAGCCCTCGGCGGTCAGCAGCCGGGCGAGTGCCAGCGCGCTGTAGCCGAGCCCGAAGCAGAAGAGACGCGGTTGATCCGGCCGGCTGGTCACGACACCCGCGCTTCCGACGCCGCGCCGGCAAGGGCGGCCGCCGGCTCGCTCTCTAGGGTTTCGGCAATACGTTTTTGCCGCGCCCAGGTAAAGGCCCAGAAGCCGCACGAAACGACGGCGCCGACCGCGAGCGGCAAGCGCAGCCCAAAGCGCTCGCTGAGCGAGCCCATCAGCACCGCGCCCAACGCCGGCCCGGCGCGAAAGATCATGCCGTAGAGCGCCATGATGCGCCCGCGCATGCCGACCTCTACCGCCGCCTGGATCAAAGTCTGGGCGCCGATCCCGGTGATCGTCATCGCACCGCCGGCAAGAAAGACGCAGGGCAGCGCGACATAGAAACGGCTGGTCGCGGTGAACCCGAGGATCGCCAGCGAGATCACCAGCGTGTTGCCGAGCACGACCCCGGTCAGACCGGCGATGCCGGGCCGCAGCAAGAGCCAGGCGCCGCCGCAAATGGCCCCGAGCCCGACTGTCGAGGTCAGCATCGACAGCCCCTCGGGGCCGCGCCCGAAAACGCGGTCGGCAAAACCGGGAAACAGCTCGACAAAGCCGCGCGTGCCGATGGTCGTCACGGTAAACAGCAGCAGCATCGGCGCGATGCCGGGGTGGCGGCTGGCGTAGGAATAGGCCTCGGCCGACGCGCGCAGCACGCTCTGCGCCGCGGCCGCCGGCAACGCCGGCAGCCCGCGCAGGTTCGCCATCGCGACGAGAAAGACGAGGTAGGTCCCGGCGTTGACGGCAAAGGCGGCGCCGACGCTGAGCCTGGCGATCACGATGCCCGCGACCGCGGGCCCGACAAACCGCGCCGAATTGAAGATGATCGCGTTGATCGCCAGCGCCGAGGCGAGCGACGGCCGGTCGACCAATGTCGGGATCAGCGCCAGCCGCGAAGGCTGCGCCACCGCGTTGAACACGCCCAAGAGAAAGGTCAGCGCGAACAGCAGCCAGATCGAGATGGCACCGGTGTAGACGAGCACCGCCAGCAGGACCGCCTCGGTGCTGCCGGCGATCTGCGTCACGCGGATGATGCCGACCCGGTCACGGCGGTCGGCGAGGGCGCCAGCAAGCGGGCTCAGAAACACGACCGGGAAAAACTCGGCCATCGACATGACGCCAAGCCAGGTCCCCGAATGGGTCAGGGTCCAGGCGAGCCAGCCGACCGAGACCCGCTGCATCCAGATGCCGACCAGCGACACGGCATTGCCGCCGGCATAAATGCGGTAGTTGCGGTGGGCGAGGGCGAGGGTGGCGTTGCCGACGCCGCCCGGAAGCAGGCGGCCGAAACTGAGGGTCAAGACACTCTGCGATCCAAAACAGCGAAGAGGGCGCCGTCGATCGTAACTGTTGCCCAATTCCACAGCAACCGCGGGGCATGGTATGGGAGACGCGGATTGCTAGCGTCGAGGGGGAATGCCGTCAAATCAGCGCCGCGCCGTGAGAGGCGCACTGTGGCTTTTGCTCGCCTCGATGTTGGCGGTGTCCATCGCACCGGCGGCGGCCGCCGACCCGGGGACGGCGATTGAGCCGCTGCCGGTGTCGCCGAGCGGCGTCGAGCCGGTGCCGCCGCCGTCGGCCGAGGCCGACGCCGAGACCTACGCGCACTGCATGAAACTCGCCCGCGAGGATCCGCACGCCGCCCAGGCGCTGGCCCAATCCTGGGGCCGCAAAGGCGGGGCGCATCCGGCCGACCATTGCGCCGCCGTGGCGTTGATCGCGCTCGGCAAATACAAGGAGGGCGCCACCCGGCTGCAGAGCCTGGCGCAGGCGATGGTGACGGCGCCGGCGACATTGCGCGCCGGGGTATTCGACCAGGCCGGTCAAGCGTGGCTGCTCGCCGGCGCCCCGGTGCGCGCCTATGCGGCGGCCGGCGAGGCCGTGGCGCTGGCGCCTGGCGACGCGGAATTGCTGATCGATCGCGCCGAGGCGGCGGCCGCCGCCGGGTATTTCGACCGCGCCGTCGGCGATCTCGACCACGTGTTGCAAAAGGACCCGAACCAGGTCGAAGCACTGGTCTACCGCGCCTCGGCCTATCGTGCGCTCGACCGGCTCGACCCGGCCCGCGCCGACATCGACCGGGCGCTCGCCGCCGCCCCGCATTCGGTGGCGGCATTGCTGGAGCGCGGCAACATCCGTCGGCTCGAAGGCGACCGCGACGGGGCGCGCCGCGACTGGGAGGAGGTTGGCCGGCTGGCGCCGGGGAGTGCGGCCGACATGGCGGCGCGTGCCAACCTCGAGCACCTGGCGGAGGCCCCCGGCGCGGTGCCGGCGGCCGCGCCGGTCGGCAAGGCGCCATCGCCGTGAGCGGCAACGGGGTGCGCCGCCGAGCTGTGCTGGGCAGCGGTTTAGGGGCTTTGGCGGCCGCCGCCGCGGCATCGCTCGGCCCACCGGCCGAGGCTGCCGAAGACCAGACGCTGAGGCGGTTGGCGGCGGCGAAAGGGCTGATCTACGGCACGACGATCTCGGCTCGGCAGATCGCCCGCGATCCCGCCTTCATTGGGCTGGTCGAACGGCAGGCTGGTCTTGCCGTGCCCGAAAACGACATGAAGTGGCAGGACATCAACCGCGGGGCGCCGGGCGACGACGATTACAGCCGGGCCGACACGATCGCAGGGTTCGCCGGGGAAAGCGGCATGGTGCTGCGCGGCCATAACGGGTTGTGGTATTTTCGCACGCCGTCCTGGTTTTTCACGCTGCCGAACCGCGCGGCGAAGGAGCGCGCGGTGGCCGACCGAATTACGAGCTTGGTCAGGCGCTATCGCGGGATCGTGCACAGCTGGGACGTGGTCAACGAGCCGATCGAACCCAAGGACGGGCGCCCCGACGGGCTGCGCAAGGCGGTGTTTCTCGAAGCGCTCGGGCCGGAATACCTCGACCTCGCCTATCGCCTGGCGCGCGAGACCGACCCCAAGGCGCGCCTTGTCGTCAACGAATACGATGTCGAGCTCGACACCCCCGAGCACGAGACCCGCCGCGTCGTGCTGCTCGACCTGTTGGAGCGAATGCGAAAGGCTGGGACGCCGGTCGACGCGGTCGGCATCCAGGCGCATTTGACCGCGGTCGGCGGCCCGCCCTTCTCGGTAGAGCGCCTGCGCCGGTTTTTTGCCGATATCGCGGCGCTCGGGCTGACGATCCAGATTACCGAGCTCGACGTGACTGACGAAAAGGCGCCCGCCGAAATCGCGGTGCGCGACGGGCTGGTGGCCGATACCTATCGCCGCTTTCTCGACGCGGCACTCGACGAGCCGGCGGTCAAGATGGTCGTGACCTGGGGTTTGTCGGACCGGCACAGCTGGATCGTGCGCCATGAGACCAACGAGGCGAAATGGCGCAAGGACGGGCTGCCGTCGCGACCGTTGCCGTTCGACGCCGACCTCAATCCCAAACCCGCCTTCAAGGCGATGGCCGAAGCCTTCGCCAACGCCCCCACCCGCACCCCCGGCTGACATGTCCAGCTCAAAGCCAGCGGCTTAAAAGGTGGCGCGCAGGCCGACGGTGACCGCGATCGGTGCGGCCGGGCTGTAGCTGCGCGGGTTGGCGGCACCCGGCGCCTGCACGATCGGGACCGAGGCGGTCGGCGAAAACGTGCCGTAGGTGTAATAGGTCGCGTTGAAGGCGTTTTCGAGGACCGCAAAGACCTGCAACGCCTTTGTGACCTGATAGCTCGAATGCAGGTTCAGCACGAAATAGGGCGGGGTCGGCGCCGTCAGGTTGGCCTCGTCGCCGAACAGAAACTGACCGCTGGCATAGATCCCGGTGCCGCCGACCGTCCATGCGTCGGTCAGCTTGTAGTTGACGCCGAGCTTCAACAGGCTGGGCGGGATCCCCGGCAGGCGGTCGCCGGGTTGGATCTGGATATTGCCGTTGGCGTCGGCGGCGGGGTTGTTTTCGCTCGACTCGGTAAACCCCGTCTGAAACGCCGCGTCGGTATAGGAATAGGCGAGCCAGGCGAGCAGCCGACCGGTCTTCAGCTGAATATTCAGATCGACGCCTTGGCGCAGGGTCGAGCCGACATTCTCGAAGAAGGCGCGGCCCTCGATCGGGCTGTTGACGAACAGGATGTCGTTGTCGAGCGTCGTGTGGAAATAGGCGAGGTCGGTCGTCAACGTCGCGTCCGCGAGGGGATGAAGCCGGCCGCGCAACCCAGCTTCGACCGTGTGCCCAACGACCTGCTGCAAATTCGGGTCGCCGACAAAGAAATTGGCGAGGCTGCACGGGCTCGCGGCGCTGGCGCAGGTCAGCTCGGCCGGGGTCGGCGCCCGGTTTGACACGGCATAGCTCGCATAGGCGCTGGCTTCGGGTACAAATTTCCAGGTCAGGCCGGCCGAGGGGTTGAAATGGCCAAAGCTGTGATCGCCGCTGAGCGCCGCGCCGAGCTGGTCGCTGAGGTCGATCTGCGCAAAATTGTACCGGCCCGCGAGGTTGGCCGACAGCGCCGGGGTGATGTCGAAGGTGTCGGTAAAGAAGCCGCCGTAATACGCGTTCGACACCGCGACCCGCACCGGCGCGATCGACCCGTCCGCCTGGTCGACCGTCACGCCAGGGCCGAAGAACACTCGGTTGTCGAGCGACAAGCCACCGATTTCGGTGCTGGCCCCGAACAGGCTCTGCCCGCCGTCAAAGCTGAGGCCGGCGATGAGCTGGTTCGGGTGGCCGAACAGCGACCGGCGGTTGGTCGCCTGCAGCGTCGCGCCATACCCGTTGGTGCTGGTCGACTGCTGGTCGAGGTCGGAATAGGGGCCGCCGTTCAGAAAATCCGGGATCGGGTTGCCGTCGCGGGCGGTGGCGTAGACGCCCGGGCTCTCGCACAAAAGCCCGGAGCCGTCGTCGCACGGGGCCACGTCCGGCACATTGCCGTTGGCGACCTTCTGCAGCAAATAGCTGTAGTACAGCACGCCTTGCAGCGAGGTATTGTCCGAGACCTCGTAATTGGCGTTGAGATTTACCTGGGTGTAGTTGTTGGTGATCAGGTTCGGGGCGGTGAATTGCGCGGCGGGATCGGCCGCCAGCAGCTCGACCGGCGAGGTGCCCGGGCCGTTGAGCCGGGTATCGGCCTTCGTGACGTTGACGTGGAGCTCGCCCTTCTCGCCGCGCCAGCCGACATCGCCATAGAAATTGGCGAGGTCGGAGGATTGTAGGTCGCGCCAGCCGCCCTCGTGCAACCCGGAGGCCGCGACATAGGCGGCGACGTTGCCGACTTGGACCCCGGACTGCAGCTCGGCCTGGTAATTGTCGAACGAGCCGCCGAGCGCGTCGACCTCGGTGCCGTGATAGCCGAAGCCGTTTTTCATCTGGACCGCGAGCGCGCCGCCCAATGCGTTGAGGCCGAAAACCGGGTTCGACCCGACGAGGTCCATTCGGTCGATGGCGATGCTCGGGATCAGGTCCCAGTTGACGGTGTCGCCGAACGGCTGGTTGAAGCGCGCGCCGTTGACGTAAACCGCGAGGCCCTGCGGGTTGCCTTGCAGCGGCGAGGCCTGAAAGCCGTGGTAGAACAGGCTCGGCTGGAATGGGTTGCCGGCCGCCGCGTCGAGCGTGACGCCGGGAACCTGTTCGTTCAGCGCGCGCAGCGCGTCGGGATTGCCGTTACGGCTGATATCCTGTGCATTCAGCACCTGGGTCTGGGCCGGCACTTTGCTCGGGTCGACCCCCGAGCCGAGCAGCGGCGTGGCGGCAACCACTTCCACGGTCGGCAAGGATATCGACAAGCCGGTCTGGGCAGGCGTGCCCGCCGGCATTTGCTGCGCCGCCGCCGTGCCAACCAACACGACCAGCGCCGCCGCTGCCGCTGGCAACATCCTCTTCAGCTCGGCTATCGCCCGTCGGATCGCCCCCTCCCCGGCGCGCATTAAAGCAGAAACGACCTGCGATTGCATCTGATCCGCATTTAGCCTCCGCTCGGCTCTCGCCGACTCGGCACGGGTTTGGTTCGGCGGATCCTTTGAATGCGCCCGGAATGGCCGTGGATCGAACCGGCTGGAACCCCGTCGGGGGTCCGGCGCGGGTGACGAGCGGCGACGGACCGTCGGGCGGACGGGAGCTACCGCACAAGCCTCATTCGGCGGCGCGGCGGGCCATCAGCCCCTTCGCCGGGTCGTACCCGTAGACCGCGAGCGCCAGGAAAACGACCGTCGAGATGACCAGCACCGCGGCCGAGACCGGTTCGAGCTGCCCGTAGAGCGCAAAACGGACCAGCTCAACCGCATGGGTGAACGGGTTCAGCTCGCAGATGTGGTACAGCACCAGGCTCGACTCCTTGACGTGCCACAACGGGTAGAGCGCCGAGGACGCGAAAAACATCGGGAAGATCACGAAATTCATGACGCTCGCGAAATTCTCGAGCTGGCGAATCGCCGAGGACAGCAACAGGCCGAGCGCCCCCAGCATCAGCCCGGCAAGCACCAAGGCCGGCAACACCGCGATATAGCCGTACCACGGCGGCTCGATGTCCCAGATCAACGCGATCGCCAGAAACGCGTAGGCCTGCAGCACCGAGACGATCACCCCGGCGAAGAGTTTCGCGGTCAGCAGGAACCAGCGCGGCAACGGGCTCACCATCAGCACCCGCATGCTGCCCATCTCGCGGTCGTAGACCATCGACAGCGAGCTCAGCATGCCGTTGAACATCAGGATCATCGCGATCAGCCCGGGGGCGATGTAGATCGAATAGGGGATATAGGTGTCGTATGGCGGGATGATCGACACGCCGAGCACGAACTGAAACCCGGTGGCAAAGATCGCGAGCCACACCAGCGGCCGCACCAATGCCGAGAAGAAGCGGCCGCGCTGGTTCAAAAAGCGCAGCCATTCGCGGATCGAGACGCCGACGAGGCAGCGCAGGTAATGGATCGGCCTCATGCCGCCACCGGCTCCCGCACCAAGCTCTCGAACGCGGCGCGCAGCGATGGAGTGCGGGTTTCACCGAGCAGCTGGGCGGCGCCGCCGTCGGCTCGCACCTCGCCCTTGTGCAGGATGATCACCCGCGCGCCGTCGCCGGCCTCGTCGATCAGATGGGTGGCCCACAACGCCGCCAGCCCCTCTTCCCGGCACAGGTGGCGGACATGGTCGAGCAGGAATTGCCGGCTGGCGATGTCGAGCCCGACGGTCGGCTCGTCGAGCAGCAAGAGGCGCGGGCGATGCAGCAGCGCGCGGGCTATCTCGACGCGCCGCCGCTGACCGCCGCTCAGCAGGCGAACCCGCTCGCGGCGTCGCTCGGCGAGCCCGACGCGCTCGACCTCAGCGGCGATCCGCCCGGCCGCCTCCCGGCGCGACAGCCCGTGCAGCGCGCAGTGGTAGTAAAGGTTCTGCTCGAGCGTCAGGTCGAGGTCGAGTGTGGGCTGCTGAAACACGACCCCCATCAACCGCAGGCACTCGAGCGCGCGCTCGCGGATGTCCATGCCAAAGATGCGGATCTCGCCCTCGCCCTGGGCGTAGAGCCGGGTGGCGAGCGAGAACAGGGTTGTCTTCCCGGCGCCGTTGAGGCCGAGCAGCACGGTGAACTCGCCGGGGTTGATCGAAAACGAGACACCGTTCAACACCCGGCGCCGCCCAAAGCGGTGACCGAGCCCCTCGACGGCAAACGCGGGAACGCTCACGACACCCTCACGGCCGCGACACGACGCCCCAGGGCGACTGGCCGACGGGCACCGATTTAATCACCTTTTGCGCGGCCACGTCGATGACCGAAATGTCGTTGCTGACCCCGTTTGTCGTGTAGAGCCGGCTATCGTCGGGATTGAAGGCGAGGCTCCACACCCGCTGGCCGACCAAGAGGTATTTGAGCACCTCGTAGCTTTGTGCGTCGACGACCGCGACGCGGTTGGCCGGGCCGAGCGCGACAAAGGCGCTCTTGCGGTCCTTGGTGATCGCGATGCCGACCGGCTGGATCGCTTCGGTCGGCACGCCCGGGACGGCAAAGCTGATCTTTTTGACGATCCGGCGCGTCGCGGCGTCGATGACGCTGACCGTGCCGCCGACCTCGGCCGACACCCAGAACTGCGCGCCGTCCGCGGTCCACACGGCGCGGCGCGGGCGGCTGTCGACGAGGATGTTGGCAACCACCTTGCGCGCCGCCGTGTCGATGACATGCGCCATGTTGGTCGTTTCCGACGTGTTGACGAGATACTTCCCGTCGGGGCTGATGCCCATCCCTTCGGGCTCGACGCCGACCGGGATCTCGGTCAGGACCGCACCCTGCGCAATGTCGACGATCGTGACGAGGTTGTCGTCCTCGTTGGCGACGTAAAGCAGCTTGCCGGCGGGGTCGAGCGCGAAGTATTCGGGGTCGGTGCCGCTCGGTAGGGTGCGGACGACCTTGCCCGAGTCGAGGTCGAGCACCTCGATGTGGTCGCTGTCGCTGGCGCAAATGTACAGCGATTTCGCGTCTTTCGACAAAAGGATGCCGCGCGGGCGCTGGCCGACCGGGATCGTCTTGACCGGTTCGAGGGTATTGCCGTCGACGACCGTGACCGTGTCGTCTTTTTCGTTCGAGACATAGATCGTGTCGGCCGCCGCGACCCGCGCCGCGCAGACGAGCGCCGCCATCACCGCCGCCGCGACGCGAGACGTCAGTGCATTCGGCATTTTGTCTCGGGCTGGTCGATCCCGAGCGTGTCGAGCTCGGAGAACTGGTGCAAAAACCCGGGTTGCGGCGACACCGAGACGAGCGAGCGGTCGTCGGCGAGCAGCACCGGCTGGCGTAGTTGCCCGTCCCACGAGCGGAACGTCAGCCGCGCGCCCTTGTAGGCGGCGAGCTCGAAGCGGTCGCCGCGCATAAAGGCGGAGATCGCGGCGGGGTCGGTCGACTGGGTCCGGGTTGCCGCCTCCCCAACCGCGCGCACCGCCATCCAGGCGGCAAAATCGCGGTCGGTCATCCAGCGTTTGGCCTGGCGCAAGAACCGATCCTGCAGCTGGGTGGCGCCCCATTGCTCGAACGGCCGCGCCCAGGCGCTCGGCACCAGCCCTTGCGTGCCCGCGACCGGCCGCGGGTCGAAGGTGCGGTAGGACAGGTCGTCGCCAAACTCGTCCTCCTCGTCGGCGACCACCAGGACATCGTAGCTGATGCCCTGCGTGAAACGCGCGACTTCGGCCTGGATCGCGAAATGCCCGGTGTCGGTGCGCCGCGCGCCCGGGATAAAAGTCCAGGGTTTCTCTTCGACAATGTGCGCCTGGAACTTCAATGCCGCGTGCGTGATGTCGGCGGCGAACTCCTTGTCGCCCTCGCTGTGGCCGACGACGAGCAGAAGGTTGGCCCAGCGCTTGACGACGAGATACTGCACGAGCGCGTCGGCGAGCATGGCACGGCTCGGCAACAGATGCAGGATGTTGGCGCGGCAGTCCGCCTGCCGCAGCCGGTCGTCGGGTGCCGCGGTGTTGAGGATTGTCATCTGGGCGGCTTCGGGCAGCGCCGCGACCCTTAGCAGTTGCGGCGCGTCGAGGTCGGTCGCGACAAGCCGCACGCCTTTTGCGGCGAGCTCGCGGAGAGCGGCGGCGACATCGCCGCCCGCGGGCGCGATGCTCTCGACAAGCTCGAACGACTGCCCGGTGAACTGGCCGGTGGTGTTGTTGTCGGCGATGCCGAGGCGGGCGCCCTGGATGCCCTCGTCGTCGGGCGGCTGGTCGAGATAGGTGAGCGGCAGGGTCCGCTTCGCCGTCTGCGACAGCCAGCCGATCTGCACCGCCTTCCCGGCGGCGCGCGCCGGCGCCGCTGGCACAGTTATCACGATAACGAGAAACCCCAGGAGGGCGGCGAGGCCGCGATAAATGCCGATCACACCAGGGCCCAAGGACTACTTCAGCGTCTCCAGGTACGCAATCAAGTTCTCGCGCTCGGTTTTGTCTTTTATTCCCGGGAAAATCATCTTGGTCCCCGGGACTTCGGCATGCGGATCAGTCAGATAGACATCGAGCGTTTGGGGAGTCCAGGTGTGCTTGAAGCTTTTCATGGCATCGGAGTAGTTGTAGTTGGTGAGGCTTGCGGACTTGCGGCCGACGACGCCAAAGAGGCTTGGCCCGACCTTGTTCTTTCCGGGCTCGTCGGTATGGCAGAGGGCGCATTTTTTGAAGGTCTCCTTGCCCGCCGAGATGTCGGCGGCGGCGGCGGGCCGGGCAACCGCGAAACCGGCGGCGGCGACCGGCAGCAAAAAGGCGAGGATCCCCGATATAGACGCGAAGCGCATTTCCCTCCCCACCGCCGTTGGCCGGCTCCGGTCGATTGGCCGGGGCGCGAACCCGACCCGGCAAGAGCCTTGTCGATGCCGGCGGCTGGTGCGACGATCCCGCCCCGGACGCCGGATGCAGCGCCTGTTCAACCAGAATAGGCGGAGGGATGCAAATGCCGGCTTGCCGCGGGATCTTGTGCTGGGCCGGCGGGCTGCCCCAGCCGGGGTAGCTCGGCGGCCGAATCAAGGGAGGAGCTCGTGGAAACTCGCGCTGCGGTGGCGCACCAGGCCGGCGGGACGCTGGCGATCGAGACGGTCGAGCTCGACGGCCCCAAGGCGGGCGAGGTGCTGGTCGAGATCAAGGCGAGCGGGATTTGCCACACCGACGCGTTCACGCTGTCTGGCGCCGACCCCGAGGGGCTGTTCCCGGCGATCCTCGGCCACGAGGGGGCGGGTGTCGTGGTCGATGTCGGGCCTGGTGTGACGAGCGTCAAAAAGGGCGACCATGT
>DATMLF010000190.1:0-8344 GCA_035570595.1 Allostellaceae bacterium
GTGCCCGGTTTTGCCTGGCGCCGCCACGTCAACCGCGGCGAGCGCGACGCCGTGCTCTACGCGGTCTCGGACATGCCGCTGCTCGACAAGATCGGGCAGTACCGCGCCCAAGGCCGCCAACCGGACGACAGCGTCGTCGAGCTCGTCCCGTAATGCGCAGGAGACGGCAGCGCGTCGCCGAGGCGGCGCAGGCGATCGCGGCACTCTGAAGCGGCATCGACCGTGGCCGACGGTCGCCAATGAGTTTGTGTGGCGCTTTCTCAGGTGCAATCGGCCAGCAAGGAGAAACCGCATGTTTACCAGCCTATCCGACGAGCAGCGCCAGTTTGTGGCGACCGTGCGCGAGCTGGCCCAAGGCGAGTTCCGCGCCCGCGCGCAGGGCTACATGAGCGGCGCTTTCCCGTGGGAGAACATGCGCCGGCTCGCCGAGTTGGGCGTGCTCGGTATGGCGGTGCCCGAGGAATATGGCGGACTCGGCCTGCCGGTGTTCGACACCGCACTCGTCCTCGAGGAGATCGCCAAGGTCTGCTATGTGACCGCGATGGCGGTGCTGGGCGAGGTCGGGGTGCAGACCCGGGTAATCGCGACCTATGCGCCGGAATCGATCAAGTCGCGCATCCTGCCGGCGGTGGTCAGCGGCGACTGCCTGTTGGCGATCTGCATGACCGAGCCCGACGCCGGCACCGATGTCGCCAGCTACAAGACCAATGTCGACCGCGTTGGCAACCGGCTCCGCCTGAACGGGGTCAAGACACTGATCAGCCGCGCCGAGGAGGCCGGCATGTTTGTCGTCTTTACCCGCGTCGACAAAAAGCCGGGTCGCGAGGGCATCGGCTGCGTGCTCGTCGAACAGGGCACGCCGGGGTTTTCGGTCACCGGCACCTACCACACGATGGGCGGCGAAAACCTGCACGAAATCCGCTTTGAGGATTGCGAGCTGCCGCCTGAGAACCTGGTGCTGGAGGACGGCTTTCGCAAACTCCTGTCGGCGTTCAACACCCAGCGCTGCCTCAACCCCAGCATCTCGTTGGGTCTGGCCGAGGGGGCGCTCGAGGAGGCGGTCAAATACGTCAAGGAGCGCACCGCGTTCGGCCGCCCGATCGGCGACTTCCAGGGGATGCGCTGGAAGATCGCCGAGATGTACCGCGAGATCGAGACGGCGCGCAGCGTGCTCTACCGGGCTTGCGCCACCGCCGACCCGTTCCCGGACCCGCTGCTTGCTGCGGTCGCCAAGGTCACCTGCAACGAGATGGCGCTCAAGGTGACGAGCGAGGCGATCCAGGTGCACGGCGGCTACGGCTTTACCGACGAGTTCCCGGTGTCGCGCTTCTACCGCGGCGCCCGCTACGGCACGTTGGGCGGCGGCACCAGCGAGACCCTGCGCGACCTGATCGGCAAGCGGGTCATCGCCGGCCTCGACCCGACGGACGGCATCCTCGGCCTCGGAATGTTCTGAAGTTACACACCGCCCGATCGGTTTCGCGCAGCACCGCGATCGGCTTTTGTTCGGCAAGCAACGCGAAAAGTCGCTACACTCGCGCCATGTCCGAGCGTGAAGGGAGGCCGTCGCCCGAAGCGCTGCTGGCGGCGGCAAGGCATGAAGGCCGCGGCCGGCTCAAGATCTTCCTCGGCGCGGCACCCGGCGTCGGCAAGACCTACGAGATGCTGCAGAGCGCGCAGGCAAGGCGGCGCGACGGCGTCGATGTCGTCGTCGGCGTTGTCGAGCCGCACGGGCGACGCGAAACCGAGGCCCTGCTCGACGGGCTCGAGGCCGTACCCCGCCAGCAGGTCGAGTACAAGGGCCACCTGTTGGCCGAGATGGATCTCGACGCGATCCTGAAGCGCCGTCCGCAGCTCGTTCTCGTCGACGAGTTGGCGCACACCAACGCGCCCGGCTGCCGCCACCCCAAACGCTATCTCGATGTCGAGGAGCTGATCGCCGCCGGCGTCGACGTGTTCGCGACCCTGAACATCCAGCATGTCGAAAGCCTGAACGACGTCGTCGCCAAGATCACCCGAATCCGGGTGCGCGAAACCGTGCCCGACAGCGTGCTCGACCAAGCCGACGACATCGAGGTCATCGACCTGGCACCCGGCGACCTGATCAAGCGCTTGCATGAGGGCAAGGTCTATGTGCCGCAGCAGGCCGAGCGCGCCGTCCGCCATTTCTTTTCGACCGGCAACCTTACGGCGCTGCGCGAGCTGGCGCTGCGGCGCACCGCCCAGCGCGTCGACGAGCAATTGCTCTCGCATATGCGCGAGCACGCGATCGCCGGGCCGTGGCCTGCCGGCGAGCGGCTCCTGGTATGCGTCAGCGAGGCGCCGAGCACCGCCGGCCTCATTCGCTTCGCGCGCCGCGTCGCCGACCGGATGCATTTGCCGTGGACCGCGATCTACGTCGAGACCGCGCGCACCCAGCGGCTCAGCGACGTCGAGCGCGACCGCGTCGCCGACCACCTGCGCCTCGCCGAGCGGCTCGGCGCCTCGACGATCACGCTTCCCGGCCGCAACATCGCCGACGAGCTGATCGCGTATGCCGGCGCCAACAACATCACCCAGATCGTGATTGGCAAATCGGCCCGCTCGCGCTGGTTCGAGCTGATTCACGGCTCGGTTGTTCGCGAGCTGATGCGGCGCAGCGGCCAGATCAGCCTGCACGTGATCTCGGGCGACGTGGAGGATCCGGTGCCGGCAAAGTCGGTGGCCACCCGGCCGTCGGTCGAGCCGCCGCGCCCCGGGCCCTATCTCGGCAGCGCCGGAGCGGTGGCGCTCGCGCTCGGCATCGGCCTCTTGCTGCAGAAGTTTGTGGCGGTGCAGAGCATTTCGCTCGTCTTTCTGACGGCGGTGCTGGCTTCAGCCGTCGCGTGGGGGCTGTTGCCGTCGCTGTTCGCCTGCATTCTCAGCCTTCTTGCCTATAATTTCTTCTTTTTGCCGCCGCTCTACACCTTCTCGATCGGCGACCCGGAGAACGTCGTCGCGTTGTTCGTCTTTTTGGTGGTGGCGGTCATCGTCAGCCACCTGACGGCGGCGACGCGCGGCCAGATCGTGACCGCCCGCGCCCGCGCCAAGGCGACCGCCGAGCTCTACGCGTTCAGCCGCAAGATCGCCGGGATCGGCGCGCTCGACGATCTGTTGTGGGCGACGGCTTATCAAGTCGCCTCGATGCTGGACGTCCGCGCGGTGCTGCTGATGCCGGCGGGCGACGGCGAAGGGCTCGAGGTCGCGTCCGGTTATCCGCCCGAGGATCTGCTCGACGACGCCGACATGGCGGCGGCGCGCTGGACCTGGGAGCACAACCGCCCGGCGGGGCGCGGCGCCGACACGCTGCCCGGCGGCAAGCGGCTGTTTTTGCCGTTGCGCACCGGCAGCGGCCCGGTCGGCGTGATCGGCATCGACCGCGATGCGCCGCCGGGGCCGCTTTTGACCCCGGACGGGCGACGCCTGCTCGACGCGCTCGCCGACCAGGCGGCGGTCGCGATCGAGCGCATCTCGCTCGCCAAGGGGCTCGACGAGGCGCGCGTGCTGGCCGAGACCGAGCGGCTGCGCGCCGCGCTCCTGACCTCGATCTCGCACGATCTGCGCACCCCGCTCGCCGTGATCCTCGGCGCGGCGTCGAGCCTGCGCAGCTTCCCCGAGAAGTACGGCGCCGCCGAGCGCGAGGAACTGCTCGCGACCTTGCAGGACGAGGCCGAGCGGCTGAACCGCTTTGTCTCCAACCTGCTCGACATGACCCGGCTCGAATCGGGCGCCGTCGAGCTCAAGCTCGAATTGATCGATGTCGGCGAGATCATCGGCGCGGCCTTGCAACGTGCGGGAAATGTGCTGGCCAGGCATCAGGTCGCGGTCGCGGTGGCGCCTGAATTGCCGATGCTGCGGCTCGACGCCGTGCTGTTCGAGCAGGTGCTGTTCAACCTCCTCGACAATGCCGCCAAATATTCCCCGCCGGGCAGCCGGATCGGCGTCCGCGCCGCGCGCGACGGCGAGCTCATCGAGATCGAGGTGGTCGACGAGGGGCCGGGCATCCCGCCCAGCGACCTCGAACGCATCTTTGACAAGTTCTATCGTGTGCAGGCGCAAGACCGGCGCCGCGCCGGAACCGGGCTTGGCCTCGCGATCTGCCGCGGCTTTGTCGAAGCCCTGGGGGGGTGGATCGTCGCCCGCAACCGCCGCGACCGCTCGGGCGCCGTCCTGACGATCCGCGTGCCGGTGGTGCCCGAGATCGCGGCCGAGCGGCATGCGGCGATGGCGCATGGCTAAACCGCCGACGGTGCTCGTCGTCGACGACGAGCCGCCGATCCGCCGGCTGCTGCGGACGACCTTGACGGCCGACGGCTACCGGGTGGTCGAAGCCGACAGCGCCGCCGCCGGCCTGCGGCTCGCATCGGCCGAAAAGCCCGACCTCGTGATCCTCGACCTCGGCCTGCCGGACCGCGGCGGCATCGAGCTGATCGGCGACATCCGCCAGACCTCGCGAGTGCCGATCGTGGTGTTGTCGGCGCGCCACGACGAGCGCTCGAAGGTGGCGGCACTCGACCTCGGCGCCGACGACTATGTCGCGAAGCCGTTTGGCATGGCCGAGCTGATGGCACGGGTGCGCGCCGCCCAACGCCACGCGTTTCAGGCCCAGGGCGAGTGTCCGGCGTTCGTTTCCGGCGAGCTGACGGTCGACCTGGTGCGCCGGCACGTGACCCGCGGCGGCCGCGAGGTCAAGCTGTCGCCTAAGGAGTTCGACCTGTTGCGCCATCTCGTCATGCATGCCGGCAAGGTGCTGACCCACCGGCAGCTGCTGCGCGAGGTGTGGGGCCCGGCGCAGGCCGACGAGGTGCAGTATCTGCGCGTCTTCATCCGGGGCTTGCGGGCCAAGCTCGAGCCCGACTCGACACGGCCGACCCATATCCTGACCGAACTGGGCGTCGGCTACCGTTTGCAGCTGCCGCCCGACCAGCGCGCCTGACGCTAGCCTCTAAATCGCGCTGCCCATGGGTCCGGTGCGGGATACCGCGCCGGCGCCGTGGAGCTTTCAGCACGCCCCAACCATCCGGCCAACCTGCTCGCTTGGCGCCGGGAGAGGGTCTAACCTCGGCCGGCGGCAACCGCGCGGAAGGTGCTCGTGGCCGAAATCGACCGACAAGAAACGACCATGACCGACGCGCCGGCCGGCCTCGCGGCGATTTTCGCGGCGTTCTTTTGGCTTGGCGTCACGAGCTTTGGCGGAGGCACCGCGGCCTGGCTTTACCGCGCGATCGTCCAGCGCCGGCGCTGGGTCGACGACCAGACGTATCTGGCCGGCGTCGGGCTCAGCCGGGTCATGCCGGGCTCGGCCGGGGTCAACCTGACGGTGCAGGTCGGGCAGCGGCTGCGCGGCGGCTGGGGTGCGCTCGCGGCCGTGGTCGGCCTGTTGTCGGGGCCGTTGTTTGTCGTTGTCGGGTTGGCCGCGGGTTTTGCGCGGGTCGCCGGCAGCCCGGTAGCCCACGCCTTTCTCGACGGGGTCGCGGGATCGGCGATCGGGCTGACCTTTGCGACCGGGCTGGTGCTGGTGCCGCGCGGCCGGTCGCAGGTCGGCCAGATGCTGATCACAATTGCGACCGTGGTGGCCGTCGGGGTGCTGCGCTGGCCGATGCTGCCGGTCATCCTGTGCCTGGCGCCGGTCGGCATCGGGCTGGCGCTGGCGCGGCGGCCGGGGCGCGGTTGACATGCCCGAAGACTGGCGCAACTTGCTGGCGCTGATCCTCGTCTTCGGGCCGCTCTCGCTGTTTTCGATCGGCGGCGGCGCTTCGCTGCTGGCCGAGATCGAGCATCAGTCGGTCGCGGTGCACCACTGGACGACACAGCGCGAGTTCGCGGACTTGTTCGCAATATCGCGAGCCGCACCCGGCCCCGGCACGATGCTGTCGACCTTGATCGGCTGGAAGGTCGCCGGCGCCGGCGGGGCGGTGACCGCGACCGTAGCACTCTACCTGCCGTCGTCGCTTCTGGTCTTTGGCGTCTCCCGGCTGTGGGGGCGGTGGCGCGGCTCGGTGTGGCACGGCGCGATCGAACGCGGTCTCGAGCCGATCGCCGCGGGCCTCGTGCTGGCCGGCGGGCTTGCCGTGTTGCAGGCGGCGGGCGGTGCTGCGGTATGGGCGGCCGCGGCGGCGGCGACCGGGGTATTGCTGCGCTGGCCGCGGCTCAACCCGCTGATCCTGTTCGGCGCCAGTGGCGCCATGTTTGCCGCGGCTGCCCTGTTCGGCTGGCGCTGACCCTCGGTGAACCGTGAGGTGCGGCGGCGCCGCCGCGCGTTTCGCGTTGACCCGAGATGGAAATTCGACACCAATCGGCCGCGATGGACGATCTTTCGAAACTGGCGGCGGCGGCGGCGCTGGTGCACCGGGTGATGGCGCCGACCCCCGCTTACCGCTGGCCGCTATTGTCGCGCCGGTTGGGCGCCGAGCTTTGGGTCAAGCATGAGAACCACACCCCGATCGGCGCCTTCAAATTGCGCGGCGGGCTGGTCTATCTCGACGAGCTGCGACGGCGCGAGCCGCAGATCGCGGGCGTCGTGACCGCGACCCGCGGCAATCACGGGCAGAGCGTCGCCTACGCCGCGACCCGGCTCGGGCTTGCGGCGACGGTTGTCGTGCCGCACGGCAACAGCGTCGAAAAGAACCGCGCAATGGCCGCGTTTGGCGCCCAGCTGGTCGAGGCGGGCCACGACTTTCAGGCGGCCTACGAGCATGCGGTCGAGCTCGCCGAGCAGAGAAGGCTGCATCTCGTGCGGTCTTACGACCCGTTGCTGGTGCGCGGCGTCGCGAGCTACGGGCTCGAGCTCTTCCGCGCGGTCCCCGATCTCGACACGGTCTATGTGCCGATCGGTCTCGGCAGCGGCATTTCCGGGGTCATCGCGGCGCGCGAGGCGCTGGGGCATAAGGCCGAGATCGTCGGCGTCGTCGCCGCAGAGGCGCCAGCCTACGCGCTGTCCTTTGCCGCCGGCCGGCCGGTCGCCACCAATTCGGCCGACACGATCGCCGACGGGCTCGCGGTGCGGGTGCCCGACCCCGCCGCGCTCGACGTCATCCGGCATGGCGCGGCGCGTATCGTGACCGTGACCGAGGCGGAGATCCGCCGGGCGATGCGCATCCTCTATACCGACACCCACAACGTCGCCGAAGGTGCGGGTGCGGCCGCCTTCGCTGCGGCTTTGCAGGAGCACGACCGGCTGCGCGGCAAGCGCGTCGCGGTGATCCAGACCGGCGGCAACATCGACCGCGCCCTTTTCACCGAGGTGCTCGCCGAAAGCGATGACGATTGAGCGCGCTGGAATCCGGTCGCCGGCAACGTTAAATAAGGATCATGGAGCCGGCCTACAAATTCTGACCGTCGAGGAATTCCTCGACTCGTGCCCCAGCGACCAGCGGCATTACCAGCTGTTCGGCGGCGTCATCGTCGCAATGGCGCCGCCGGGAGGACGCCATCAGCGGACTGCCGGGGTGCTGGGAGGCCTGCCCTGACCGCCGGTTCCCCCGCGGCGCCGCCCCAAGTGTTGGCGCGCGCTAGCGGCGCGCCAACAGCTCGTCGCGCCGATGGCCGGCGACAGTCGCCGCCACCGCCGCGATAAAGGCGCCCACGATCATCGAGAAGGCGGTGAAGAACGACAGGTAAGAGGCCGCCTTGCGCGCCCGGTCGGCGGCTTGGTGCGCCTTCAGCCAGGCCGCTTTCACCTGACCGTCGACATCGTCGACCCGCTTCGCGGCGTCGGGCTGGCTGAGGCCGGTGCGGGCGGCAACAAGCTGGCTGAGATACGTCTTGTCGGCATCCGGCATGCCGCCTGCGCTCAGCCCGTGGGCGATGATCGGCGTGGCCTCGGCGCGCGCCGCCGGCAGGTTCCCGCTGAGGTCGGGGTGGTCGCTGCGGAACAGCTGACTGACGAAATACGCCGTCGGGTCGAGCGCCGCCGTGCCCGAGGGGGTCGTGCCGGTCGCCGCCGTGGCTTGGGTCGCCGAGCCGGCTGCGGAGCCGATTGCGCGCGCCGCCCCGCCGACCACCGACGAGGTCGCCGAAGCCAGCACCGCCGCGGTCACCACCACCGCCACCGCCCACGCCAAAAACCCGTGCGCGGTATCGCGGAAATAGACTTCGTCGCTGTGGACCGAGACCCATTTCGTGCGCAGCCGGCCGGTCAGGTAGCCGCCGAACGCCGCCGACAGCCACTGCACCACCAATAGCCAGATGGCCGCCGCGACGGTGAAGGTCGTCGCCGAGGCGCCGGTGTTCGACCACGGCGAAACCGAGGCGAACCCCAGCCCCGCGCCCAGCGCGAGCAGGATCAAGCTGATCGCTGCGATGGCAAACGCGCCGCCGATGATCG
>DATMLF010000191.1:0-39278 GCA_035570595.1 Allostellaceae bacterium
CGGAGCGACCGAATCGAGCACGCCTCGCTACGCGACGCCGCCCCGCTAAAGGGCTTGTCGCCGCCGGCGCACCGCCCGGCATCACGGCGGCGGAGCACGCGTTCCCACGCTGCAAAGACAACCGGCCGTGAACGTTTATAGGGCTGGGAAGGCGCTGCGCTATGCGCGGCATCGAAGAACGCTCGTCATGTCGGTTTTGGGGACGCTGCGGGCGGTCGCGGTCTTTCTCGCCCTCGCGAGCGCCGCGGGCGCTGCCGCGACGGCACCGTTGCCGGTCAGCGAAATAGCACCCGGGGTCTTTGTCCACGGCGGGGTCCAAGAAGACGCGTCGCCCGCAAATGGCGACGAGATCGCCAATGTCGGCTTCATCGTCGGCAACCGCGCGGTGGCGGTGATCGACCCGGGCGGCAGCTATCGGGAAGGTGCCGCGTTGCGTGCCGCAATCCGGACGCAGACCCAGCTGCCGATCCGCTATGTCATCATGACCCATGTGCATCCCGACCATATTTTCGGGGCCGCCGCGTTCCGCGCCGACCACCCGGATTTTGTGGGCCACGCGAAGCTGCCGGGCGCTTTGGCCGAGCGCGGCGCGTACTATCTGCGCCGGCTGCACGAGACGTTGGGCGCCGAGGCCGACGGCAGCGAGGTCGTGCCGCCGACGGTCCTGGTGTCGACCAGGCTCGACCTCGATCTCGGAGGGCGGCGGCTTGTGGTATGGGCGCACGGCCCGGCGCACACCGACAGCGACCTCACCGTGTTTGACGAGGCGACGCGGACCTTCTGGCTCGCCGACCTATTGTTCGTCGACCGCATTCCGGTCATCGACGGCAGCCTCGTCGGCTGGCTCGACGAACTGCGCCAGGTGACCGCGATCCCGGCGGCGCGGGCGGTGCCTGGCCACGGGCCGGTTTCGGTGCCGTGGCCGCAAGCCGCCGCACCCGAACAGCGCTACCTTGAGGCCGTCGCGCGCGACACCCGCGCCGCGATCAAGGCCGGGGTCGATATTGCCGACGCCGATCGTCATGTCGCACAGTCGGAGCGCGGGCACTGGCTGTTGTTCGACGCCTACCACGCGCGCAACGTGACGGCGGCTTACAAGGAGCTCGAATGGGAATGACCCGGAGCACACTAGGCCAAGCCGCCGCGTCTTTCTGCCTTGTCATGCTGACGCTCGGCGGCACCGCGCTCGCCGCACCGAGCGAGGCCGAGCGCGCCCAGCGCTGGTCCGATCTGCGGCACGCGATCTTTGGCGACCGCGCGATCGCCGACGCCGATGGCCTCGTCGCAATCGAGGCGCCTAATCGTGCTGAGGACGCGGCGATCGTGCCGGTGACGATCACGGTCGCCGACAAGCTCGCCCCCGAGGTGCGCGCGCTCTATCTGGTCATCGACTACAACCCCTCGCCGCTCGCCGCGCATTTTATACTGGGGCCGCTGGCGGACGCGCGGCATATCGAGACCAGGGTGCGGATCGACGACTACACCTACCTGCACGCGGTCGCCGAAACCGCCGACGGGCGGCTCTACGCGGCGGCGCGGTTTATCAAGGCGGCGGGCGGCTGCTCGGCGCCGGCCGGCAAGGACCAGGCCCTGGCGCTAAAACGCCTCGGCAAGATGAAGCTGGTGCTCGGCGACCATCCAAAGCCCGACCTGCCGCTGCAGGCGAAACTGCTGATCAGTCACCCGAACAATTCCGGGCTCCAGGTGGACCAGCTGACCCACTATTACATCCCGGCCGATTTTATGCAGACGCTCAAGGTCACCTACAACGGCGACTTGGTGTTCAAGCTCGAATCGGACATTTCGATCAGCGAGGATCCAACGTTCAACTTCGCGTTTCGGCCGCGCGGCGGGGCAAACTCCGGCGTGCTGACCGCCGAAATCCTCGACAGCAGCCAGCGTCACTTTACCCAGAGCTGGCCGGTGCCGGCGCCCCCGCAGATGTAGCTGCCGTCACGGACGCGTGGTCCGCGGACCCGTGGCGCGCAGCCCTGCCGGTATTCAGCGGCACTGCAGGTTGGCCTCGGCCTGGGCGCGGCGCAGCTCCTCGATCACCGCCTTGATCTGCGGCGGATCGCGGAACAGGCCAACGCGGCCGCCGACCCCGCCGCCCTGCTGCAGGCTCAGCGCCGTCTCCGCGCGCTCGTAATCGGTGTAGGGCATCAGCCCGGCGATCGTGTCGATCGCGCAGGAGCACTTCAGCAGCGCCTCGCGGGTGTTGCCGTTGGCGGCCATGCAGCCGATCACGTAGTCGGCTCGGGTTGCGGTCGGATAGTCATGGCTGTTGGGGCCGGGCGCGGCCGCCACGAAGATTGCCGGGGAGCGCGGCCCGACATCGGACCCGGCAAGGCGAACCGCGTCGGGCGGCCCAATTGCTGTCGACCCGGCAGCGGTCCGGCTCGCCTGCGCCGCCCCGACCACGAGCAAGGCGGCGATCGCCGCTCCGGCGCCGATTGCCCGCCGGCGAGGACTTGTCATTCCACCCTCCGTTCGCGATCGGCCGCATAACTTTGTCGGACCGGCGCGAAGTACGGTATAGCGGCTCAATTCGGATTGGACGCGCGAAAGGACCGGAGATGACCGCGCTCGTGCTCGTCTTTTGCCTCCAGTCGGCGCCCGGCTCGTGCGTCGAGCAGCGCCCGGTCGAGGACATGGCCCCGCTCGCTTGCGTTTTGCGCGCCCAGGAGTACGCCGCAAGCTGGCTGTCGGACCATCCGAAATGGATGCTGTCGCGGTGGCGCTGCGAGCGCAATGTTGCGCGCCAACGGCCGGCCTGACGCGGCCCTCATCAGCGCTCCGGCGCCGCGCTCGGCGGACCCAAGCACCTGCTTGTCGGGCAACCGGAAGTGACATAGCATCGGTTTACCAACGCTCGGCCCGGCTCAATCACCGGGGTTGCGATTTCGGCCGCGTCTTGCGCGCGAGCCGATCGAGCCAAGGAGTTAGGGAGGGATGGAAATGGCGAAGGCATATCGTTTGCTGATACCGGCATTGGCGTTTGTGTTCGGCTCGGGCGCCGCAAGCGCCGACGATCAGCTGACCCAGCTTTCCAAGGACCCGAACCAGTGGGTGATGCCGGCGGGCGATTACGCCAACAGCCGCTACAGCGCCCTCGACCAGATCAACAAGGACAACGTCAAGAATTTGCGGCCGGTGTGGACGTTCTCGACCGGCGTGCTGCGCGGCCACGAAGGCGGCCCGTTGGTGATCGGCGACGTGATGTACTTGAGCACGCCATTCCCGAATAACGTCTTTGCGCTCGACCTGAACCACAACGGCCGCATCCTGTGGAAGTACGAGCCGAAGCAGGATCCGACGGTGATCCCGGTCATGTGCTGCGACACGGTCAACCGCGGTGTCGCCTACGGCGACGGCAAGATCTTCCTGCACCAGGCCGACACCACCTTGGTGGCGCTCGACGCCAAGACCGGCCAGGTCGTGTGGAGCGTCAAGGACGGCGATCCGCAAAAGGGTGAGACCGGCACCAGCGCCCCGCTGGTCGTTAAGGACAAGGTGCTGATCGGCGACAGCGGCGGCGAGTTTGGCGTCCTCGGTCACGTCACCGCCTATAACGTCAAGGACGGCACAAAGGCCTGGCGGGCCTACTCGGCGGGGCCGGACGACCAGATCCTGTTTGATGCGAGCACGACCTCGCTCGGCAAGCCGGTGGGCAATAATTCGTCGCTGAAAACCTGGCAGGGCGATCAGTGGAAGATCGGCGGCGGCGATACCTGGGGCTGGATGTCCTACGATCCGGAGTTGAACCTCGTCTATTACGGCTCGGGCAACCCCAGCACCTGGAACCCGGTGCAGCGGCCCGGCGACAACAAATGGTCGATGACCATTTTCGCCCGCAACCCGGACACCGGGGTCGCCAAGTGGGTCTACCAGATGACGCCGCACGACCAGTGGGATTATGACGGCGTCAACGAGATGATCCTCGCCGACATCAACGTGAACGGGCAGCCGGTGAAGGCGCTCGTGCATTTCGACCGCAACGGCTTTGGCTACACCTTGAACCGCGAAACCGGCGCATTGCTCGTCGCCCAGAAATACGATCCCAAGGTCAACTGGGCGACCAGGGTCAACATGCAAACCGGCCGCCCGCAGGTCGTCGCGCAGTATGCCCCGGGCTCCAAGGGTGAGGACGTCAACTACAAGAATGTCTGCCCGGCGGCGCTTGGCTCGAAAGACCAGCAGCCGGCGGCGTTCTCGCCAAAGACCGGGATATTCTATGTCCCGACCAACCACGTCTGCATGGATTACGAGCCGTTCAAGGTGTCGTACACCGCCGGGCAGCCCTATGTCGGCGCGACCTTGTCGATGTACCCGCCGCAGGGCGACAACAACCTCGGCAACTTTATCGCCTGGGACGCCGGCACCGGCAAGATCGTGTGGTCCGAACCGGAGGCGTTCTCGGTGTGGTCGGGCGCGCTCGCCACCGCCGGCAACGTGGTCTTTTACGGCACGCTCGAAGGCTACCTGAAGGCGGTCGACATGCAGACCGGCAAGGAGCTGTACCGGTTCAAGACCCCGTCCGGGATCATCGGCAACGTCAACACCTACACCCACGGCGGCAAGCAATACATCGCCGTGCTGTCGGGTGTGGGCGGCTGGGCCGGCATCGGCATGGCGGCGGGGCTGACCAAGGACACCGAGGGCCTGGGTGCGGTCGGGGCCTACAAGGCGCTGGCGAACTACACCCAGCTCGGCGGCGTGCTGACAGTGTTCGCGCTGCCCGACTGACGCGCTCGTTCCCCCGTAACTCGGCGAAGGCCGGCGCTGTCTCGAAGGGCCGGCCTTATTTCTCCGCAGCCCCATCGGTCATCTCCCGTTGGCCATGCAGCTTGGATACAGAATCTTGAGACTGTTGTTGGCCGTGAGACGGTTCTTGCCGCTCGTCGCCGCCGCCGGGATCTTCGCCGCAAACCTCGGTCTTGCGGCGCAAACCGGGGGGCCGGCGCCAAAGCCCTATACGATCGAGAACGGCAAGGTCGACAAGAAGACCTACAATGGCTGGCGCCGCTACACCGAATCGTGCATGCGCTGCCACGGGCCGGACGGCGCCGGCAGCTCGTATGCCCCCGACCTCGTCGACTCGGTCAAGCACATGACGCAGGACCAGTTCAACGAAATCGTCGTCAACGGCAAAACCGAGGTCAACACCGCGAGCGAAAACGTGATGCCGCCGTTCGGCACGGTCGAGGACGTCATGGACTATCTCGATGACATCTGGGCCTATCTGAAGGCGCGCGCCGACGGCGCCGTCGGGCGCGGCCGGCCGCCGCGGGTCGGCGACTAGATGGGCGGGCGTTGGCGCGGACTGGCGGCGCTGGCTGCCGCCGCCCTCCTCGCCGCCGGCCGGCCGGCGGCGGCGCAGACCGCCGACATTGTCGACCGCACCGCGCTCAGGGTCTGCGCCGACCCCGGCAACCTGCCGTTCTCCAACGAAAAGAAAGAGGGCTTCGAGAACAAGATCGCGGACTTGATGGGCGCCGCCCTCGACCTCAAGGTCGAATACACTTGGTTTCCGCAGATCATCGGGTTTGTCCGCAATACGTTGCAGGCCCACCGCTGCGACCTCGTGGTGGGGACGGTGGCCGGCGACGACATCATGCAGACGACAAACCCGTATTACTTCACGACCTACGTGATGGTGTACCGGTCGGACAAAGGATTCGACTTTAAGGATATGCAGGATCCGCGGCTCGCGGCCTTGCGCCTTGGCGTGGTCAGCGCCACCCCGCCCTCCGACCTTCTGGTGCGGCACGATCTGATGGCGCGCACCAAGCCCTACCAGCTGACCGTCGACACCCGCGTCGAGTCGCCCACCCATCAAATGGTCGAGGACGTCGTCGACGGGACGATCGACGTGGGTTTTCTGTGGGGCCCGGTCGCCGGCTATTACCGCAAGCACGACAAGCTGCCGCTGACCCTGGTCCCGCTGGCGGACGAGCCGGGATCGCCCCGCATGAAATACCACATCGCGATGGGCGTGCGCGCGAACGAGCCCGAGTGGCGGCGCCGCGTCAATGCCTTGATCCTGAAGGAGCAGCCGGAAATCACCACGATCCTGCGCGGCTACGGTGTGCCGCTGCTCGACGAGCAGGGCAGGTTGACCAACCCGTGAGACCGGGGGCCATCCGCCGCGTGCTCGGCGGCCTCTTACTGGCGGCATTGCTTGTGGGGGCAGTTGCCGCGCGCGCCGCACCCCCGGAACTGCAGGGATACCGGACAGACAATTATCGGGCGCCGACGCCGGCGACCGTCGCCGGCGGCACGGCACTCGACACCGCGGCGGCGCGGCAGGTCTGGGACAAGGGCGGTGCGGTGTGGGTCGACGTGCTCGCGGCACCGCGCCGGCCGGCGAATTTGCCGGCGGCGGCGGTGTGGCTGCCGGTGCCGCGGCGCGACATCCCCGGCAGCGTGTGGCTGCCCGATGTCGGGCGTGGCGCGCTCGACCCGAAGATCGAGGCCTTTTTCCGCGCCAACCTCGACCGGCTGACCAAGCACCGGCCCGACATGCCGGTGGTCTTTTATTGCCTTGCCAATTGCTGGATGAGCTGGAACGCCGCCAGGCGCGCGGCAAACTGGGGCTACACGCGCGTCTATTGGTACCGCGACGGCACCGACGGCTGGGAAGCGGCAAAACTGCCCCTGGCGACGGCGCGGCCGCTCCCCGGATACCGATGACCAAAACGCCCGGCCTCTTGTGGCTGCTGGTGATGGCAACCGTGCCGCCGGCCTACGGCGCCGACCTGACGGTCGCGCAGGTTCAGAAAATCGTAGCCGCGGCGGCGCCCGGCCGGCCGGCTGACCTGTCGGGGAGATCGCTCGAAAATCTCGACCTCAGAAACTTCGACTTTAGAGGAGCAAATCTCTCGCGGGCGAACCTGTTCGGAGCAAAGCTGGTTGGGGCGAATTTTGCTGAAGCCGACTTGTCGGGCGCGAAGCTCGATCTTGCCTGGATCATGCGGGCGAATTTCACGGACGCGAACCTGTCGCGGTCGAGCCTCCTCGGCCTTGTGGTCTCGTCCGGGTTGGACTACTCGCCGGCCGAGGCCCCGACCTTCCGACGCGCCAACTTCTCGCACGCGCACATTATGGCCCGCCTCGCCCGGTTCGATTTAAGCGGCGCCAATTTTCATGGCGCCAGAATGGGCGCCGATCTGAAAAACCAGTCGATGGGGCTGATGCGCAGCGATCTTTCCGGCGCCGATCTGGCCGGCGCCGATTTTTCACAGGCCGATCTCAGTCTCGCGCTGCTGCGTTTCACCAATTTGACCGGCGCAGATTTGCGGGGCGCCAATCTGTCCGGAGCCGATCTGTCGGGCGCTGATCTTACCGGCGCGAATCTGACTGGCGCGAACGCGACCGAAGCGGATTTCGGCGGTGCAGTGCTGACCAACGCCCGCGGGCTCGCGACGATCAAGGGCTGGAAGCAGCAGCATCGGTAGCTCGCCTTAATGCGGGGCGGCTTGCTGCAATGCGCGGGCCCAGGCGCCAAGGCGCGCGTCGAGTGCCACCGGGGTCTCGCAGGCGTAGCGGATCGTGCGCTGGAACTCTTCGAAATTCCGCGCGGTAAAGTCCCGCCGCTCATCGAGCTCGGTGCGCTTCGCCGCCGCTTCCGCGCCGACGTCGGGTGGGATGGCGTTGACTTGGGCGGTGAGCCGGGCGACAAGCTCCGACAACTCGCGCTGGCGCCGGCCGATCTCCTTCAGCTCCTCGATCAAACCGGCACGCTCGTGGTCGCTTTCGTCGAGCAGCCCGCGAAAGGCCAGCGCAATCCGGCGCTGGCGGTCGGCCGGCGGCAGGCCCCGGACAAACGTGGCGATCGCAGTCAACCCGTCCTCGGTCGAGACCCGCCGGGGTGCGATGCTTCGGACGAGCTCGGCGACCTCAGGGTCGGCATGCCAATCTCCCGCATCGCCCGGGGACGGCCCGCTCCAGTACGTTGCCGCCGCGAGCCTTGGCACCAGCCGCTGCTGGCAGGGCCAGTCGGCATCGGCCGCTGGCGGCGGCGCCGACCAGGCCGGAACAGTGCCGACGAGCGCGATAGCAGAAGAAATTACGATTGCCCCCGGAAATCCATGGAAGCCTTTCATCGGGCGGCGCCCGGCAGCAGTGCCAGAAGCTGGGATTTGGCGGCGCGCCGCATGAGTAAAAATCGGAGTGCTGACAGAGGCCCTCCCCCTAGATGAGCGCGGTGCAGCTCGATCGGCAACCGCGTTGGTGTAGTGATCGAGAAGTTCTGCATACCCGACGAAGGTCAGGATCCATTTTGGGCATGGGTACCGGCCTGCGCCGGTATTGAGCGAGAGAAGTTGCGGTAACCAAATCGGTCGAGTTTCTCGATCACGACACCAGGCGGGCTCCTCAGGATGAGGAACATTTCCAATTCTCTCAAAGACGTCCGTCATGGAGAGGAGCACCTGAAGAGCGTGCCCCGGGCTAGAACTGGGGGCGCGTCTCGAACCACGCCCGCCCGTGACGCCAGCGACTTCTTCATAGGCTCTGAAGGAGCGCGGCGGCTCGAAGGACGGGCAAGCGACGCGAAGCCGGTTTTTCCGCGCACGGCCAGGCGGCATCCCATGCCCCGTGGCAGGTTGCGAGGAGGGGCTCAGGGAAGCTCGGCGCGTCGTGCACCGCCGGCGGCGCGCGGGTCGCCCGGACTCGCCGCCGCGACGTTGATCTCCTTGGTGAGCTTGTTCGCCATGGCATCGGCGAACGAGTTGAAATCCTTGACGACGATCAGAAAGGCGTTCGGGCCGCCGACCACGTTTTGGCGGTAGTAATTCGGCAGCCCGCCGGGCGGGTTGGTATGGGCGGAATAGCCGAGGTTGGGTTTGTTGTTGATGATCGCGAGCCCGTTGATCGTGACCCCGGCGGCGATAGCCTGGTCGCGCGCCTCGGTCAGCGGCGGGCCGGCATTGCTGGTGCCGTCACCTGAAATGTCGATGATCCGCCGTGCTGCCGGCCAGGTCGCCTTGCCGAAATAAGCCATCGCATACTCGATCGCCGCACTGATCGAGGTCCGGCCGGTGAACGAACGCGGCGCCTTCAGGATCGCCGCCGCGGCGCCGCCGCCGTCCTCCTCGTCGCGGATCTCGGTCCACGGCAGCACGATGCGCTGGTCGTCTTCTCCCGACCATTCGATAAAGCACACGCCGACCGCCCCGCTTTTGGTGGCATGGACCGCTTTCAGCACGCGCGGGTCGGTCAGCGCCGCGGCATAGCCCTTGCGCTGCAATTCGAACTCGCCGTCGTCGACGCTGCGCGACACGTCGGCGGCCAGCACCACGGTCAGCTCGACGCCGGCCGCACGGACGGCACCGCTTAACGCGCAGAGGGCCGCCATTGCGGCGACGACGGCGAGCCAGCGTCTCATCGGCCTTCCTCCCGTTTAGCCCCGGTCAGGATAGGCGCAGAGCCCCCGCCGCGAAAGATCCCCCGGAAACCCTGGCCTCGACCCGAAATCGACAAGAGTCTCGATCCGAACGACAAAATTGGTGTCATGCGAGGGCCGAGGGTGGCAGGCGCACCGGCATTTGCGGCTTACCGGGCGGGCGCCGACGGAAGCCGAACATAAGGCCGGACCGCGTCGAGCAGCGCCGCCGTGGGGGCGAGGCGCGGCCCGGCGCCGTCATCGACCGGCGGCACGATCGCGACACCCCAGCCGGCCAGCCGCTCGAGCGACGCGCGCGCCGCCGGATGGTTCAGCAGCGGCGCGTTCAACGACGGGCCGACGATGACCGGCGTTTCCCGTCCGATCGCCTCGGCGACGACCGACAGCGCGAGATTGTCGGCGATGCCGTGCGCGAGCTTGTTCAGCGAGTTGAAGCTGCACGGTGCGAACAGCGCCACGCCGCGCGGCGGCCGCGGGCGGATCGCGAGATCGAAGTAGGATTCGACGACCTGCGCCCCCTCGACGTCGGCGAGCTCGCGCAACGCAACCACGCGCGACGCATTCGGGGTCGGCAGCGCTATGACGCCCTCAAAACCTAGTCCGACGAGCCCGCGCAGCAACTCGGGACAGCGCGCCGCCGTCGTCGTCCCGCTCAGCACCAGATAGGCTACCTCGAAGCGCTCGCCGCCGGCAGCACCGCCGAGCGTCATCCGGCGCGACCGTCGGGTGCGAAGGCCGCCTCACGGCCGTTGTCGGACGCTTGTTTTATGGCGTCGACCAAGCGGTGCAGCTCGACCGCGGTGGCGAATGTCGGAAGGCTGGTCTGGCCGCCGCCGGGCATCCGATTTCGGATCGCCTGGGCAAACAAGGCGTACATCTGGCCCACATTGCGCGCTTCGCCCGACGGCGTTCCCGATGCCGCGACATTGAAATGCCCAGGCACCGCGATCGGCGCCAAGGGGTTGCCATGCTGGGCACCGTGAAGCGCGACCTCGCTCAGCTGCGGCGAATCCTCGCCGGAAGCGACCAGGGTCCCGTCGCGACCGTAGATTTCCATACGGTAGCCGCTGCCCGCGAACGGGATGGCGGCGATATGCGATGACGCCACCGCCCCGTTGGCGAGCCGGCCGCTGACCAGCACGTTGTCGGGCGAGGTCACATCCAGCCAGGTGTTGGCGCCGGTGTCGAGCCACTGCTTCGCCTGGGTCGTCACTACCGCGCAGAGCCGGCTGAAATCGCCGGCGACAAAGCGCATCGCGTCGACCGTATGGCCGTTGGCGATGGTCAGGGTGTTGGCGCCGAGCTCGATGTCGCGCTGCCAGGTGCGGTGCGACGGCCGGGTCAACACGCCCTCGCGCATCAGGCTGACGTGGATGGACATGACCTCGCCGACAAACCCGGCCTCGACCAGCGCCTTCATGTGCATGATGGCGGGGTTGACCCGCGCCTGCAGGCCGACCGCGGTGGCGAGCCCCTTGGCCTTGGCGAGCGCCGCCAGCTCGACCGCCTCGGCCGTCGTCCGGCCGAGCGGCCATTCGCAATAGACGTGCTTGCCGGCCTCGAGCGCGGCCTTGGTCGGCGCATAGTGCGACGGCACGCGCACGACCACCGCGACCGCGTCGATCTCGGGCGAGGCGACCATCCGCCGATAGTCGTCAAAGGCGAGCCGGGCGCCCCAGGCCTGGCGCGCCGCCTCGGCGCTGTCGGCCCGGGTGGTGCACACCGCGGTCAGCTCCGCCTCCGCGCTGGCCCGCAACGCCGGCAGGTGCGAGCGGGCCGACCAGGTGCCCCGGACGCTGGCCCCAATCAGGCCAAGCCTAATCTTGTCCGCCATCTTCCTCTCCTCCCGGTCAATCCGCCGCGGCACCGCCGGCAGTCCTCGCAACAGCGGTCGCCAAAGGCGGGGCGGCGCCGCGGGCTCGGTCGGACTCCCGCGTCCAGAGCCGGCGTTGTCAGTTCATGCCGTAAAACGCGAGCGCGCCACCGGCGAGCACGCCGCGCTGGGTCGCCGGCGAGGTGCCCCTCAGGCGCTCGCGCACCATTTCGGGCGCGCCCGGGAAGAACCCGTCCTGATGCGGATAATCGGTCGCCCACATGATCTTGTCGGGCCCGATATAGTCGGCGAGGATGGCAAGACTGCCCTCGACCGGCTCGAACGATATCCAGCAATTGCGTTGGAACAACTCGCTCGGCCGCAGTTTGGGGGCGGACTCGTTAAAGCCCTGGTCGTCGAAATGCCGGTCCATGCGGTCGAGCCAGGGTGCCATCCAGCCGCCGCCCGATTCAAGGAACGCGACGCGCAGCCGCGGGTGGCGGTCGACGACGCCGCCCCAGATCACGCTCATCGCGGCCAGCATCATCTCCATCGTGTGGCTGATCATGTGGCGGGCCGCGCGGTCCGCCTCGAAGCGGTCGACGCCGACGGTCGGCATTGCGGTGGTCGAGCCCTCGTGAAATCCGATCGAGAAGTCGAGCTCCTCGGCCATCGTCCAGAACGACTCGTACATCGGGTCGCTGATCATCTTGTTGCCGTGATACGGGTTCGGCCGCAGGAAGCCGCCGCGCATCCCGAGCGTTTCGCGGGCAAAGCGCATCTCGTCGATCGCGAGCTCGACCGACTGCATCGGCAGCATCGCGACCCCGAAGAGGCGCTCGGGGTAGGGCTTGCAGTAGTCCGCGAGCCAGCGGTTGTAGGCGCGGCACATGGCACCCGCGAGCCCGGGGTCCGCGACCGCGCCGGCGAAGAGGCCGAGGCTCGGGTAGAGGAACGCGGCGTCGATGCCGTCGGCGTCCATGTCGACGATGCGGGCGTGCGGGTCGAACCCGCCCTTTTTCCCCTCGGCATATTTGAGCGTGTCGGGCTTGACCGCCCCCTGGCGGACGCCGACCGCGCCGAGGCTGCCGATCCCGCGCGGGTTGCCGAGCATTTTGCCTTCGACCTGGAGGCGCTCCTTGCCGTTCTCGTCGATGGCAAAGCGCGGCCGGCGCTCGCGGAACGCCGGGTCGATATAGTGGTCCCACAGATCGAGCGGCTCGAGGATGTGGCCGTCGGCGTCGACAACGTCATAAGCGCGGGTCATCGGCATTCCTCCCGAACATCGGATGCTGCGGCATGCTAGCGCAGCAGCGCCAATCGCGCGAGCGCGATTGGCGCTGTTCAGAAAAGCGGATGCGAGCCCGCGGATCGCCGCGAAGATCGCGCGTTAAAACCGGATGTCCTGTGGCGGAAGGCCGAATTCGGAGCGGGCGAAGATGAAGGAGGCGCGCTCGGGGTTGTTGCCGGCATGCGCGCGCATCGCGTGCACGTCGCGCCAGGCGCGCTGGATCGGGTTGTCGAGAAAGAGCGCGTGCCCGCCGCTGGCCTCGAAGAGCCGGTCAACGGCGTTGACGCTGCGGTCGACTGCCTTGCCCGAATCCCAGCGACAGCGGGCGCGCATGGCGAGCGGGATCTCCTTACCGGCGCGCGCGAGGCGCATCATCTCGGCGAAGTTGGCGAGCATGCGGTCGCGTGCCGCGTCGATCTCGGCCGCCGCTTCGGCCAAGCGATATTGCATGAACGGGTCCTCGACCGCGCGCGAGCCGTCGCGCACATTGATGCGCCTCAGCGCCTGCTCGCGGAACGCCTCGAGGGCACCCGCTGCGGCGCCGATCGCCGGCGACACGATACCGTAGGTAAAGACCAGCCCGAACGGCAGCCGGTAGAGTGGTGCCTTGTTGACGGCCGCGCCCGGATGGTTCAGCGCGAAAGCGTCTCGGTAGGAATGGGTGCGGTATTCGGGGACAAACGCGTCCTCGACGACGATGTTCTTGCTGCCGGTGCCACACAGCCCGACCACCCGCCAATTGTCGTCGATCGCATAATCGCGGCGCGGCACCAGGAAAACGCGCGGGTCGGGCGGCTCGCCGGGTCTCGCAGCCGGGGCGTTGCCGCCGAGCACGGCCCATCGGCAATGGTCGCAGCCGCTCGAGAACGACCAGCGGCCGCGCAAGCGATAGCCGGCAGGGGCGCGTTCGACGGTTCCGGTCGGTGCGAGCGACGTCGACAATTGGACGCTGTCGTCCTCGCCCCAGACATCCTCTTGCGCCTGCGGCTGCAAGATCGCGACGTGCCAATTGTGGACGCCGAGAACGCCCAAGACCCAGCCGGTCGAGCCGCACACGGCGGCGACCTCGGTCACAGCCTGGTAGAACACGCCGGGGTCGAGCTCAAAGCCGCCATAGCGCTTTGGCTGCAGTGCGCGGAGCAGCCCCGCTTCCTGAAGGTCGGCAAAGGTCTCGTCCGGCAGCCGGCGCAGCTTTTCCGCGTGTGCCGCGCGCTCGCGCAACACCGGCAACAGCGACCGCACCCGCTCTAGATATGTTTCGGGGCTCATCGTTTTAGCCCGGGTTTCTCACAACGGTAGGTGCATGGGGATTCTGGATCTGAGAAAATCGAGTTGCGCAAACGGTTCATCTCGGACCCGGGGAACCCCGATGCAGACAGAGTGTAGCGCGCCTCTATTCGGTTGTGCATCTGTTGAACGGCGCAAGGTGTTGGCCGGTTTTGACGGCGGCACGGACGCGGGTGTGGTGACTGATGATGCGATCGTCGAAACCGTTGAGCCGGGTCTCGCCATTGGAGCCGATTTGCGGGCCGCAATTGCCGTTGCGGTCGCGCGGCACCGCAATCTCGATCGCGCCATCGTCGCCGATCACGGTTTTGCTCGAATAGCCGCTGCGGCTGTCGCCACTGCTGCGGCCGGCCGGCTCACCCTTCTCGTATCCCAAAGGCGCGCTTAGACTCGGCGCTGAGCGCCCGCTCCAGCAGGCGCTGCTTCTCCCTGGCGGCGAGCCGGCGGCCGGACGACATTGTCCTGCTCGCAAGATCGCCGGTGTGGCGGAGGCGATCATCGCGCCGGGCGCCCAGCTCCTCGATCTGCCGCCCCTGACCCCAACCGATCGAGCGGGCTGTCGCCAAATTCAAAGCGGCGCGGCGCAAGGCCGCCGAGCGCACCCGCGAGGCCTTCGGCAGAGCGTCGGGCGAACCCTCGACCGCTACCCGCGCAGCAATGCGACGCTTCTTTAACCAAGCCGGCTCCGCGACCTGACCGGAAGCCGCTCTAGTTAGACGCCCTTCGGGGTGCGCCGCTATTTGCCGCCGCCGCTGGCGCCGGTCGTGAGCGTCACGGTTCCGTTGGTTCCCAGCGGCAGCTCGGGCGGCGCCTTCATCTCGTCCCACAACAGCACGCGCGGATGCCCGGCCTGGTCGCCAAGGACCGGCGCCGGCTGCACCCCGGCGGCACTCTCCCGCGCCATCGCCGTGTCGGACAGGGTCGTGACGCTCGCCAGCACCTCGGGCAGACCGCCGGGCCGGGCCGGGCCGAGCGGCTCGGCTGCCCGGCCGGAATCCGGCAACCAGGCAAGTCCGAGGACCAGCGCCAACACGCCGAGCAAGGCCCGCGGCCCCGCTGTTCGGAAACGCTCTGTTCGCTTCTTCAAGGTTCTCACAACCTGCCCCCCGTCTGCTGTCGGCCGGCGCACCTGGTCAACAACGATGCGCTCGCGATTGTCCCGGTGAGGTTTCGCCCGCCGATGCCCGAGATAGTTCGCTCCCCCCGATTTCGCCTCACCGGAACCCGTTCGGGCCGGCGAGCCGGTTCATCACCGTGGACGCCACGCTCTGCTGCATCAGCTTCGATAGCCCACTGACCCCGATGTCGACCGTCGTCAGCTGCTGGATAAGCTGGTTGCTGGCGGTATTGGCGACCGTCGTGGTTATCCCGTTGTTGGCGCCCGCACCAGTCGGACCGACGACGGTCGCCAGCCCACTGCTGACCAGCGCCTGCAGCGCCTGGCTCGAAACGCTGACCTGCGTCTGCACGCTGCCGTTCGCGACGACGGTGGCCGAGCTGATGCCGCCGGCATTGCCGACGCCGGGCGACGCGCCGGCGATGCCGAGCCCGACCAGCGAGCCCACGCTGACGTTCGGGCGGGCGGCCGCGCCGGCCATTGCACCCGACGCCGAGCTCGTCCCCTGGCCCGGCGCGATCGTCAAGGTCGGCACCACGATGTTCTCGGTCAGGTTGTGGTTGACAAACGTCGCCTGCTGGAAGGCGAAGTTCAAGGTCACCCCCGAGCTCGTGTCGTAACCGCCGCGAATGTCGCTGAGCTTTGCGTCGTCGAGCGCGACGCTCGCCAGCTGCTGGTCCAATTCGCGGTTCGCGACGACTGGAGCAGGCGCCGGCTTGGCTGGAGCGGGAGCCGGATTGGCTGGCGCCGCGCGCGGCTCCCGAGCGACGGTCGCGGTTGGGGCCGGGGCCTTGGCAACCGGGCCCGCGGTGTTGTTGACGGCATTGAGCGAGCATCCCCCGATCAGGCTCGCTGCGATCACGGCGCACGCCGCGAGCAGCGTAAACTGGCAGGTCACTTTGCCCTCCCGTGGGACACATTTTTCAAAACCGGGTCAAGTTCAACAGACCCGGTTGGGCCAACTGAGACAGGTCGAGCGCGTAGCGGGTCAGATCCCACGGAGGACCCGGCGCCGCCGCCCATTTCTGACCACTGTTAAAGCTCTTCTGGCCCTCCGCGACATCGCTGGTGATCAGGAAAAAGATGCCGCTCCATTCCGCCTCGAACACGCCCTTCGGCTCGCTTCGCATGCCGTTCGCCGGGTCGGCGAGCAAAACCCGCCCGTCGACGATGCCTTCGAGCACGACAAAGTGGCGATAGCCACGGACGTTGAGCAATACGATCGCCGGCAGCCGGACCTCCTCCAGCTTGCTTAAAGGTGCGCGAAAGCCATTCGACTCCAGTCCGTTGCGCTGGAGGTAACGTTTGATGTCGAGCAGGGAAAATCCCGATTCGCTGATGACCTTCTTGTCGCCGTTTAAGATCATGTCCTTAAAGACTTCGGTCTCGCTGACCGGCCGGCCGTAGTTAAAGCTGAGCAGGGTGGCGAGCGCGGCGGAGCCGCAGGAAAAATCGTGCTCCTGCGCGATTGTCTCGCGATACTTCTGCTCCTGGAAGCTTTCGACGTGCAGCGACATAGCGCCGCCGCCGAGGCCGGCACCGACATCGAGGTAAAGCGAGCCCGCCTGGGCGGGCAAGCCGGCGGTCGCAGCGAGGATCATGATCCCCGCCGACAGCGCCGCCGTCAGCGCCGGGTGCCGCGGCAGGATCGGCCTCGTCATCACACGATCCCTTTTTTTCCCAATCCCGTGTCGCCTGCCTACTTGGAGACCGTGATGTTGATCGTCGTGCTGACCTGCATGACCGAGTTGTTGCCAAAGTTCTGCAAGACCGAGGTGATGCCGGCGTTGTTGTCGATCGAGTGATCGTTGCTGATGGTGCCGGCGATCGGGCTGCCGATCACGGCGTTGTTGGCGCTGGTGCCGGCGCTGGTCGCCGCACCCGTGCCGGCGTCGACGGTGATGCCGCGAGCGCGTTCCTTGCCAAGCTCGGCAATTGGCACCGCGGTTCCGGCGAGTGCGCTCAGCACCGCCGCGGGTGATCCGGTCGGCACCTTTAGGTCGGCTGCCAGACAAGAGCCGGAGACGCCGACGGCTGCTGCGAGCACAGACGCGACGGTCCAGGCGGCGGATCGTTTCATGGTGTCAAACCCCGTCAAAGTCTCTCGTTGCGAAAGCGGGGCCCGCACCGCCGAACGTTCGACGGCGCGGGCCGCTCTAGTCGAGCGAGCCTTAGTGCAGGGGGCCCGTCACCGTCGGGCTGAACCCGCTCAGCCCGCCGCCGTTGCCGCCAACCGAGGAGGTAAGCGCGACGGAGTTCTGCTGGGAGGCGCCGACGCCGCTGTTCATGTTGGCCTGCAGGATGCCCTGGCCGCCCATCGAGTACGACATCGACACATCGCCGTTGTAGCCGCCACCGGCCCCGTTCTGCTTCAGGTGGTTGCCGTTGATCGTGGCGCTGGAGATCGCCGACCCGGCCCCGCTGGTGATCGTCGTCGTCGGGCTGTAGGTCGTCGTCTGCGTCAGTGACCCGCTGCCCACGACCGAGTCCTTCAGCGACGCCATGATGTCGGTGTTGCCGCTGTCGATGGTGTGGGTGCTCGAGTCGGTGTGGGTATTGTAGCTGCCCGTCGTGTGGGTGCTCGAGTCGGTGTAGCTCTTGCTGCTGGTGTTGAAGCTGCCCTTATTGTGGGTGCTCGAGTCGGTGTAGCTCTTGCTGACGGTCGTGGTGTTGCCGCCATTGTTGATGTTGGTCGCCTTGCCGCCGTTCGTCGCCGACGCGGTGCCGCCGGTGCTGCCGGTCGATGCCGCCGAGTCGTTGGTCGTGGTGGTCTTGGTGTTGGTGTTGTACGACCCCTTGACGATGTTCTTGCTGCCGTTGTTGGCCGCATTGCCCCCGGCGCCGGTCGCCGAGGCGGTGCTGGTGTTGGTCTTGCTGACCGAGGTGGTCTTGGTGTTGGTGTTGCCGGAGAGCAGGCTGTTGCCGTTGGCCTGAACCGCGGTGCCGTGGCCGCCGGCATTGACGCCGCTGCCCGACGCCGAGCCGCCCTTGGTGACGGTCGTCGTCTTGGTGTTGCCGCCGTCGTTCGACGCCACCGTGTTGCCGCTGACGTTGGTCGCCTTGCCGCCGTTGGTGGCCGCCGCCCCGGTGCCGCTGTTGGTCGTCGTCGGCGTGCTGGTCGAGGTGTTGCTGACCGACACGGTCTTGGTGTTGCCGGAGTCCTTGTTGATGGCGGTGCCGCCGTTGTTGGCGGACGGGCTGCCGGTGCCGCTCGTGCTGCTGTTGCTGGTGTTGGTCTTGGTGTTGCCGTTGTCCTTGGAGACCGCGGTGCTGCCGTTGTTGGCCGCCGGGCTGCCGGCGCCGGTCGTGCTCGCCGTGCTGGTCTTGGTCGTCGTCGTGGTCTTGGTGTTGCCGGAGAGCAGGCTGTTGCCGTTCGCCTGGACCGCGGTGCTGCCCTTGGTCGCGGCGGCGCCGTTGTTGGTGGCGGTGTTGGTGTTGGTCTTGCTGACCGACGTGGTCGTGGTATTGCCGGATTTGTTGTTGAGGGTGTTGCCGTTGGCATTAACCGCGGTGCCGCCCTTGCTGGCCTGTGCGCCGCTGTTGGTCGGGGTGACCGTCGTGGTCGTGGTCGTGGTATTGCCGGATTTGTTGTTGAGGGTGTTGCCGTTCGCCTGAACCGCGGTGCCGCCCTTGCTGGCGGTGGCGCCGCTGTTGGTGGTGGTCGGCGAGACGGTCGTGCTCGTGCTCTTGGTGCTGGTCAGCGTGTTGCCGTTGGCCTGAACCGCGGTGCTGCCCTTGCTGGCGGTGGCGCCGCTATTGGTGGTGGTGGGCGTGACCGTCGTGGTCGTGGTCTTGGTGTTGCCGTTGCCCTTGCTGACCGACGTCCCGCCGTTGTTGGAGGCGGCGCTGCTGGTGCCGGACGCGGTCGCGGTCGGGGTCTTGTTGGTCGTTGTCGTTTTGGTATTGGTGATGGGGCTGGCGCCGGCGGCGTTCTGGGAGCCGTTGTTGCCCTTCTGCGCGGTGCCGCTGGCGTTGGCATTCGTGCCGGAGCCACTGCTCTGGCCACCGGTCAACCCGGTGCCGCCGAGGGTCCCTTGGCTGGAGCTGTTGCTGCCGCTACCTTGGGCGGCGTTACCCGTACTGCTGCTGGTGGTCGTCTGGGTATTAGCAGCAAACGCGCTTTGGCTGATCGCTCCGCCTGCGCTCAGGGCGAGGACGGCGCAAGTTGCTAACAGAATCTTCTTCATAACCTCTTTCCTCTTCCTTTCCCCGCCCCTGCGGCGGACCTTGCAACACGCCTGCATGCGCCAGCACGGAGCCCTCGGCGACGCCGAGCGCCGCGTAAGGTTCCCGTTCCGGTTTGCATGCCGACCCCTGGTGACCAGCAATCGACATGCCAACAAAATGCTTGTCGAATTGCCGGTAAAAACCGAACGTTCTCAGTACGATAGTAAGACTTTGTTAACACCTGCCGGGTGGCGACGGCGGATTGAGACAGTTGACGCGTCCCATTGCGAGACGGTTGTACTGTCCCGCCGTCGCGACCTGGCCCAGGCGCGGCCGCGTGCCGGCGCAGGACGCCGAGCGCGATCGCGGCGAGGATGCCGCGCGGCGACGACCGCCCGCCCGCGCCGATTCCGCGACCCTGGCTCACAGCCCGGCCTCCGGCTCGGTCGGCTGCACGAGATAGTGCTGGCCGAGCTCGATGCCGTTGCGCTCGAGCATGCGGTAGAGGGTGGCGCGCGCGACGCCGAGCAGCTGGGCCGCGCGGGTCATGTTGAAGTTGCTGTCCTGCAGCGCCTGCAAGATCGCCTCGCGCTCGCCGTCGCTGCCCGGCTTGGGCCGGGAGACGGCGCGGGGCCGGGTCTGGCGCGGTCCGGCCCGCACCGGCGACGGCGGCCGGGCCGGCGCCGGGTCGAGCCGCAGATCGGCGACATCGACGAGCGGGCCGTTGGCCATCACCACCGCCCGCCGTATCGTCGCGATCAACTCGCGGACGTTGCCGGGCCACGGATAAGCGACCAGCGCCGCCAGCGCCGCCGCCGTAAAGCCGCTCAGCTCGCGCCGCAGCTCCTGCGCGATCTGCCGCAGAAAATACGTCGCCAGCACCTCGGCATCGCCGTCGCGCTCCCGCAGCGGCGGCAGATGCAGGCTGAGCACGTTGAGCCGGTAGTACAGGTCCTCGCGCAATTTGCCGGCGGCGATCGCGTCGCGCAGCCGCACATTGGTCGCCGCGACGACGCGGACATCGACCTTGAGCGGGTGGCGGCCGCCGACCCGCAGGATTTCCCCCTCCTGCAGAAAGCGCAGCAGCAGCCCTTGCAGGTCGATCGGCATGTCGCCGATCTCGTCGAGAAACAGGGTGCCGCCGTGCGCGTGCTCGATATGGCCGTGCTTGCGCGCGTTGGCGCCGGTGAACGACCCTTTCTCGTAGCCGAACAATTCGGAGGCGATCAGCGTCGCCGGCACCGCGGCGCAATTGAGCGCGACATAGGGCCCGACCGCCCGCCCCGAACGTTCATGGATCGCGCGCGCCACCAGCTCCTTGCCGGTGCCGCTTTCGCCGGTGATCAGCACCGGCACGTCACAGGCGGCAAAGCGGCGCACCTGCTCGAACACCTCGAGCATTACGGCGCTGTTGCCGACCATGAACAGAGTGGGCTGATCTGCCGGCACTTCTCCCAGGGACTCTCGCGTGGGCAGCGGCATGCTCGCCGGAGCTCGCCCCCATCGCCGCACGTCGCCATGGAGTTGCATGACCGTCTGGCTGCTGCTCATCAAAGCCCCTTTGACCGATTTACATCATCGAGCGCTCTTCGCACCCGAAGGCTCCCGAGCCGCTTGTGCGGCCTGTTAACTTTTCCCCCAGGTAGCGATCTGTAAAAGCCGGGCTGTGATTAACCTCCAAGACGTGGCGACAAATGTGCTGAACCCGGTTAAAGTCAGGCGGTTTCAGACGATGGACGGTTACCGAAGCGAGCGCGCCGTTAGGGCGCTCGACACTAGCCCAAGCAAGCCTTGGGCCAAGCGCCGATCCGAGCCAAAATCAATAACTTGACTGCCGTTCCCGTAGGCAGGGAGCAAAGAAATGTCAAATACACCGACGCTTGTCGCGGCTGTTAGCGCCGCCCCTGGGCGTCTGATCATAGTTAAAATGTCCGGAGCCGATGCCGGTCGATTGCGTTGTCAAAGGGTTAGTGAAAGCGACCTCCGATTGTGCCGGAAATTCCGTAAAAAAATCCGACATTCGTGTGCGTAAAATATTCCGACAAGGGCGCACCGGTTGTTTAACCGTTTCGCGCAATGAGAATGGCAACAGGTCGCCGGCCGTGTCCGTGCCGCCCGGCGCCAACCAAAAGCTGAAAACCGCGGTCTGGTGACGGGGGCAGCCGGCGTCACCGCGTGGGGCGGCCGCGGCACTCCTCGGGGCTCAGCAGCTGCCGCAATTCGCCGAGCCAGGGCTGGTAATTCCGCCACCGCCCGACCGAGGTGGCGTAAACCGGCTGGCGCACCTGCCACAGGCTCGCCGTCGCAACCGGCCGGCGATTGTGCTCCGGAGAAAGGCAGGCGTCGTCCCATTCGAGGCCGGCGAACTCGACCAGTCGGCGGGTCACCGATTCGCGATCCGACACCAGCGCCTCGTACTCGATGTCGATCAGCCGGTCCGGCGGCAGGACCGCGCGCCAGTGATCCATCAGCCGCGCATACTCGCGGTAAGCCGTGACGAGAGCGCCACGGTTGCTGACAAACGGCATCGTCTGCTGAAAACGCGTGAAATACAGCGACAGGCAGGTGTCGACCGGATGCCGCCGGCATTGGATCACGCGCGCCTTTGGCAACAGCTCGTGAACGACCCCGAGGCAGAGGACGTTGAACGGCAGCTTGTCAGTGACCCGCGCGGCGTTGGGTGCGATGCGGCGCAGCAGCGACAGGTATTCTTGCGCCAGCGGGCGCCCCGCCTCGGCGCTCGGGACGGTCGGGCCCAGCCACCGCGGGCCGTGGGCCTGTTTGATCCAAAAGTCGAGTTCGCCGCCCGCTGCGATCTGCGGATGGCGGGTCAGGATCTGCTCGACGAGGGTCGTGCCCGACCGCGGCAGTCCGACGATCAGCAGCGGGATTTCGGCATTGTGCCCCGGCATCGCTCGAGCCTCGAGAAACTCGCGCGTGAAGCGTTGTCTCAGCCGATCGAAAAAATCCGCGAATGCGACGCCGTCAAAATTTGCGTAGCGCTCCCGGATGCGGTTGGCGGCGTCAAAATGCTGGATCGCGGCAGCATAGTCGCCAAGATCGTCGAGCAATTTGCCGGCGGCGAAATGCAGGATCTCGTGGTCCTCGTCGCCGAGCGACGCATCGCCCAGCGCGGCCAGCATCGGCGCCAGTCTTGAACGATCGGCCTCGGTGCATCTCCTGGCCTCGACGATCCCAAAATGGGCCGCGACCTGGCGCGGATTGAGGGTCAACGCGCGGTCAAAAGCCACGACCGCCTCGTCGAACCGCCCTTGGCGAACGAGCACGGAGCCGAGCAGCTGCTGCACCCGGTCGTGGTCGGGGTTGAGTGCCGCCGCGTTGCGCGACGCAGTTTCGGCGGCCGCGAATTTTCCCTCGACAGTCAGGGCGCGGGCGAGGCACAGGCGCGCCTCCGCCGAAGCCTGCCCGAGCGCCGCAGCAGCGCGCAGATGTTCGGCAGCTTGCGCGGGTTCGCCAGCGAGCTCGAGAAGATCGGCCAGCCCGACATGAGCCTCGGCCAGAGCCGGTGCCAGAGCGACGGCCTGCCGGTATGCCGCGACCGCCTCGTCATTGAGGCGCTGTTGGCGCAGCGCCAGCGCCAGGTCGCAAAACGCCGCCGCGTCGTCCTCTAGCGCGGTCGCCCATCGTAGAGTCTCGGCTGCTTGCCCGGCGTTGCCATCTTGCAGCAAGGCGCGACCGAACGCCCGGTGAGCCGCGGCATTGCGCGGATCGAGCCGGGTCGCCCGGGTAAAGGCCGAAATCGCGGCGGCGCGCCGGCCCGCCGCAAACAGGCTTTCGCCGCGTCGATAGTGGCGCTCGGCCATCACGGCGCGTTGACGGGGGAGCGGGTTCGCGCCCGTAGCCGCGGTCGGCAGGTCGGGCGACATATGCCCGAACCGCTCGGCGGCGCGGCGCAGGCCGCCGACCTCGGTCAGGGGCCCGAGGCCCGGGACGCCGCCTGCCGGCGACGGCATGCCCCACGACGCGGCGTGCGAGGCTGTCTCCGGCGGCGGGGTGGTGGTGCCCGCGCCTCCTCTGACGCCGCAGCACACCTTGAACTTGCGGCCGCTGCCGCACGGGCAGGGCTCGTTGCGGGCCGGCGCTGCGGCGCTGCGGCCGGCGGCGCGGCGCGTCTTCACGACCAATGCCGATTGCGCGAGACCGCCCGCAACCCGGTTCCGCCGCCATTCCGCGACGGCGCCGGCGGGGCGCGGCGGACACTCCTTCGCGGATGTGACGAGCGCGGATGAGCCGCGCGAACCACGGAGCGGGGCGCTGTCGCCGGTGTCGGGCCATCGGGTCGACCAGCCCGCGCCGTTGGCTCCGCGGCGCTTTGCGGATCTGTCGGGCGCATCTGTCGAACCGGCTGGTCGGGCCGGCTACGGCGCTGGCAGCGACCGAGAGTGGGTCCGGTCGCGGATAGCGGCCAGGCCGGCGCCCACGCCTGGTCTCAGCCGCGCCGGCGGCGGATCACGGCGAAGGCGCCGAATGCCGAGCCGAGCACCGCGAGCCCGCCCGGTTCGGGGACGCGCGGCGCGGCATCCGAGCAGCCGGGGAAGCCCGGCGGGCAGACGCACAAACCGTCGCTGCAGTCAAATCCGGGCATATGGGTTTCCTGATTGTTGGCGAAGCTCAGCGCCACCACGTCGCCAGTCAGGTCGTGGCTGGCCGTCACGTTGCCAAGCGGGTCGAGGATCGAGGCGGTCCATACATTGCTGACGTCGACCGCCACGTCGTCGTCAAAGTTGACGATCACGTTGGGCAGGCCGTCCACCATGCTGGAGGTCGGGAACTGGAAACCCTGTTTGAGAGTGCCGGCGCCGGTCACGTCGATAACCGCGGCGCACGGGCCGCCGGGGTTGGTTGCGGCGAGGCATCCTTCCAGGCTCAGCGTGCCCTTGAAGTTCTGGAGCTGAGACAGGGCGATGTCGAACACGGCGCCGTTCGCTCCGGCGACGCCGGTCAGCACGCCAGTGTTCGGGTTGAACGTGCTGTTGGCCGTCAAGGAGGCAAGATGGGCTGACATGGCGGAGAGCGGGGCCCAGATGTCGGTCTGGAAGGTCGCCGGGTTGGTCGCCACGGTGGAGCCGGGAGGAAAGGCGTAGCCGCCGAGCACCGATCCCGCGCCGCGATTGCTGAGCATCCCGTTATTGGCGCCGCCGATATCGGTCACCGAGTTCATGACGCTCGCATTGCTGCCGGCGGCGACGTTGCCGAACACGTCGACCTCGCCGTAGCCCGTGATCGCCGTCGTCCCCGCGGTCGCGCCAAAGACGACGTGCCCCAAATTGAGCGGGCCGTTCGCGGTCAGATTGCCGCCGACCAGCACCGCGCCCGCGATGTCGTTTGAGTTGCTAAGGTTGCCGTCGACGATCACGCCGAAGTCGGCGAGCAGCTGAGCCGGGGTCGCCGAGGTGATCGGGATCGACGCCGCGTGGGCGCCGGCCATGGCGACCAGCGACCCGATCGCGGTAAATATAACGGCGGTCCATCGGCCCATCGCCAACCATCCTGTGCTTGAGATTCCAAGGTTAACCGGCAATCTTTGTGCCAATCAACAACGCGGTTTAGCTTTGAAAAAGCTATTAGCATTCAACCAGTTGCTCGTCCAGGATTTTCTACTCGGCAAGATGAGACACGCGGCGCAGCGACAGTGAGACATTTGTCGTGTCTCAAACGCGGGCCGCGGCGTGTCGCCGCCGTCAACGGGGCGGCGTCGTCGGGGTCTCATGTGCGGTCCGGCGGAGCGGGCGGCGCCGCGGGCCTCGCGCCCACTGAGAAGTGTGTTAAGAAACTATCGGCATCTCCGCCGTCGGTGCCCGCTCGCCACCCGATGATTATTTCACGGTGACGGTCGCCATCGCGGTCACCGGGTTGGCCTTCCCGGTGCAGGTGAGCGCGTAGGAGGTCGTCACGCGCGGAAACACCAATGCCCAGCCCGATGTCCCCGACGCGGTGAAGCCGCTGCCCTTGCAGGTCGTGGCGTTGGCCGAGCTCCAGGTCAGCTTTGACGCGATGCCAGGCAGCGGCGTCGCCGGCGGGCTCGCCGACAGCGCGGCGCTGGCCGCCGGGGCGGGCGGCGCCGCCGCCGTGGTCGATGCGGTCAGCGCGGGTGGCGAGGCCAGCGCGCCCGCGGTGCACGGCGTCAACGCACCCTTACCCCAGCACGTGCTGAAGATGTTGCCGTCGACGGGCCCCGAAGGGTTCGAGGTTTCGCCCCACGGATCGGCCGCGATCACGCCGTTTGCCGACAATGACAGGTTCGGGTTCGCGCCGTTGGCCTCGACCGGGTCGAAGGTGGCACGCCCGTAATCGGCGAGCGGCAAGATGCCGCCGTAGTAAGGCGGCTCGGTGATCCATTCCGCGGATGCCATGCTGGACTGGTATTGAAAGCTCTGCGTCCACGAGGAGTTGGCGGTTTCGTCGGCCATCGTGAGCTGCCAGGTCTGCACTTGACCCGGCGAGCACGCGGCGGTGCAGCGCAGCGACGCGGTGACGATGTCGCCCGGCTGCACGCTCAACGCAATCTCGTTGTCGTTGGCGGGGTAGAGCTCGTACCAGGCGTAAAAAAACACCGCACCCGAGGTCGAGACGATCGACTCGGTCCCAAGCTGGATCAAGGTGGCGTCGGTGTTGCCGCCGATCCCGACCCAGTTGAACACGTATTCGTAGCCGTAGGGCGTGGACCCGCCGTCATAGGTGACGTTGGGCACCTGCCAGGTCGCCGACGCGCTGGTATAGGGCGAGCCCGCGGTGACCGCGTACCCCGACCAGTTCGTCGTCTCGACGACGCCGCGCAGGCGGGTAAAGCTGCCGTCGGGATTGTGGTACGGCTCCATCGGACGGTGCTTGACCCAGCCCGACGAGCCTTGGGTCTGGGCGATGGCGGGGATGCACGCGACCGCCGAAGCAAAGACGGCGGCGCACCAGCCCTGCGCTAGCTTCGACTTCATTAATCTCCTCACAATCCGCCGGAAGTCGTTCCGATTTCTTTTTTCGAAATCGGAAGCATTCCATGCCGTAACCCGACTTTCTACGTTGCGATTGTTGAGGAAGGATTATCCTTGTGGTAAAACTTCTTCCAGTGTCGATTTTATACCGGCAAAAATAAAACCAAGCTATGAGCTTAAATTTCCCAAATTAAAATTGGCACCTTTACGCAAGGGAATGTCGGCACGAGGCCGTGTCCAACGATCGGGAGCCGGAGGCAGCAACAAGGGCCGGGCGGCGGACCTTGCAAGTCGGGCTGCCCAACCGGCACGACCGGCGACCGCGACCATCCCGTCCGACCGTCGCCGACCAGCCGGGCTCTGGCCGCGACCCGCCCTCAGCCGCGGCGGCGTCGAAGCGCCGCGAAGACAACGAGCGCGGAGCCCAGCACCGCCAGCGAGCCCGGCTCCGGCATCGACAAAACGCAGAGATCGTCGCTGCAGTCGAACGGAAAATAATGTATCTCGGCCCCTATCGGGGCCGTGGATCCCACGCTGTCCACCACGACGTTGCCTTCGATGAATGCGCTGCTTTGCAAATTCGCATCGGGGGCGAGCAGCGACGCCTCAAAGGCATTGTTTATCGTCACGCTGGTCGCGTTTTCGAAGTTGAAGATCAGGCCCTGAAGAGCGAAAGGGGTGTTGAAGCCTACGGTGCTGCCAAAGCTCATGCCGGTGACATTGACGACGCCGTCACAGGTCGGGGTAGGGCCTTGAAGGCAGGTTGGGAAAACCAAAGCTGACCCGGCGGCCATGAGTTGAGCCGTCGTGACGTCCCAGACCTCGGGACCGGTACAACCCGTGCAAGTGAACATATTCCCCGTCAAGGAGCCGTTGGCGGTCAGCAGGGACAGCGAGTGCGACAACCCGGTCGTCCCGTTCAATTGCGCCCAGATGTCGTTGGCGAACGTAAGCGCGTTGGTCGCCCTACCAGGTTGATTGAACCCAGGGAAGGTGTAATTTGACGTTAGCGAGGCGGCGTTGAGGAAGCTGCCGCCGCTGACGTTTGTGCCGCCGAGGAAGACATGTTGGGTGCCGGTCTCGGCCCAAGTTCCCGCGTTGTTGCCGAAATCGTTGATCTCGCCGTAACCCGTGAACGACGTGCCCGGCACCGGGACCACGGTACCGGATGTGTCAAGAATGCCGCTGCCGCTGAGGTTGCCCCCGATCAGCACGGGGCCGATAACCTCGCTGGTGGTCGCGAAATTCCCGTCGACGATCGTGTTAAAGTTCGCGAGCAGCACGTTGACGGGGAATGGACCCGCATCGGCGGTCGCCGCTGCCGCCAGGGCCGCGGTCAAGGCCAGTAGACCTGCGATCGACTTGCGCATCGATGCCCCCTTTGCTTTGACGATAAATTGACGACGCAATTTTCGTGCCAGCATTTGGAGCATTGCTTAACCAATAAAGCAGATAGCATTCAATGTGCTGCTGCGTCGGGGTTTTTGGCTGCGTCTTAATGAGACGCTCGATGCGTTTAAACCGAGACAGATGTTTTGTCGCGAAAGACCAAGTCCTTCGGAGTATCGCTGTCGGGAGATGCGCGCCTGGCAGCGCTGTAATCCGCTACGTTCGCAGATGCGCCGCGGCCGCCATGTCAGAGCTTGCGGCTAGCCGGCCCAGGGTGCCGCTCACGCGGCGGCGTGGGCGGCGATAAAATCGAGGGTTGCCGCGGCGCAGCGCTCGGCGTGGGTTGCCGCGACGTGATACGAGTTGCCGGGCAGCACGACCAGTTGCGAATGCGGGATTTGCTGCTGCCAGGCGCGGGTTTCGTCGACCGAGGCGAGGCCGCTGCCGTCGGTCGTGATCACCAGGGTCGGGCAGCGGATCTTTGGCACGTCGGCGCGGATGTCGGCGCAAGCGATCGTTTTCATAAAGCCGATCTGGGTCGAGACCGCGGTGCGACCCATAAACCGGATCCACCATTCCACCCCTTCGGCCGGGAACTCGCTGCCGAGGCGGCCGCCCATCGTCTGGCGGGCCCAGGGCTCGACGCCGTCGCGCTCGAACGCCGCGTTCAATTCGGGCACGCGTTCGGCAGCACCGGCGCGCAACGGTGGCGGCGTGCCGACGACCGTCAAGGTCGTGACCCGCTCGGGGCGGCGCGCGGCCAAGGCGCGCGCGACCGTGCCGCCGATTTTGGCGCCGACCAGATGAAACCGGTCGACGCCGAGATGGTCGATCAGCCGCGCGTAATCGCCGATGATGACATCCAAGGTCCACGGAAAATCGCGCGGCATCGGGGTCGAACGGCCAAAGCCGCGCATGTCGGGGCGCACCACCCGGTATTTTCGGGCGAGCGTCGGGACCCAGCCGTGCCAAGCAAGACCGCTTTCGGCGTTGCCGTGCAGCATTAAGACGGTTTCGGCGGTTCGCCACGGATCGGTGAAGTCGTCGACCTCGTAATGCATGTCGAGGTCGGGGGTCGGCTGGAATGACGGCATTTATGATCCTCCCCGATTTTGTTTTCTACGTCCCCTCACCCGCCGCGCCGCGCGCGGCACCCTCTCCCGCATCGCGGGAGAGGGACAGGCGAGGGTCTCGTCGGACCTAGGCGTGCAGGCCGCGGTAGTAGGTGTTGCGCATGACGCGGCCGGGCAACGCGCCGCTGTGCTTGCCGTCCTCCATCAAGACCTGGCCGTTGACGATGGTCATCATAATGCCCTGGGCCGGCTCCTTGATGCGTTTGGCACCGGTCGGGAAGTCGTGGACGACTTCGAGCGGCAACGGCTTTACCGTGTCGGGATCGAAGATCACGATGTCGGCCGCCATTCCCGGGCGCAGCAGGCCGCGGTCGTAGAGCCCAAAGGTCGAGGCGCTGTCGAAGGTCAGCCGGCGCACCGCCTGCTCCAAGGTCATCACCCCCTTGTCGCGCACCCATTCGGCGAGCAGCCGGGTGGAAAAGCCAAAGCCGCTCTGGAACTGCACGTGCGCGCCGCCGTCCGACAAGCCAATGATCGCGTTCGGGTAGGTCAGGATCTTGGCGACCGCCTCGTCGTCGACGTTGTTCTCGCCATGCAGCCATTCGCTGTCGAGGTGCTCCTCGATCGCGAGGTCGAGGAAGGCGTCGATAATGCCCTTGCCCTGCATCTTGGCGATCTCGCCGAGGGTCTTGCCCTCGTACTGCTTGTTCTTTGGCAGGACGGCGGTCTGCAGCACCATGTAGTCCCACCAGGTCGTGCAGATGCCGGGCGGCGGGGTCGCGACCTTGAACTCGACCGCCTCGGCATGCAGCTTTTTGCGCACCTCCGGATCGGCGTAGGCCTTCAGCATCTCGTCCGGCGACGACAGGCAGATCGGGTGCCACACCGGCAGGCCGCGGAAGGTCTGGGTGTTGCGCATCGTAAAGTTGTCGACGATGCGGTTCGGCGTGCACATCGGGTAGGCGCGGATCCCCTTCGCGGTCGTCGCGTCGACTTGCGCCATCTGCTTTCGCCACTCGTCGGGCCGGCGCATCGACTGGTTCAGGTTGTTGTAGACGACGGTGCGGCCGGTGGCCTCGCTGAGCCGCGACATCAACGCATCCTTCATCTCGGCGCCGTTGCCGCCGCCCGACTGGATGATCCCGGTGCCGAGTTCGCGCAACACGTCGCCGATCGCGAAGATTTCCTTCTCGTCGGCCCACAATGCCGGGATATGGACCCCTTGCGGGTCGTAGTGCCCCTGGTTGCGCGACACCGACACGCCTAGCGCGCCGGCCTTCATGCCGTCGCGCACGAGCGCCTGCATCTGTTTGATCTCGTCGTCGGTCGCGGTGCGCTTTTGACAGTCGTCGCCCATCACGTAATAGCGCACGGCGGTGTGGCCGATCAGGTTGCCGACATTGACACCCAGATGATGATCGAGCTGGTCGAGATAATCAGGCACCGTCTCCCAGCCGAATTCGAGGGTCCGCAGAACCTCCATCGGGATCGCTTCGACATAGGAGAGGAACTCGGCGAGCCGTTCCTCCTTGCCCTTCTTGACGGGCGCCAGCGACAGCGAGCAGTTGCCGAAAATGACGGTGGTGGCGCCATGGTCGCACGAGTAGGAGCACAGCGGGTCCCAGGTGACCTGCGCGTCGTAGTGGCAGTGGTTGTCGATAAAGCCCGGCGCTACGACGCGGCCGTCGGCGTCGACGGTACGCGCCGCGGGGCCATTCAACTTGCCGATCTCGACGATCTTGCCGTCCTTGACCCCGACGTCGCCCTTAAACGCCGGCATTCCCGAACCGTCGACGATGCGCCCGTTTTTGATCAGGAGGTCGTACGCCATCGCTGCCCCTTCCCTTGCTGCAAACTCTAAGTCAACCCGGTTTTCTCGCGAAAAGTGTAGCACAGCCTGCGGCAGCGCCGCGCATCGCGAATTCGACGGTATCACTTGCCGGCCCCGCATGGCTGAAATGCGCCGCAACCGCGCCGGCGATTGCCTCGCCGAATGGGGACGCTCACAATCGCCGCCACGAAACATTGGGGAGGAAATGATGATAGAACGACCGATAGGGCGACCTTGGTCGCGGCGCACGATGCTCGCCGCCGGCGCCGGGCTCGCCGGAGCGGCGGCATTCGACCCGCAACGCGCCCTCGCCCAACAAAAAGCTCAGCTTGGGGTTCCGGCGAGCGCGATCACGAACCCGCCGCGCGATTGGAGGCCGGGCCGTCCGTCGATCTACCCCGATCCCGACGTCATCGTCGTTGATCCCTCGTTTATCCCGTTGAGGCGAACACAAGGTGCCATCTACCGGGTGTGGACCGGAGCCTTGTGGGCGGAGGGGCCGACCTGGTCGAACCAGGGCCAATACCTCGTCTTCAGCGACGTCTCGGGCAACACCCTCTATCGCTACATCTGGGATGACGGTCGGGTGACAGTGTTCCGCCGGCCGTCCAGCAATGCCAATGGCAACGCCTTCGATTTTCAGGGCAGGCTGTTGTCGTGCGAGGACTTCACCCGCCGCCTCGTGCGCTGGGAGCACGACGGGACGATGACGGTGATCGCCGATTCATACCAAGGCAAGCCATTGAATTCGCCTAATGGGGTGGCGCCGCATCCCGACGGCAGCATCTGGTTTACCGATCCCGGTTATGGCGATCAGATCGCCGAGGGTCACCCGGACGAAGCCGGCGGCGCCACCAACCCGCAAGGGATCTTGAACCCGCGCATCGGCGCCCCCGACGCCGGCGTCATGGGCGGGAAAAAGCGCGAATTGCCGACCAACACCTACCGCTGGGACCCGAGCGGCAAGCTCGAAATCGTGGTCCCCGAGGAAGTGGTGCCCGACCCGAATGGCCTGTGTTTTTCGCCCGATCACAAGACGTTCTACTTGATCAGCACGGGCAAGGGCCCGGGCGACACCGGGACCGGCGGCACGGGGGTCATCTATGCTTTCGATCTCGACGGCGCCAAACTGACCAACAAGCGCCTCTTCACCGACATGATGGTGGACGGGGTCAAATGCGGGCCCGACGATATGTGCGCCGATGTCTTTGGCAATCTGTGGTGCGCCTCGAATGCGCCGCTCGGCTATGCCGGCGTGCTGGTGTTCAATCCCTCGGGCAAGCTGATCGGCCGCATTCGCTTACCCGAAGTGTGCGCCAATCTCACTTTTGGCGGCCCCAAGCGCGATCGGCTGTTCATGGCGGCGAGCCAATCGCTTTACATGCTGGAGGTGGCGACCCAAGGTGCGGCTCCCGGTTGACGCGGCGGACCGGGCTTGGTGGCGCGGCGGCGCAGGACTCTCCGCTGGAAGGAGCAAGGGGCTGGTCGATGATGAGGTGCATGAGCTGGACTAGAGGCCGGCCAACCGCCGGCGTCGCGGTTATGGCCGGGCTGGCGCTGATCGCGGGGGCGCCGGCATGGGCGACGCTGACCGAGGGTCGCGTGGCGCCGCCGCTCGGGTCGCGGCCGCTGCTGCTGGCGCAGGCGCCGGCGGCGCCGGCACCCAATGTCGACGCCAACATCGCCGAGCTGCACCAGCGGTTGCAGATCACCCCGGCGCAGGAGCCGCAATTCAACGCCCTCGCGAACGTGATGCGCCAGAATGCGCGGACGATGGCGGGTGCGCCGCCGGCGAACGCCAACGCGGTGGCGGCGCTGCGCCTGGCGATCCAGTACGGCCAGCAGGAGATCGACGGCATGAGGCGCATGTTGCCGGCGTTGCAGGCGCTCTATGCGAGCTTGTCGCCCGAGCAGCGGCAAACCGCCGACATGGTGTTCCACCAGGGCCCGGGCGAGTAATCGCATTCGCGGCCGCGCTCCCGCCCCTCTCATCCCCCGACCCCAAAGGACCCGCCGATGCCGAACCCGCTCCCGCTCGACGACTTTTTTGTCGTCGACCTGACCGCCCATCGCGCCGGCCCGACCGCGGTGCGCCAGCTCGCCGACTGGGGCGCCGACGTGATCAAGATCGAGGCTCCCGGCGAGGCGATCGACGCCACCGGCAGCCGCCGCGACGGACCCGACTTTCAGAACCTGCACCGCAACAAGCGCTCGATGACCTTGAACCTGAAAAGCAAGGAGGGGCTGGAGATTTTCTTCAAGCTGGCGCGGCGCGCCGACGTCATCGTCGAGAACTACAAATCCGACGTGAAGCATCGGCTCGGCGTCGATTACGAGAGCGTCAAAAAGGTCAACCCGCGCATCGTCTACGGCAGCATCTCGGGCTTTGGCCAGGACGGGCCTTATGCCGGGCGGCCGGGCGTCGACCAGATCGCCCAAGGGATGGGCGGGCTGATGTCGGTCACCGGCCATCCCGGCCAAGGGCCGGTGCGGGTCGGGATCGCGATCAACGACACCTCGGCCGGCCTGTTGCTGTCCTATGGGATCGTGCTGGCGTTGCTCGCCCGCGAGCGCACCGGCGAGGGCCAGTGGGTGCAGACCTCATTGCTCGAGGCGCAGATCTACATGCTCGACTTTCAGGCCGCGCGTTACCTGATGAAAGGCGAGGTCGCGGGCCAGGAGGGCAATTTCCACCCGACCTCGCCCGGCACCGGGATGTTCGAGACCGCCGACGGCTACGTCAACATCGCCGCCTCGGGCGACAATCTGTGGCGGCGCTTTTGCGAGGCGGCGGGGGCGCGGGACTTGTTGGAAAACCCCGATTTCGCCACCGTCGTCGCGCGCGCCAAGAACCGCTCGGCATTGATCGCGCATCTGAACGAGATCGTGCGCCGCCACCCGAGCGCCTATTGGGTCGAGCTGATGAACAAGGCCGGCGTGCCGTGCGGCCCGATCAACACGATCGACCGGACCTTTGCCGACCCGCAGGTGCAGCATCTCGGCATCGCCCGGCCGGTCAGCCACCCAAAGCTCGGCGCACAAAAGGTGGTCGGCCAGCCGATCCATATGAGCACCTATCCGCAACCCGACGAGCTCTCGCCCACCCCCGACCAGGGCCAGCACACCGCGGCGGTGCTCGCCGACCTCGGCTACGACGCCGCCGCCATCGCCGGCCTGCGAGCGCGAGGGGTCGTGTAAAAGAGTCGGTCGGGCGGTGTCATTCGCCGGCGGCGGGGGTGCCTTTGCCGGCGAGCTCGGCCTCCTCCTCGGCCTCGCGCTTAGCGCGCGCCCGCTCGACCAGGCGGCACGAGATGATCGAAGCCTCGAACAGAATGATCAACGGGATCGCGAGGCTCGTCTGGCTGATCACGTCGGGCGGGGTCAGCACCGCGGCGATCACGAACATGATCACGACCGCGTAGCGCCGCTTGGAGGCGAGCCCGGCCGAGGTCACGAGCCCGACCCGCGCCATCAGGGTCAGCAGCACCGGCAGCTGGAACGCGACGCCAAAGGCGAACAGCAGGGTCATGACGAGCGACAGGTACTCGTTGACCTTGGCTTCGAGCACGATCGGCAACGTGCCGGGGCCGCCGTGGGTCTCGAAACTGACAAAAAACCGCCAAGCATATGGAATAACGACGAAATAGGCGAGCGACGCGCCCATCAGAAACAGCACCGGGGTCGCGAACAGGTAAGGGAAAAAGGCGCGCTTTTCGTTTTTGTAGAGGCCCGGGGCGACAAACTTCCAGATCTGCATCGCCACGATCGGAAAGGCGATGCACAAAGCCGCCCAGAACGACACCTTGACATAGGTGAAAAACGCTTCGGTCAGCCCGGTGTAGATCAGGTGACGCCCGGTCTGGCCCTTGAAGATCACCGCCAGCGGGTGCACCAGGAACCCAAAGATCCGCACCTTGAACTGGTAGCAGACGAGAAACGCGACCATGATCGCGCCGATCGCCCACATCAGCCGGTTGCGCAGCTCGATCAAGTGTTCGAGGAGCGGCATCCGGCCGGCTTCGAGCTCAGCCTCGCGGTCGTCGGTCATCGCCGGGGCTCAGGGCTTGGGCGGCGTAAAGCCGTGGGCGTCGGCGCCGGGCGGCGGCGTGGGCTTCGCGGCGTTCTCGACGATGTCGGGCTCGGATTCGGGGCCGGCGACCATCGGCACCGTATCCCCGGGCACCGCCTGGGGTTCAACCGGCCCGGTCGGCAGGTGCGCCGCGGCCTCGCCGTTGCCGGTCGCCGGCACGCCTGGCTCGGTGTGCGAAAAGTCGGGCAATTGAGAGGGCCTGAGCGTTTCGGCGAGGCTTCCGGTCGGGTCGACGGTGTTGCGGAATTCCTTGTCGAGGTCGAACTCCGCGGCCTTTTTCAGGTCCTGCCGCATCTCGTCGAGCTCGGCCTCGCGGATCATCTGGTCGATGCTGCTCTGGAATTCGCGCGACAAGGTGCGGGCCTTGCGCACCCAGTAGCCGGCGACGCGCATCGCCTTTGGCAGGTCCTTTGGCCCGATGAAGACGAGCGCCACCGTCCCGATCAGCAGGATCTCCGACCAGCCGAGGTCAAACAGCATGCGATCGCGTTCCGTTTCGCAACTCAGTCGCCATCAAGGCTCCGCCGCCATCATATAGGTCGGTGATCTCGGGTGGTGAGCGGCCCCGATGATGTCAGAAAGGCCGCACGCCGGCAACGCCGCCCTCCGGCGGCGCGAGGCGGCTCGGAAAACCGGCGCCGGGAACCCGCCGCGCGGCTAGAGCCGCGCCTGGTCGCCGGCGGTGATATGGCTGCGGAAGGTCAGCGGGTCGGCGACGTTGCGGATCGGCTCGAGGCTGCCGCCGGTGCCGCGCACGATGACCGTGCCGTAGCCGAGGAGCCGGCCCGGGATCGACTGGTTCACGTCGACGCTCTCGACCTTGGAGCGGTTCATTTCGAGGGTGTGGCGGGCCAACAGCCCGGTCTTGTAGATCACGCGGTGGTCGGTCACCGCGAACTCGGTGGTGGCGCGGCGCACAAAGCTGCGCAGCCCGGCGGCCAGCGCCAGCACGAAAAAGATTGCCGCCGCGATCCAGAATGCGAGGCTCAGATACTGCGTCTGGCTGCCCGCGGTCGCCATTGCACCAACGGCGAGCGCGATGCACACGATCGCCGCGAGGATCGCGCGCGTGAAGATCACCCAATGCAGCCGCGCGTCGTGGACGACCTGCTCGCCCGGCTGCAGCACCCTCGTCACATAGCTCATCGCGGCAGGCACCCCGTCGGCCGGCGGGCGGACCACCGGTGCCGGCGATCCGCCCCAGGTCTTTCCCCTCGGCTTTATACTATAACGCGATTGCAGCGCGATTGCCGGTCTGGCCATTCGCCGAGCAGCGGCCGGGCGCGGTCAGCCCGCGGCACCGCCGTTCAGCGCCGCGCGATAGGCGCGCACCGCCGCGGCAAAGCCCATGACCAACGCGTCGGCGGTCAGCTCGTGGCCGATCGAGGCTTCGGCAAACCCGGGCAGCGCGGCGACGAGCGGCGGCAGGTTGTCGAGGTTGAGGTCGTGCCCGATGTTGACGACAAGGCCAAGCTCGCCGGCGCGCGCCGCCGTCGCGGCGCAGGCATGCACGAGGGCGGCGGGCGCGCCGGCGCGAACGGCGGCGGCATAGGCGCCGGTGTAGATCTCGATGCCGTCGGCGCCGGTGTTGTGGACGGGCGCCACCGCGGCCGGGGCGGGATCGACAAACAGGATTACCCGGCAGCCGAGCGGTTTAAGCTCGCCGAGCGCGGCGTCCACGAGGCGATGCTGCGCCGGGTCGAGCTTCCACCCCTCCTCGGAGGTGAAAGCGTCGGGGCTGTCCGGAACGAGTGTGCACTGCTCCGGCCTGATTTCGGCGACGAGATCGAGAAAGCGGCGGTCGGGGTAGCCTTCGAGGTTCAGTTCAAAAGCCGGCCGCCACGGCAGCATCATTTGGGCGACCTCGAACACGTCGCTGCGCCGAATGTGACGCTCGTCCGGGCGGGGATGCATCGTCAGCCCGTCGGCGCCGGCATCGTGCGCGATCCGGCCGAATTGGCGCACATCCGGGACCCCGGTGCGGCGCGAGTTGCGCAACAGCGCGATCTTGTTGAGGTTGACGCTGAGCCTCGCCATGGGTGCGATATTACACCCGACGCAGCGGCCAGGTCAGCCTGCTATCGCGCGCCGAGGATGAATCCGTAGGGCGGCGCATACCGCCAATAACGGCTCCGGAATTCCGGGGAGATCGGATGAGAAGCGGTCATCGGCCATCACCTCCGTGCGGCGGGCATCGGCGCCGCGCGGCCGCCACGGCGCTGGCGCTGCTGGCGGCGCTGGCGGCGCCGGCCGCCGCGCAGACCCCCGCGGGCACAGCGGGCGTCGCCGGCACTGCCTCGAGCACGCAATATGGCGGGGTGAGCCTGCCGACGGTTGGCGCCGCCACGACCGCGACCGCCACTACCACCGGGACCATTGCGACCGCGACCACGGCGACCGCCACTGCCGCGACGACCAACACGGCGACCGCGGGAGGCTCCGGCGGAGGCGGGGCTTCTGCCGCCAGAGCCGCCACCTCGCCGTCGAGCGGCAGCTCCACCGCGAGCGGCGGCTCGGCCGGAACGTCGCCGTCGTCGTCATCGACGGCGGCGGGCAGCGCCGCGCCGAGCTGGTTGCTGTGCCCGCCGCCGGGAGCGAGCGGGTCGGCGCCGTTTGTCGCTGGGACCGATTTGTCCTGCGCGCCCTAGCCGCCGGCCTTCGCCGCGTTCGCGGGGCAGGCGCCGGCACTTTCTTGGGGTGGTGCGATCCGGACCAAAAGCCGGCCGTGCAGCCCGCACCAGCCGCTCGCCGGACCGCAGAGGCAGCCCTCGAAGGCCTGCAGGGTCGTGTCGCGAAAGATCGCGCTGACCGCCGCGTCGCCGCGCCGCCAGCGCTGTTCGACCGCGGCCTGAAAGCCGGAGGCCGGGATCGGCGGCGTGACGCAAACCTGGTCCGGTCTGCCGAACTCGCCATCGAGCGCCGCGCCAATGGCGCGGTAGGCCGGCGGGCTGAGGCGATGACCTAACGGCTCGAGCTGGACCCGCTTCAGGCCATGCGTCGCCTTGTCCATCTGAAAGAACACCGCCATCGGCACGCCGCCGAGCGTCGCGCCCCGCAGCACCACGTCGGCATAGCTGTCGCCAAAATCGAACGGCCGAGGCGGCCGCTCCGCCGCGGCGCCAAAGCGGCGCTGACCGCATCTAGCACATCCAAACCCAGCCTCTTGCCGGAGCTGCCGTTCAACCGCAGCCGGGGGGGGCGACGATATCCTTTTGTTATTATCGACATTTTCTCAGCTTCCCGACAAAAGGGGAGGTCGTTGACCAGGCGGCGGGCGTCGCGGCGTTGGCAGGCGACCTCGTCGGCGCAGCCGCCGCTATAGTCTTCCTCGAAGTGACGCTCTGACGCCAGGTAGCTATTCTACATCCGGGAGGTTCGCTCTTGGGACGTCACGGTACTGCGTGAGCGTCAATTCCACGTCCCTTTTCGCTTGGCGACCTCGATCAGAGCGCCCTTGTGCTTGTTACAACATCAAAACGGGATGTCGTCATCGAGGTCCTCGCGCAGGCCGCGGCGCGGGGCACCGGCGCGCGCCGGGGTGACGGGTGTCGCGCGCGGGGCGGGCTCGTCGGCGTAGCCGCCGGAATAGCCGTCGTCGAAATCGCCCTCCGTCGCCGGGCCGCTCGCGGCCCCGCCGCGGCCGGGCGCGCCGTCGAGCATCGTCAACTCGCCGCGAAACTTGGGCAGCACGATTTCGGTCGTGGTGCGCTCCTGGCCGCTGTTGTCGGTCCACTTGCGGGTCTGCAAGGCCCCTTCGAGATAGACCTTCGAGCCCTTGCGCAGGTATTTCTCGGCGATCTCGGCGAGCCGCTCGTTGAAGATCACGATGCGGTGCCACTCGGTGCGCTCCTTGCGCTCGCCCGAGGTCCGGTCGCGCCAGGTGTCGGAGGTCGCGACGGTAAAGGTGGCGATGCGATTGCCGTCCTGCATCGAGCGCATTTCCGGGTCGCGGCCGAGATTGCCGATCAACGTCACCTTGTTGAGACTGCCTGCCATGGGCTCACCCACTTCCAATGGTCCGCCGGGGGCACCATCTTACCAAACCCAGCCAATGTTCCCACTTTATTCTTATCCACAGGGAACCCAGCACATGTCGCTATTGTCCCCGATCAACTATCAACCTGGCGACGACCCGGCCGCCGCGAGCGATGCGGGCGAGATCCGGCCGAGCGCCGTCGCCGCCACGGCCGAACCCGCTCTCTTCGACGCCTATTCGCGCGCCGTGATCGGCGCCGTCGACAAGGTCGGCCCGGCCGTCCTGCACCTGCAGGTCACCGGCGCCAAGGGCGGCGGCGGCGCCGGCTCGGGCGTCGTCTTCACCCCCGACGCGTATGTCCTGACCAACAGCCACGTGGTCAGCGAAGCGCGCAAGATCGAGGCCGCGTTTCCCGACGGCCGCAGCCTCGGCGCCACCCTCGTCGGCGACGACCCCGACACCGACCTCGCGGTACTGCGCCTTGACGGCGAGGCCTCGGCGTTTGCCCGGCTCGGCGACTCGCGGCAATTGCGCGTCGGCCAGCTGGTCGTCGCGATCGGCAACCCGTTCGGCTTCCAGTGCACGGTCACCGCCGGTGTCGTCAGCGCGCTCGGCCGCTCGTTGCGCACCCGCTCGGGCCGGCTGATCGACAGCGTAATCCAGACCGACGCGGCGTTGAACCCGGGGAATTCCGGCGGCCCCTTGGTGACAGCCGCCGGCGAGGTCGTCGGGATCAACACCGCGATCATCGGCATGGCCCAGGGCATCTGCTTTTCGATCTCGGCGGCTACGGTCGAGTTTGTCGCGGCACGGCTGATCCGCGAGGGCCGGGTGCGGCGCTGCTATATCGGGGTCGCCGGGCAGAACGTGCCGTTGCCGCGCCGCGTC
>DATMLF010000192.1:0-32045 GCA_035570595.1 Allostellaceae bacterium
AGCGAGGATGAGGGAGGCGCGTCGCCGAGCCCGTCGAACATCGCGCGCAGTTCGGCCAACTTCGCGGCGGGCCAGCCGAGTTCGGCGAGCTCGGGCAGCAGATCGGCTTGCATCGGGTCGAGCGTGAAAGACCGCAGATAGGCGGCTTCTGCTCCCTGCGTGTCGCCGAGATGCTTCAAAACACGCCCGAGACGCGCGTGCAGCTCCGAGGCGAACGGCCGGTCCTCGAGCGCGCGTCGGCAGGCGGCGGCTTCGCCGGGGCTCAGCGCGTCCTCGCCCGGCTCCCAATCGGCCGCGGCGGGCGGGATTGTCATGGCGTCAGCCTCGGGCGGCGCGGCGCCTGGCCAGAGTTCGGGCGAGTCGTCGTCGGCGCGGCCCGCGGGTGCCGCGAACAGCGGCTCGCCGGGCTGGTCGCCTAAGTCGGGCATTCTCGGCTCTTCCAGCTCGGGTTACGGCTCATAGAAGGGATTCGCGGAGTCGGCGGGGTCCGGCGCTCAGCCCGCGGCGGCGCGCCCGGCGCCGCGCAGCTGCGGCCGCCATCCGAGCCGGCGCAGCCCGACGCCCCACCACCCGTCGGGTTCGCTTCGCCTCGGCAACGGCGTGGGATCGACCCGCAATGCCGCGATCATCGCCCGGCCGACCCGCCGTGCCGCCGCGACATCGTGGCGCAGCGCCGCGAGCTCGGCCCGCAGCGCCGCGTCGCGCTCGTGCGCATCCTGCGCGGCGCGGTCGCCCGCCTCGCGCAGCGCGGCATTCTCGGCCTCGACCGCCGCGGCGGAAGCGGCGCGCTGCCGTGCCATCTGGTCGGCCCGCTCGGCTTGGCGGCGCAGCGCGGCGATCTCGGCGCGCAACGCCGCGGCGTGCGCAGTGTCCTGCTCGGCTGCCCGCCCGGCGCGGGCGGCGGCGTGCCGCAGCTCGGCGATCTCGTCGGTCATCGCGGCCGCCGCGGCGTCGCGTTCCTGCGCCGCCCGCTCGCTCTCTTCCGCCGCTTCGCGCAACTGGCCGACCTGGGCCCGCAGCTGCGCCGCGTCTGTGCCATGCCGCTCCGCTTCCGCTTCGGTGATGGCGGCTTGCCGCCGCAGGGACGCGATGTCGTCGGCCATCGCGCCCGCCGCCACAGCGCGTTCCTGAAGCCGCTGCTGAGCCCGCTCGATCTCGGCGCGCAAGGCCGCGACCGCGGTCCTGCCGGCGGCGCGCGAGGCCTCGACCTTGGCGCGCAGCGAGGTCATTTCGGCCCGAAGGGCGCGTTCCTCCTCGGCGCGATCGTGCTGGGCGCGCGCCAGCGCCGCGGCACCCGCGTCGCGCTCTCGCTGCACCTCGGCGAGACGCACGCGCTGAGTGTCGAGCTCGTGCTCCAGCGCTGCAACGCGGGCGCGCTCACCGTGGAGCTCGCCCGCAAGCTCGGCGACGCGGGCGCGCAGGGCCTCGATCTCGCCCAGCATTCCCGACAGCCGCGTCGCCGCGGCGGCGGCCTGCTCGTTGGCCGTTGCCACCTGCGTTTGCAATGCCGCCGCGGCTTGCGACGCCTGCACCAACGCCGCGGCGTCAGCCTGATGGGCACGCTCCAGCTCGGTGACCCGGGCGCGTTGGGACTGCAGCTCGCCATCGGCTTGCGACAGCCGAGCCGCGTCGGCGACCGACCTCTCCTCGGCCGCGGCGCGCGCGGCCGCGGCCGCCTCCTCAACCGCCGGCAGCTTGACCGCGGTGTCCTCAAAGGATTGGCGGAACGGCTTGTACAGTTGCTGAAAGCCGACGAACTGGCCCGAGATGTAGCCGATCTGCGCGCGCGCCTCGGGGTCGGCGTCAACCCGCGTCGCCAGCTTGTAAAACGACGCCACCAGCGGGTGCAGCGCCCGGCTGCGGCTCACGTCGTCGTGCCTCAGCCCCGGATCGACGATGTCCGATATCGCCAAATCGAGCTCGGATTGGGCCTGCGGCCAGTCCAGCCCGAGAAACGAGGCGAGCTTGTCCGCATTGCGGCGCGGGTCGTCGAACCACCTCTCATACTCCAGAACGCAGACGTCCTGGGCCCCGGCAAAGCGAAAGAAATCCATCATGTAGACGAACCAGCGGTGCTCGCCGATTTCGGGGTGAAGCCCGTCGCGCGCTTGCAGCGAGCGAGCAACCTGGGCTGGGTTGCGCAGGCACACCACGAGCTTGGGCTCCAGCCTCAGCTCGTCGACGATCTGACGCCACATCGGCATCAGCCGCATCGTGCGCGGATCCTTGAAGCCGAACGGCGCGCGGCCGATCCGGCCTTCGACAAAGGCGACGATCTCGCGTCTGATGTGCGCCACGCGCGGATCCGCCCACCACGCGACCGGCAGCGGGAAATCGTGGCAAATCCCGTAGTAGGAGCGGTTGAACAAAGCGAGGATGCGGTCGTGGAGTTCGACGATCTCCCACCGCTCCCAATGGCCGCGCGGATTGTCCGGCGTCGGTGCCAGGTTCCCTGGACCCGCAACGTTGTCCGCCATGTCGACGCCGAGCATGCTGAGAACGTGCGAGCACAGGGACGTGCCGCTGCGATGCATCCCCAGCACCATGACGATCGGGCGGCGCCCCGCGACCTGCGGCGTCAGTTCGAGGCGGCCTTTTGCGGCGGGCGAGCTCATGTGCAATTGATAGGCCGCAACGGCGTCGTCCATCGTAGATCCCCCGCAACCCCGGTCAACGTCGCGCGTGACGCAAGCCTCGCGTAAGCCTTGCCTATCTCGCGCCGCGCTGGCAAGTTCTGAACTTAGCCGGTCACGCATCTTTCGTCTTTCCCTAACGACATAACCGAAACCAGCCCGACAGCGGCAATCCGCCGCGAGGCGCCGCTGTCCGCTCAAAAAAGGGTTCGTAACATGACGCTGTGCCCGCGGCGGGGAACCCTGCCGCTCGCCGACAAGGCGCCGGGGCGAATGCTTGGCAGCCGGCTCCGGCAACTCGTGATGCTTGGTCTTGCGAGCTTTCTGCTCGCCTTGCCGGCGGCTCGCGCCAAGGCGCAAACCGTCTGGTTTGCGCCGGTCGACCCGGTCGCCAAATACGCGCCGCAGAAAGGCGAAAAAGACTTCATGCAGCTGTTTGCCGACCCGGCGGCGTGGCGGCGCGGGCTGCGCCGGGTAAAAGTGATCCAATTCTATACGCAGTACATCGACCAGGCGCCCGACGATCAGCTCAAGACCATTTTTCAATTCCTGCGCGAGCACGACATCGCGCTGGCGATGGAAACCTGGGTGCTTCACGGCGGACCCAACAATTGCGGCCGTGGCGAAGGCTACCTGCCGAACGCGCAACTGCCGACGAGGCTGGCGCAACGGATCAAGGCCCTCGGCGGCGACCTGGCCTACGTCACGATCGACGAATCCTTTGGCGGCAATCGTGGCCCCGCTGGCTGCCACCTGACGAGCGCCGCGGCTGCCGCGGATGCGGCCGCGACCTTCGCGGTCTACCGAACCGTGTTTCCGCAAGTGCGCATTGGCGACACCGAGAACCTGCCGCTGGCAAGCGATCCGGGTTGGTTTGCGGATTACGCGCAATGGGCGGATGCCTTTCAGAAGGCATCGGGGATGCCGTTTGCCTATTTCCACATGGACGTCGCCTGGAACTCGCCGACTTGGGATTATTCGATCGCGGCGTTCAACAAGCTGCTGGCGCAGCGGCGCATCCCGTTCGGGGTGATCTTCAACGCGACGCAGGGTGCGACCTCGAACGCCGCCTGGATGAGCTCGGCGGAAGAGAACATCGACAAGTACCGCGCGGCCCGCCTGCCCCGGCCGGCGCAGGTGGTCTTTGAAACCTGGGACCCCTATCCGACAAAGGCCCTGCCGGAAAGCTCGCCGACCAGCCATACCTATCTGATCGACTACTACTTCAAACACCGGCCGCACCAGTGACGGCCCAAATCGCAAGCGGGTGCGAATTTTGGCTGCGGGTCACGGAGCCGCCACCGAGATTGCTGCGCCGCACGCGACATAGCCGGCCGCTCTCGCTGACGGTGTCGCGGGCCCGCATTGCCAGGCCGGCGCCCGTGATGGCCGAGGGCGTGACGAGCCTCAGCGGCGGCGCGGAGGCGGCTCGTCGGCGCGCAGGGTAGCGACAAAATCGGCGAGGCCCGTCCGGCGCGTGCGGCGCAGCCTCTCGGCGGCGACGATCGCCTGCGCCTCGGCCACGCTGTTCGCGACGCTGTCGTTGACGATCACATAGTCGTATTCGCCCCAGTGGCTGATTTCCTCGGCCGATTTCGCCATCCTGCCGGCGACCACGGCGTCGGCGTCCTGGGCGCGGGCGCGCAGGCGGGTTTCGAGCGCGGCAAGGCTCGGCGGCAGCACAAACACCGCGACGAGATCCGGCCGCACCTTGGCGGCGAGCTGCTGGGTTCCCTGCCAGTCGAGGTCGCCGACCATGTCGCGCCCGGCGGCGAGCGCCTCGTCAATCGGCCGCCGCGGCGTGCCGTAGCAATTGCCAAAGACGCGGGCATGCTCCAGCAGCTCGTCGCGCGCGACCATCTCGTCAAACCGCGCCTGGTCGATAAACCGGTAGTCGCGCCCGTCAACCTCGCCGGGCCGCATCGGCCGGGTCGTAACCGACACCGACAGCGCCAGCGTCGGATCGCCCTCGACGAGCTGGCGTGCGATCGTCGTCTTGCCCGCCCCGGACGGCGAAGAAAAGACGAGCAGCAGCCCGCGCCGCCGGATCCGCGTCGCGCTCATTCGATGTTCTGCACCTGCTCGCGGAACTGCTCGATCACCGCCTTCAGCGCGAGCCCGGTGCGGGTCAGCGCGATGTCGGCCGATTTCGAGCACAAGGTGTTGGCCTCGCGGTTCAGCTCCTGGCACAAAAAGTCGAGGCGCCGGCCGACCGCTTCGCCTTCGTCGATCAGGTCGCCCGCCTGCGCGACATGCGCGCGCAACCGCTCGATCTCCTCGCGAATGTCAGCGCGGGCGGCGAGCAGCGCCACCTCCTGAGCGACCCGCTCCTCGGGCATGGCCGGGGCGCCGGGGCCGACGAGGCCGGCGAGCGCCGCCAGCAGCCGCTCGCGGATCGCGGCCGGCTGGGCCGCCGCGCAATCGGCCGCCGCCGCGGCGAGCGCCGCCATCTCGTCAAGCTGGCCGCGCAGCAGCACGCCGACGCGCGCGCCTTCCTCGACGCGCGCCGCCGCCAGCCGGTCGAGCGCGCCCGCCCAGCCGCGCAGCATGTCGCCGCGGCGCGCCGCGGCAACCGGCTCGTCGTCCTCCTCGACGGTCTCGATGACGCCGCGCAACGCCAAAAGACCGTCGATCCGTGGCGGTGCCGCTTCGATCTCGCCGCCAAGCTCGTCGACCAGCGCCATCAGCTGGGCCAGCGCCGCGCGGTTGATGCGCAACCCCGGCGGCTGGGTGCGCGCGACCGTCAGCGTCGCGGAAACGTTGCCGCGACGAAACCGCTGCGACAACCCGGCGCGCAATTCCGGCTCCAGCGAATCGAACCCTGGGCCGAGGCGCAACCTCAGGTCGAGGCCGCGCCCGTTGACGCTCTTGATCTCCCACGCCCACGAGATGCCGTGCGCCTCGCCCTGCGCCCGCGCGAACCCTGTCATGCTGGCCAAACCCACGCCGCCTTGCTCCTTGTGATGCAGCTTGCGGGGTTATAACGGCCCGGCGTCGCGCCAACAACCGCGGGCCGTCCGAGACGGTCGTGGCCGCTCAGCCCGCCGGTTGCGCGGCGGGGCTGCCGCAGGTCGGGCATTCCGGATCCTTGGCGATCCGGATCGAGTGAAAGCGCGCGCGCAGGGCGTCGTACAGCAACAGGGTGCCGTCGAGGCTGTCGCCCAGCCCGAGCAGCTCCTTCAGCACCTCGACGGCCTGCAACGTGCCGAGCACGCCCGCGACGGCGCCAAGAATCCCGGCTTCCTCGCAGCGCGGCACGAGGTCGGGCGGCGGCGGCTCGCGGAACAGGCACCGGTAGCAGGGATGGCCGGCGCCGAGATAAGGCCGAAACGTCGACAGCTGGCCTTCGAACGGCGACAGGGCGGCCGCCACCAGCGGCTTTTGGAGACGGCAGCACAGATCGGTCAACAGATAGCGGGTGGCGAAGTTATCACTGCCGTCGGCGACGAGGTCATAGCCGGAGACGATCGCCGCGGCGTTCTCGGCGGCGAGCCGAAGCGGGTGAGCATCGATGCGCACATCGGGGTTGACCGCGGCGAGCGTGTCGCGCGCGCTCTCGACTTTCAGCGTGCCGACGTTGCGCGTCGCGTGGACGATCTGGCGCTGCAGGTTGGTGAGGTCCACGCGGTCGTTGTCGACGACACCGATCCTGCCGACCCCGGCGGCCGCGAGGTAGAGCAGCATCGGCGAGCCGAGCCCGCCGGCGCCGACCACCAGCACCGAGGACTGCAGCAGCCGCTCCTGACCCTCCTCGCCGACCTCGTCGAGGATCAGGTGGCGCGCGTAGCGGCGGAACTGCTCTTCACTGAGCTCCACGCCCCGCCTCTCACAAGCCTTCGAACAAGGCGGTCGACAGATAACGCTCGGCAAAGTCCGGAAGCACCACGACCAGCGTCTTCCCGGCCATGTCGCTGCGCGCGCCGACTTCCAGAGCGGCGGCCAGTGCCGCGCCCGACGAGATCCCGACGGTCAGGGCGTCGAGCCGGGCCGCCTCGCGCGCCGTGCGCATCGCGGTGTCGTTGCCGATGCGGACGACCTCGTCGATCAGCTTGGTGTCGAGGATGTCGGGGATAAAGCCGGCGCCGAGCCCCTGGATGCGGTGCGGGCCCGGTGTGCCGCCCGACAGGACCGCGCTGTCCTCGGGCTCGACCGCGATCATCTTGAGCCCGGGCTTGCGCGGCTTCAGCACCGAGCCGACCCCGGTCAGGGTGCCGCCGGTGCCGACGCCGCTGACCACGACGTCGACCTTGCCGGCGGTGTCCTTCCAGATCTCCTCGGCGGTCGTGCGGCGGTGGATCTCGGGGTTGGCCGGGTTCTGGAACTGCTGCGGGATAAACGCGTCCGGCAGCGACCGCGCGATCTCCTCGGCCTTGCCGATCGCACCCTTCATGCCTTGCGCCGCCGGGGTCAGCTCGAGCTCGGCGCCGAGCAGCAGCAGCATCTTGCGGCGCTCGACCGACATGCTGTCGGGCATCGTCAGGATCAGCCGGTAGCCTCTCGCGGCGCAGACGAAGGCAAGCGCGATGCCGGTGTTGCCCGAAGTCGGCTCGACCAGCACGGTTCCGGGCTTGATCCGGCCGGCGGCCTCGGCGGCATCGACCATCGACACGCCGATGCGATCCTTGACCGAGGCGAGCGGGTTGAAGAACTCGCATTTGGCGAGGATGTCGGCCTTGGCCCCGGCCTGCTGTGCCAGCCGATGGACGCGCACAAGCGGTGTCGCGCCAATCGTCTCGGTGATGCTGTCGTAAACCCGGCCGCGAAACTCGGCCTTGGGCGATTTTGTCGTGCCGGCGGTGTCCATTAGGTATTTCTCCCAGATGGCGTGCGTTGTTTATGTAGGAGCAGGACAAAGAACCTCAAATCTCGAAATCCGTGAATTCCGAGGTCCGGCCGGCGATCCCGGCCTGATGCGCGCGGGTGCACAAATCGTCGAGCGTCAGCGCATCGAGCCGCTGCATCATCTCTTCCTGCATTTCGAGCCACAGCGGGCGCACGACCTGGTGGCCGAGCGCGCTGCCGGCCGGGTCGGTGATCGGGTCTTCGGCGGTTTCCAACGCCCGCACCGTGCGCACGATGTCGCCGAGGCTGATGCGGCGCCGCTCGCGCGCGAGGCGATAGCCGCCCGACGGGCCGCGGATGCCGACCAGGATCCCGTGCCGCACAAGCTCCTGCAGAACCGGTTCGAGATAGCGCCGCGGGATGCCCTGGCGGGCGGTGATTTCGGCCGAGCGCACCGGGATCGGGCCGCCATTGTAGGCGATGTCGAGCACCGCCTCGATCGCAAAGAGGAGCTTTTTGGTCAGCCGCACCATGTCCGCTGGCCGCCCTCGCCCAAAGTTCAGGGTTTCGCCGGCGAGTTTCGTCCTGTTGGCGGCAAGGGACAAGCGGCGCGCTGCGCCGGGCCGCGATTTGCGGGCGGGTGCGGGCGGCCGTTGCCGAGGCCAGGCGTTAGTGCGGCCCCAGGCGATCGGCGACGCGCCGGGCGAGGCGGAGGGCGACCTCCTGCTTGGTCATGACCGGCCAGTCCTCGACGCCCGCAGCGTCGACCAGGTGGATCGTGTTGCGATCGCCGCCGAAGGTACCGCTGCCGGGCGACACGTCGTTGGCGAGGATCCAGTCGCAGCCCTTGCGCGCGCGCTTGGCGCGGGCGTTCTCGAGGATGTCGTCGGTCTCGGCGGCAAAGCCGACAACCAGGGCCGGGCGGCCGTTGCCGCGCCGGGCGATGCTGGCGAGGATGTCGGGGTTTTCGGCGAGGCGCAGGGTCGGCGGGCCGCCGGCGTCCTTTTTGAGCTTGTGCCCGGCGGCCTTCTCGACCCGCCAATCGGCGACGGCCGCCGCCATCACCGCGACATCGACCGGCAGTGCCGCCTCGCATGCCGCCAGCATCTCGGCCGCGGTCTCGACCGGAACCATCCGGACGCCGGCGGGCGGCGGCTCCTGTGTCGGCCCCGAGACCAGCACGGTGTCGGCCCCGAGCCCAGCCAATGCGGCCGCGATCGCGTTCCCCTGCTTGCCCGAGGAGTGGTTCGAGATGTAGCGCACCGGGTCGATCGCCTCGCGCGTCGGGCCGCTCGTCACCAACGCCCGCCGGCCGGCGAGCCGCCGGTCCAGTCCCGACAGCATTCCCTCGATCGCGGCGACGATCTCTAGCGGCTCGGCCATGCGCCCGGAGCCGGCCTCGCCGCAGGCCAGCTCGCCCGAGCCCGGCCCGATCCGCACCACGCCACGCGCCGCCAAAGTGGCGAGGTTGGCCTGGGTCGCGGGATGCGCCCACATCATCAAGTTCATCGTCGGCGCGATCATCACCGGCTTGTCGGAGGCGAGCAGCACCGTCGTCGCGAGGTCGTCGGCAAGCCCCGCCGCCATGCGCGCGATCAAATCGGCGCTCGCCGGCGCCACGACGACGAGATCGGCCTCGCGCGACAGCCGGATATGGCCCATCTCGCTCTCGTCGGTCAGCGACCAGAGGTCGGTGTAGACCTTGTCCTCGCACAACGCCGCGACCGACAGCGGGGTCACGAAATGAGTCGCCGCCGCGGTCATGACCGCCCGCACCGCGGCGCCGCGTTCGCGCAGCCGCCGGATCAGGTCGAGGCTTTTGTACGCGGCGATGCCGCCGGAGATGATCAGGAGAATGCGCCGATCGTCGAGCAAGCCCGGCCTCCGCTGCAAATCACGGCGGCGAGTATGGCCCGACCCGGCGCCGGGCGCGAGGCGCTTTGCGCCGTCGGCGCTTGCCGCGGCCGCGAGCGCGATGTCAGACGATGCGCGCGCGGCACTCGCCAAAGCCGATCGAGACAAAACCCGGCTTGTGGCAATGCGCGCGAAAGATCGCCTCGTCACCGTTTTCGAGAAAGGTCCGGGTCTCGCCTGAGGCCAGGGTCGTCGCGCGCTGCCCGTCCTCGCTCAGCTCCATCAGGCTGCCGTAGCCCTCGCGGGTCGGACCCGAGATCGTCCCGGTGCCGAACAGGTCGCCGGGGCGCAGGTTGCAGCCGCCGCTCGTGTGGTGCGCGACCAGCTGCGCGAGCGTCCAATAAAGGTCGGTTGTGTTGCTGGCCGACATCCGGTGCGGCGGCAGCCCCTTCGCCCGCAAGCCTTCGGTCAGCAGAAACGCCTCGAGTGCTATGTCAAAGGCACCGCCCTGTTGGTTGCGATCGTCCCACAGGTGCGGCAGCGGCCTCGGGTCGCCGTCGGGCCGCGCCGGCTGCGCGGTGCGGAACGGCATCAGCGCTTCGGCCGTGACAACCCACGGCGAGACCGTCGAGCCGAAATTCTTGCCGAGGAACGGCCCGAGCGGCTGCGACTCCCAGCCCTGGACGTCGCGCGCCGACCAGTCGTTGACGAGGCCGAGCCCGAAAATGTGGTCCGCCGCATGGCCGATCGGGATCGGCTCGCCCTGGGCGTTCCCGGGCCCGACCCACACCGCGAGCTCAAGCTCGTAGTCGAGCTTCTGGCACGGGCCGTAGGTCGGCGCCGGCTCGTTCGGCGCCTTTCTCTGCCCATTCGGGCGGCGGATCGGCGCATTCGAGGGCCGCACCGAAGAGGCGCGGCTGTGATAGGCCACCGGCACATATTTGTAGTTGGGGCTGAGTGGGTTGTTCGGGTCGCGCCGGCGCCCGCCGTTGCGCGCGTGGTGAATTCCGGCGAAAAAGTCGGTAAACTCGCCGATCGCGGCCGGCAGGTGCATCGTGCATTGCGCCGCCCGATGCAACAGCGTCGCGGCGAGCCCCTCGATTTTGGCGCGCTCGGCGCCGCCGGCGGCGAGCAGCGCCGACAGCCGTTTGCGCAACGCGAGCCGCGGTCCGGAGCCGAGCGCCATCAGCGGGTTCAGCGCCGGCCCCGCCGCCGCCTCGGCCGCCGTCTGGGCTTCGCCGGTGAGCAGCCCGGCTTCGCGCGCCGCCTGGAGGTCGAGGATCATGTCGCCGATCGCGACCCCGCCGCGCGGCGGCCCGCCGGGCGGGCTGAAGACGCCGAATGGGAGGTTCTGTATCGGAAACTCGCTGTGACCGTTCGCCGAGGCGACCCAGCTTTGCCGCCGCGGGTCATGGGTTTCGTCGATGGCGCTCATTGCTCCTCCCCCTCGCTTGCTCAGAACGTCGCGCCCGACCGCAACCAGTGCCGCACGATCTCCTCGCCGGTGGCAAACCACACGCCGTCGTGCGCGCGGATGTAGGCGAGCGCCCTGTCGAGGCCGGCGATGCGGTGCGGGACCCCGATCAGGTAAGGATGCAAACAGATCGCCATGACCCGGCCGGACTGCGCGCCCTCGGCATAAAGCGTGTCGAACTGGCGGCGGATCGCCGCCTCGAACTCGTCGATCGTGCCGGCGCGGGCGCCGATAAACGGCGAATCGTTGATCTCGTATGAATACGGGATCGAGACCAATGGCTTGCCGGCGATGTCCATCATGTAGGGCTGGTCGTCGTTGACCCAGTCGGCGACATAGAGGCAGCCCTCCTCAGCCAGGAAATCGAGCGTGTGCCAGGTCTCGGCAAGCCCGCTGCCGAGCCAGCCGATCGGCTTCCTGCCGGTCAGCTCGGCGATCCGGGCGAGGCTGCGGCGGATCGTCTCGCGCTCCTCTTGCGGGCTCAGCGCGTCGAGCCACACGCTGTTCGTCTGGTTGTGGCCGAGGATCTCCCAGCCGAGCTCGACCGCGGCGCGGACGATCTGCGGGTGATGGTCGCAGATGTCGCTGTTCAGGGTCGGGCTGGCGCGCACGCCGTGCTTTTGCAGCACGTCCATGATCCGCCAGATGCCGACGCGGTTGCCATAGTCGCGCTGGGCCCAGGCGCGCACCGAGGGCGGGTTGCCCGCAGTTGCGCCCGGCTGCGACGGAATGCCCCTGGTCAGCGGGAAGAATTCGATGTTGGGGATCACCCACACCGCGAGCCGCGCGTCGTTCGGCCAGGTGAGCTTGGGCCGGTCGGTGATCGGAACGTAGCGAAACGGGCCGTAATCCTGCGGCTGCATGACCTCGCCCTCCGGAGCTGTTAGTGTCGGCCAGCTCATAGTGTCGGCCAGCTTGCCAAAGATTGCACTCCGGATCACCACCCAATGGCGCCGCTTCGAGCAACTGTCGTCGGCGGCGCTCTACGAGCTGCTGCGCTTTCGCCAGCAGATTTTTGTCGTCGAGCAGCGCTCGCCCTATCCCGACCTCGACGGGCTTGACCAGGCGGCGTGGCATCTCCTCGGGCGGGCAGACGGCAATTTTGCGGCGTATCTGCGCCTGCTGCCGCCGGGCGACGCCATGCCCGCGGTCAGGATCGGCCGGGTCGCGGTCGCTGCTGCGATGCGCCGAGAAGGGGTGGGTCGTGGGTTGATGACGGAAGCGCTGGGGCTCTGCCGCGAGCGCTACCCGCGGCAGCCGATCCGGCTGAGCGCGCAACTCCACCTCGCGCGGTTTTATGAAAGCCTCGGCTTTACGGCGACGGCGGCGCCATATGACGATTTCGGGGTCGCCCATGTCGAGATGGCGATGTCCCCGGCAACAACCCTCCCGCCTGAGTGTTTGTCGCCGTAGTCCAAACCGAGCTGTGCTTTGAGGGGTGCCCGTTGCCGAGAAAACAACCGTCATGGCTGCGCCTGTCGTTCGACGTGTGGCGCGCGGGTCTTGAGGCGCAGCAGGTGATCGGCCTGCGCCTTGCGCGGCTCGCGGGGGGCGGTGCCGCGGCCGCCGCCGAAACCAACCGCATGATCTCGGAAAAAATGACGGCCGCGGTGGAGGCCCAGCAGATCGCGGCGACCGCCGCGCTGACCGGCAAGCCGGGGCGGATTGCACCCCGCACGGTGGCGCTCTACCGGCGCAAGATGCGCGCGAACCGCAACCGGCTTGCCGGCGCGACACCGCCGTCGCGCCGCCGCCCGAAATAACCCGCTCCGTCCAGACGCGAGCGGCTGCGCATCCGATCGAACGGCGTGCGCACGGCAGCCGACAGCCTGGGTCGATTTTTGCAAGTGGGCTGTTCAACCCGTTATCGGGAGTTCCTAGGTGGGGGTCGGCATGCACATCCGGATCGGCTACGACCTGACCTACGACTGCGAGCAGCGGGCGCCGATGGTGCTGATGCTGAACGTGCACCCCAGCCGCGTCGCCGACCTCGTCATTCCCGAGCGGCTCGTGACCGAGCCCGACGTGCCGGTGCGCCACTACCGCGACGGGTTCGGCAACCGCTGCGCTCGGCTGGTGGCGCCGGGCGGACGGCTGCGGCTCTGCGCCGAGGCGGTGGTCGCCGACAGCGGCGAGCCCGACGCCGCCATTCCCGGCGCGGCGCAGCACCCGGTCGAAGACCTGCCCGACGACACGCTCGTCTTTCTGCTGCCGAGCCGCTACTGCGAAAGCGACCATCTGTCCGAGACGGCGTGGGCGCGGTTCGGCCAGACCGCTCCCGGCTGGCCGCGCGTCCAGGCGATCTGCGACTATGTCCACCGCCATCTGTGTTTTGGCTACGAGCACGCGCGCTCGACGCGGACCGCGGTGGAGGCGCATCGCGAGCGGCTTGGCGTGTGCCGCGACTTTGCCCACCTCGCGATCGCGTTCTGCCGCTGCATGAACATCCCGGCGCGCTACTGCACCGGCTACCTCGGCGACATCGGGGTGCCGCCCGACCCGGCGCCGATGGATTTCTCGGCCTGGTTCGAGGCGTATCTCGGCGGCGCATGGCACACCTTTGACGCGCGCCACAATACGCCGCGCATCGGCCGCGTCTTGCTGGCGCGGGGGCGCGACGCTTCCGACGTCGCGATCAGCACGACCTTCGGCCGCAACACGCTCGTCGGCTTCTCGGTCATGACCGAGGAAGTCGCGGCGCCCTGACCTCCGGCAGCGCCGGCCACCTCTGCCGGGGCGCTATTGTCTCAGCGGCGCAAGCCTGCGACAATTTTGCAGACGAGCGGAGGACTTCTTATGAGCGGCATATCGGCCGGGTCACCGGCGATCGACGGCTATCACGCGCATGTCTATTTCGACCCCGCGACGCGAGCGCGGGCTGCGGCGCTGCGCGAGGAAATCGCCGCCGCGCTTGGCGTCGAGGTTCGTGCGCTGAGCGACGAGCCGCGCGGCCCGCACCCGGTCCCCCAGTTCCGGTTTACCTTCGCCAATGCGCAGTTCGCGGACGTGGTGCCGTGGCTGATGCTGAACCGCCAGGGGCTCGATGTGCTTGTTCACCCGCTGACCGACAATTCCTATGACGACCACTCCCGCTACGCGGTCTGGCTCGGGTCGCCGGTGGCGTTGCGGCTGAACCCGGCGAGCCGCGGCTACCGCGCCGAGCAATACCCAGCGGCGCATTGAGCGGGTGGGGTCACGCTCGCCGCCTTTGCGATCGGCCGCCAGCCCGACATCTGCCAAGCGTGAGTGATGGCTGAGCGCTACGATGTCGTGGTCATCGGGGGCGGCCCGGGGGGCTATGTCGCGGCGATCAGGGCGGCGCAGCTCGGGCTTCGGACGGCCTGCGTCGACAGCCGCGGCAGCCTCGGCGGCACCTGCCTCAACATCGGCTGCATCCCCTCAAAAGCCCTGCTGCAGTCCTCGGAGAAGCTCGTTGAGGCGAGACACGCGCTCGCCGAGCACGGCGTCAGGATCGGCGAGGCGGCGCTCGACCTCGGGCAGATGATGGCCCGCAAGGACCGGGTCGTGACGACCCTGACGCGCGGCGTCGAATTTCTGTTTCGCAAGAACAAGGTCGACTGGCTGAAGGGGGCCGGCCGGATCGCCTCCCCCGGCCGGGTTGCCGTGACCGATGCCGACGGCGCTGTCCGCGAAGTCGAAGCCGGCGCCATCGTCATCGCGACCGGCTCCGAAAGTGCCGCACTGCCGGGGATTGCGGTCGACGAGCAGCGCATCCTGTCGTCGACCGGCGCGCTCGCGCTCGATCATGTGCCCGAACGGCTGGCGGTGATCGGCGGCGGCTATATCGGGCTCGAGCTCGGGTCGGTGTGGCAGCGGCTCGGCGCGACGGTCACCGTCGTCGAGCTCCTCGACCGGGTCGTCCCGACGATGGACCGCGAGCTCGCGGCGGCGCTGCAGCGGGTGCTGACCCGGCAAGGGATCGCGTTCCAGCTCGGCGCCGGGATCGCCGACCTGCGCATCACAGGGGGCGGTGTCGTTCTCGGGATCGAGACGGCGGAGCGCCGTACGCTCGATGTCGATGCGGTGCTGATCGCGGTCGGCCGCCGACCGTTCACGCAGGGCCTCGGGCTCGACGCGGTCGGGGTCGCGTGCGACGGACAGGGCCGCGTCGTCGTCGATGACGGCTTTGCGACGAACGTCCCCGGCATTTACGCGATCGGCGACGTGATCCGCGGGCCGATGCTCGCCCACAAGGCGGAGGAGGAAGGGATCGCGGTTGCCGAGCGGCTTGCCGGACAAAAGCCGCATGTCAATTACGACGCGATCCCGGCGGTGGTTTACACTTGGCCCGAAGTCGCCTCGGTCGGCCGTAGCGAAGAAGACTTGAAGGCGGCCGCGGTTTCCTATCGGATCGGCAAGTTTCCGTTCACCGCCAACCCGCGCGCCCGCGCCAACGGCGACACCGAGGGGTTTGTCAAAATCCTCGCCGAGACCGGCAGCGACCGGGTGCTGGGGGTGCACATCATCGGCCCCGACGCCGGCACCTTAATCGCGGAAGCGGCGCTGGCGATCGAATTCGGCGCCTCGGCCGAGGACATCGCGCGCACCTCCCATGCCCACCCGACATTGAGCGAAGCAGTCAAGGAAGCGGCGCTCGCCGTCGACGGCCGCGCCATCCACATCTAGACTAGTGCCCGTCCACTGACTCTAAGGCATTAGAATCGCTTAGGGGCAAGGCCCGGCGGTATCGGACCATCTCGTCATCGAAGCCGGCAACCCGGCCAATGTCGAGCGCTTCCTGCCGATGCTCGACCGCCACATCGCCCGTTGGCGCGTGCCGCCCCGTCAAACCCGCTTCTGCTCCCAGGGCAGAGGTTCTTTCTATTAGACGCCGAATACGTCACGTTCCCTGCGTCGCTCGGCCGATTGCCGTCTTCGTCCGGGTATGTGGCGTTACCGCTTGGGGACGGTCAAGGTGACGCCTTGCGCCTTCATCTGGTCGATCACGGTTTTGGCGCCGGCATCGCCGGCGGCGGCGAGCTCGGCGGTCTTGCCGGCGAGGTTCTGCAGCTGCTGGCGCACCTTCGCGGCCTGCTCGATGCTCGGCTGCTGCGCGCGCAATACGTCGGTAAGGGCATTGCGGTCGCGGATTGCCTGGCCGGTCTCGAACGCCATCAGCACAAACAGCGAGACGACGACCAGGACCAGCGGCGCCGCTAATCCGTTCTGCGGCCGGCCACCGCCCGCGCCGAAGCTCATGGCGCCTTCCCCGCCGGGGCGGCACCAGCATTGCCGCCGGTCGCGGCGGCGGGCATCGGCGCGCCGGTCTTCGGGTTGATCGCGATGCCGTTGCTGGTCAACAGGTCGCGCAGCTTGGCGTCGTTGGCGTTGACCGCGACCGCCGCCACCGCCCGCGCCAGGGCGTCGTTGACCCGGCTGAACCCGACGCTTTGGTTGATGAACTGCTGGCGCTGGTTGACCTCGGCCTGGACCGAGCGGTTCTGCTCGGTGACGACCAGATAGACGACGACAAGAACCAGCGTGATGCCGGACAGGGCGAGAACGATCCGGTAACCCCAGGCTTGTGCCTGCATCTTCCCCCGCTTCGCGTTGGCGCCGCAGTCTACCGCTTTAGCGCGGCCGTTCGGATTCGGGTGCGCTAACGATCGCGCGACGAGTGGCGCTGATGGCCGGCATGTCGGCGCGGCGCAGACGGCCTCCTCTCCTCGCGGGCGGGGAGAGAAGGCCGGGCAGGGATCAGGGTGAGGCGTGGCCCATGAAGATCTGAGGGATCGGCTGGCCCCACGGCCCGCCGGCGCCGGCGCCGCGCTCCAGGCGGTTGGGCGGGGTGCTGGCGTTGAGCACATCGGTGTCGGCCCAATGCTCGTGCACCCGGCCCCACGGATCGGCCCAATAGTCGAACAATTGGCTGCCGATCAGGTGGCGGCCGATGCCCCACATATGCTGATAGCCCTTCTTTTCGAGATGCTCGTGGCCAATCATCACGTCGTCGATGTCGGCTGCCTCGTAGGACAGGTGGTTCAGCCCGCTCTTGTCGCCGCGGATGCAGAAGAACGCGTGATGGTCGACATAGTCGTCGCCCCGGTCCAGCCGGTTGAACGAGCCGACTACGTGGTTCGGGTCGCCGGCATAGAACTCGTCCGAGCAGCGGAAGCCCAGGGTCTCGCGGTACCAGCCGAGCGTCTTTTCGAAATTCTTGCTCATCACGACAAAATGACCGAGCCGCTTGATATGCGACGGGCCGGGGTCGACGCGGAACAATTCACCCTTGCGCCGGAATTTGTCGTTGCCGGAATTGACTGCCGGCCGCTTGAGCGGGATCGGGTCGCGCATCTCCATGCCGTGGACGACTTCGACCTGATAGCCGTCGGGGTCGGTCAGGCGCACCCGCTTGCCGCCGCCGGGCTCGTCGATGTCCTCGATCTTGGAGGCGCCAGGGGCCCGGCTGACGCGATCGAGATCCTCCATGCCGGCGGCGTGGACCGCGATCCCGACATAGCGCGGCTCGCCCAGCTCGGTGACGTGGAGGTGGTGCGGCGCGTCGGTGCCGCGCATGTAGAGCGCGGTTTTGGTGCGGTCGGCGCGCACCATCCCGAAATCCGTCAGGAACTCCTCCTGCTTGTCGAGATCGGGCGAGCGCAACCGCCCGTAGGCGAGATCGTAGGCTTTGATGACCGGCATGACATCCTCCCAAGACGCAGTGTCGAGCGATTCTAGACTATTCCGCCGGCCCCGGCGACTCCTCGATCAAGCGCGGCGGCTACTACACCGGCATCGTGCGGCGCTGGTGGGCGCGGCCCTTGGCGGCGGTTTCGGCTCGGTGCCCGGCGATGACTCGCACCCCCTCGTCGAGCTTCGCGGCAATGGTTTCGGGCGCGGCGGTTTCGAGAAACGCGATCCCACTCTTGCGGCAGGCGGCGAACACGCGCTCGCGCGCCTCACGCATCTCGGGCGGGTAGGGCTCGCGCGGGACCGCGACGTAGCCGAGCGAAAGGCCGAGGTCGCCGGGGCCGAGTTCGGCAAAGCCGAGACCCGGCACCGCCAGGATCGCCTCGCAATTGGCAATCCCTTCGGGCGATTCGAGCTTGACGCCGAGCAATAATTCGCCCTCGGGGTCGAGCGGCCAGGGCTCGCAGCGCGCGATGTAGTCGTCGGGTGAGATCCCCCAGATCGGCGCCGCCGTCGTCTCCGAGCCGCGGCCGCGCGTGCCGATGCCGAGCCCATCGGCTTTGCCCGTCCGCGCCGCGCCGCGCATGCGCTCGACCGGCGAGGGCAGGGCCGGGTCGACGCCGGCCCGATGGTGCGGGTATCTGCACGACTCGACAAACGCGCGCACCGCATCCGCCGACTCGGCCTGGCACAACAGCACGCCGTGCACGCCGCGGCCGAGGATCTGGCGGAACTGCCACGCGTTGAAGCGGACATTGGCGGCGTCGGTGCCGTTGACCGGCGCCTCGACGACGATCGCCGGCGTGCGATGGCCGGAGCGGGTTGGGCCGCCCTCGGCCAACCCGGTCATATATTCGGCGAGCCCGGTCATGTCGAACGCGCCGTGCTCCATCCCGACATTGACGTAGTCGGCCCAGGTATGGGCGTCCTCGCGCCCCTGCGCGCGCGTTACGACATGCCCGCTATGGCCGCCGACATAATAGATTGCTTGGTCCTGGGCCAAAAGCTCGATCGCCCGGTTGATCCGTTGGGCCATGGGATTCTCCTCGCGCGGTGCCGCCCGCGTCGCCGTTGGGGTTCGCCCGGTCGCGGCCCTCGTTCGCGCCGCCTCACGCGGGCGAGGGCGGAATGGCAACCGCGGCGGGCTCAAAATCGCATATTTCGCAGGCCCTAACGAGATATATGCCTACGAGCGGCCTTGCAGTCGACATCGGCCGAGGCCCCTCGGGCGGTCAATGTGAGATGGGGCAAAACGCTTGAGAATCGCTGGGAAGCGAGGAAGCTCGAACGCCACCGGCGCTATTGGCGGACGCCGGCGCCAGGGATATAGCTATACCCGTGCGGGCATGGCGGAACTGGTAGACGCGCAGGTCTCAAAAACCTGTTCCCTCGGGAGTGCCGGTTCGATTCCGGCTGCCCGCACCACGATCAAACCGCCCGCCAACTCTCGTTCCGCCGCAAAAGTTGACACGCGGCGCCCCAGCCCCTAAAGCCGGCCCCGATTGGGGAGTAGCTGCCGCCAGCGTTCTGGCGGGTCCGTGTCAACAGGCTCGCGCCCCGGCGCGTGGCACGGTCGGCAGAGGCGACTAGTCCTGCTTGGCGAGACCAGTACGCATCCGGGGCCGTTCCGGCCGGCTTCGGGGATTGCGTGCTGCTCTGGTCCGGCGGCCGCCCCTCGATGAGCCCAGTCGCGATCGTCGTCATTGCCTTCAGCATGTCCGCCGACGCCTTCGCCGCGGCGCTCGGCAAGGGTGCGGCGCTCGACCGTCCGCCACTGGGCGAAGCGCTGCGGTGCGGCGTGATCTTCGGCATCGTCGAGGCGGTGACGCCGGTCGTCGGGTGGACCCTCGGTGCCGCGGTGGGCGCCGGCGCCTACCTCGCCGCCGACCATGGGATCGCGTTTGCCGTGCTGGCGGCGATCGGCGCCAAGATGATCCATGACGGGCTGCGCCGCCCCGCCGGCGAGGACAAGCCAAAACGCCATTCGACGCGTCTTCTGGTGCTGACCGCAGTCGGCACCAGCATCGACGCGCTCGCGGTCGGCGTCAGTCTGGCGCTGATCGGCGTCGGCATTGTCGCCACCGCGGTCGCAATCGGGCTCGCCACGTTTACGATGACGACCCTCGGCATCCTGCTGGGCCGCGCGCTCGGCGGCCGCTATGGGCGGCTCGCCGAGATTCTGGGCGGCGCCGGTCTGGTCGCGATCGGCGTCAAGATTCTGACCGGCTAAACCCGCCGGTCAGGCGTCAAAGCCGTAGAGCCGGGCGGCGTTGCCGCGCGTGATCTTGAAGCGGTCTTCGGCGCTGGCGTCCTTGAAGTCGCGCGCGACAACCTCCTGCGAGTGCGGCCAGGTCGACGCTTGGTGCGGGTAGTCCGACGACCACATCATCTTGTCGACGCCGATAAAGTGGCGGTTGGCGACGCCGACAAAGTCGTCGATATAAGTCGCCCACATCTGCCGCTGGAAATATTCGCTCGGCTTCAATTTGTTGGGAAAGCCGGCGGAGATCCGCTGGCGCTCGAAGGCGCGGTCCATGCGCTGCAGATAATACGGGAGCCAGCCGATATTGTTTTCAGCCGAAACGATCTGCAGTTCCGGAAAACGGTCGAGCACACCCGAGAAGATCAGCACGCTGAACGACTTCTCGACCTCGTGCGACAGGACCGTGGAGCGCATGTAGCGCTCGCCCCAATTGTACTGGCTCTCCATCCCCATGCCGGTGATCGCGTGCAGGCTGACCGGCATCTTGAATTCCTGCGCCGCTGCCCAGAACGGGTCGTAAATGTCCGAGCTGTAAGGTTGCTCCGCGGGCGGCGAGCACCAGATCATCGCCCCCTTGAGGCCCATTTTTGCGCACCGCTCGAGCTCGCGGGCGCCAGCCTTCGGGTCGTAGAGCGAGATCATCGGCAGCCCGGCCATGTGCTTTCGGTCATAGCTGACAAATTCGGCGAGCCAGTCGTTGTAGACGCGGAAGCAGTCGGCCTGCAGGCCGGGGTCCTTCAGCCAGAAGATGCGAAAGCCGAGCGTCGTGTAGAGCACGTCGGCCTCGACCCCGTCGGCCGCATTGTCCTTTTTCCGTTCGGCCGGATCCCAGCCGCCTGGCCGGGCATCGGCGTAGGTCGCCTTGGTCAAGAAATCCTTCAGCTCCTCGGGGCTCTTGCCGGCGCCAAGGCCGATCCCGATCGGATGCGGCGCATAACCCTCGTAATGGAAATAGGCGCCTTCCTTGCCCGGCGGGTTCACCATCAGCTGCGGCGCCCGCTCGCGGTACTTTTTGTCGACGCGCTCGACCCATAGATTGGGTGGCTCGCTGACATGCGAGTCCGCCGAGATCAACTTGTATTCCGCCATTCGCCTGACCCTCCCTCGATAAAGACCGGCCGCTCTTTTTTCCCGATGCCCGCCGGGCTCGGCATTGTGCTCGCGCCATCGTAAATGACGGCGCTCGAGCCGTCCAGGGCGCCACTCTGCCGGCGCGATCCGTTCAGTCGGCGAAATCGCGTTCACGCCGTATTTGGCGCGCGCTATTAAATAGCGCTGCCGCTAAATCTGCGGTTGTCAATCCGGGCCGCGGCTCGGCCCGCGCGGCCCCATACGGCAGGGAGGATGATCATGAACTGGTTTCGCTGTTTGGCCGACCGTGCGGCAATGCCGCGCTGGGTCGGCGCCTCGCTGACGGCCATGCTGCTCGCGAGCTGCGCCCCGCAGCCGACGACGACGGCCTCTACGTCGCCGGCGCCATCGCTTGCCCCGGGGATGGCGCGGGTATGGTTTTTGCGACAAGCGGATCCGCCGGGCGGCAACAACTACGCCGCCGTCCCGCTCGTCTATGTCGACCGCGCGGCACTCTCACAGATCGCGCAGGGCACTGTCTTCTACCACGATTTCGCGCCGGGCCGGTACCGGCTCTCCGCACAGGCTTTCGGGACCTATTCGGGGCAGCACGACATCCTGCACCTCGACCCCGGCGAGGAAACCTACGTGCAGGTTCTGGGGGTCGCCAACTGGGAGCTCGGCTCGACGGTGGGCGGCTGGAGCTTTGCGGTGCTGCCGATGTCGCCCGAAGTCGCCAAGCAATACCTGCCGACCCTCGCCGATCTCGGAGTGCGCTGAGCGGGCGCCGGGCGGCTTCGCGAAAAGCAGTTCGCGGCGGAGAGGACCGGCGATCGCTCTCCGCCGCGGCGGCCGGGCGCCTTTAGCGGGTCAATTTGGCGTCGAGGCCGGGGTGATCATGCCGAACAACCCGTCGATCTCGCCATTGGGGCCGGCCGTGAAGTAGAGCGTGTCGGAATTCGAGTTCCGGCCGCCGCCCAAGGTCAGGGTCCACAGCCCGTTGATCGAGATCGGCTTGCCCTTGGCGTCGCGCAGCGTATCGAGAAAGTCGCCGTGCGAGTCGAAGGCGTTGATCCGCCCGTCTCCAAAATTCCCGACGAGGATGTCGCCGCTGAACCTCCCAAAGGCGAAGGACGCCCGCGCGACGCCCCACGGCGAGTTCAACGGCCCGCGGGACGCAAAACGCTTCAACAGATTGCCGTCGGTGTCGAACACGTCGACAAAGCCGTTGCCCGGCCCCGCGACGTCGTCATGCTTTGCCGCGTTCTGCTTTGCGTAGGTCACGAACAGATTGCCGTTGACGTTCTGGATGTTGAAGGGCGCAAAGCCGGCCGGGATCTTCGGGTCGGCAAACCCGCCGTGGGTCGTGACCTTCGCGTAGGTGTGGTCGAACACGTCCACCGTCCCGGCGCGGAAGTTGGTCGCGAACAAAAAGACTCCGCCGGAGTTGACGCCAAAAACCAGACCTTTGTAGACGGCGCCGTTCGCCGCTGTCGGAACGGCGGAATTGTCGACCGCGAGGACTGCCTGGTTGGCCGGGGTCAGGCCGCCGGTCCATGCCGAAATGGTGCCGTCCTCGGTGTCCCAGATGAAACTCGCCGGCAGGCTTGTTCCCGGGACGAGAAAGCCCGTCGTCGGGCTTGTCGTCGGGTTCCACACGAGCCCGGTCGGCGCCGCGGGCGTCACGGCCGGCGGATGGTTCGGGTCGAAATGGACGCAGTCGCTGGCCGGAATCACCCCGCCAGGCAATGGTATCTTGACCTGCAGCGGCACGATTGCGCCCTCGCCGTCGTAGAGCGTCGAGCAGCCGGTCGCATTGTCGGAGATCCAGAACGGGCTCGCCGCCGGCGTAAAGGCGACGCCCCACGAATTCTGCAGCACCGGATCGGTGTTGGGCGCGACCTTCGCCAAATCCGAGGTGAGGTTGGTCTGCACATAACGGTTAGAGCCGGCTGCCTGACCGTCGTCGGCGCGAGCCGGCGGCGCGGCAATGACTGCGGTAGCCACCGCCGACGCTGCAAACAAATGACGACCGATGGAACGCATATCGCCCTCCCTGCAATGGGCGTCGGCAACAGCAATCCCTCGCAGCGGCGGGATGCCACTGCGCGCGGCCGGCCACCGCCGGCAACGACCATTGCCAACGCTCCCTCCGACTCGCCTGAACGGGCTTTATTCCGCAGTGAATGTCGCGAACCGCGAAGCCGCGGGGACAATGGCCTGCCGCGCCGAATCACATTGTCGTGAACGGCGCTGTCGGCGCGGTAGGGTGCCCGCCATTGCCATCCGATCACATTGCCGTGAGCTGGCGATCGCCAGCGCGGCCTCGCCTCGCAACATGTTGCCGCAATAACCCGTTCGAGTGCGTTTTTTTTTGCTTTGTGGCGCAGCTGCCTGGCAGTCCAGACAGTGTGGAATAAACTGTGGGGCAACGAGTCTTATTGCGCAAAACGCCGGGTTTGAGCCGGCCAAGGCGTCCCATCCGATGACTGAGCAATGTCCGAACGGAGAGGAGAGTCATGTCCAACGAGACGGAGGGCTCCGGCGCGGCCGTGTCCCGGCGCCTGGTCATGCGCGGCGCGGCGGGCGCGCTGGGCGCCGCGGCCATCGTGGCGATGAGGGCCGAACAGGTTGCGGCGGCCCCCAAGATTTCAAAGGCGGCAGTTGCCTATCAGGATCATCCGCAAGACGACAAAAGCTGCGGCAGATGTCTGCAGTTCCTCCCGCCCGAGAGCTGCAAGATGGTCGACGGGCCGGTCAGCCCCCATGGCTTTTGCCGCATTTTCATGCTGCGGCAAGCGGCGTGACCGAATAGAGCGCCCGCAATAATCGGATGACCGGCGTCCGCGGTCGTTCTGCGGACCCGCGGATGTGACCGCGCAACGCGGGGCGTCCCCGGGGCGATTACCCGGTGAGCCCCGGCTGGCCCGGCCGTCAACACATCAATGTCGAATTGCCGGGCGGCAGCCATCGCCAGCTCAAACGGGAGAGGTGCAGTGATTGTAAGGCGGCGCCGGCTGGACCGGCTCGCAATGCCGCGCCGCGCCGTGACGCTGCGGGCCGGCGTTCTCGTACTGGCGGCGCTTATTGGCGCAGCCTTGACGCCGCGGCCGGCGGCGGCGCTGCCGCTCTACGCCCGCCAAACCGGGCAACCCTGCGCCACCTGCCACACGGCATTTCTCGAGCTGACCCCGTTTGGCCGGCGCTTCAAGCTCGGCGGCTATACCCTCGACGGCGGCGATTGGAAGGGCCCGCCATTCGCCGTCATGCTGCAGCCGACCTTCACGAATACCCAGGGCGCCCAGCCCGGCGGAGCGGCACCCGGATTTGGCGTGAACAACAACCTCGTCATGCAGCAGATCAGCCTTTTTACCGGGGGCCGGATCAGCGACAATCTCGGGGCGTTCGTTCAGGGTACTTATGACGGCGTCAGCCACCGCTTTGGCTGGGACAACACCGATGTGCGCTATGCCCGGTCGGTCACTGTCGGCGGCCATACGCTGCTTTGGGGCATCACCGCAAACAACAACCCGACCGTCCAGGATGTCTGGAACACGATCCCCGCCTGGAGCTTTCCGTTTATCAGCTCGCAGCTGGCGCCGCTGCCGACCGCCACCCCGTTCATCAACCAGGTGTACGCGCAACAGGTCGCCGGTCTCAGCGCCTATTTATTTATCGACGACATCTTCTATTTCGAGGCCGGCGGCTACCGGCCGTTGTCGACCAACACCGAGCTCGCCCTCGGCATCGGCACGTCGGGCCAGAACCCGATCAGCGGCACCGCCCCTTATTGGCGCGTTGCCGCCGAAAAAAACATCGGCGACCATTCGTGGGAAGTCGGGACCTTCGGCCTCGCCTCGCGCGTCTCGCCACTGGGGCTCACCCAGGCCGGCACCGATTCGTTTGCCGACATCGGCGTCGACACGCAATACCAATATCTCGGCGATCCCCACGCCGTGACGTTTCGCGGAGCCTGGATTCACGAAAACCACAATACCAGCGCAAGCCAGCTGCTCGGGCTTGCCGACAACTCCAACGACCAGCTGCGCTCCCTGAACGCTTCGGTCTCATACATCTACGACCACACCTGGAGCCTGACCACCGGGCGGGTCTCGGTCGGCGGCACCACGGACGCGACGCTCTACGGCACCGCGACTGGAAGCCCGAACAGCGCCGGGTGGATCTTCGAGCTCGCCTATCTGCCGTTCAGCCACGGCGGCCCGTCGTTTTGGCCATGGCTCAATTTCCGCATCGGCCTGCAATATACGCGCTGGACCAAGTTCGACGGAGCCACGACGAACTTCGACGGGATGGGAAGAAACGCGAGCGACAACAATACGTTCTTTGCCTACGTCTGGACCATGTTCTAGTGTCGTGAACCGTAAGTTCGCTTCAGAAAAAATGGTTTGTCATTGCGAGGAGCCTGCACGGCGACGCGGCAATCTCGTAAGGCATCAGTGGCATAGGGCACCGGATTGCTTCGCTGTGCTCGCAATGACGGTTGGTCGATTTAAACGACGAATTTCTGGTTCAGGACACTAGCGGCGGCCGCGCCGGCCAGACGAGGCGACCGCGATCGCGAATATTAGACGTTGAAACGGAAATGCATGATGTCGCCGTCGCGGACCACGTAGTCCGTACCTTCGAGGCGCATGCGGCCGGCGTCCTTGGCGCCCTGCTCGCCGCCATGGGCAAAAAAATCGTCGTAGGAGATGGTTTCGGCGCGGATAAAGCCCTTTTCGAAATCGCTGTGGATGCGCCCCGCCGCCTGTGGCGCCCTGGTGCCGCGCTCGACCGTCCAGGCATGCGCCTCCTTCGGGCCGACGGTCAGAAAGGTGATCAGGTCGAGGAGCGAATAGCCGGCGCGAATGACGCGGTCGAGCCCGGCCTCGTCGAGCCCGAGGGTGGCGAGAAATTCGGTCCGGTCGGCGGCGTCGGCAAGCTGCGCCAGCTCGGCTTCGATCGCCGCCGAGATCACCACGACCCGCGCGCCGCGCCGTTCGGCGAAATCAGCAAGGCGGCGGCTCTGCTCGTTGCCGGCGGCGGCGTTGGCCTCCTCGATATTGGCGACGTAGAGGACCGGCTTCGCGCTTAGGAGCTGCAAGGCGGCAAGCCGCGCGGTCTGGTCGCGGCCGGCAACGGCGTTGCGCGCCGGCTCGCCCGCACGCAGCGCCGCCAACACCGGGTCAATGATCTCGGCGAGCGCCCGGGCTTCCTTGTCGCCGCCGCGGGCCCGCTTTTGCAACGCGATCGCGCGCCGCTCGAGGCTTTCGAGATCGGCGAGCATCAGCTCGGTTTCGACCGTCTCGACATCGCGGATCGGGTCGACCGAGCCTTCGACATGAACGACGTTGCCGTCGTCAAAACAGCGCACGACATGGGCGATCGCATCGACCTCGCGGATGTGGCCGAGAAATTGGTTCCCGAGCCCTTCGCCGCGAGCGGCCCCGCGTACGAGCCCGGCAATGTCGACGAATTCGAGCTGGGTCGGGATGATCTTGGCCGATTTCGCGAGCCGCGCGCAGACCGCGAGCCGCTCGTCGGGCACCGCGACACGGCCGACATTGGGCTCGATCGTGCAGAATGGATAGTTCGCCGCCTCGGCCGCGGCGGTCGCGGTCAGCGCGTTGAAGAGGGTCGACTTGCCGACATTGGGCAGCCCGACGATGCCGCAGCTGAAACCCATCTGGCTACGGGCGCAGCAGCGTTGCGGCCGGGGTCGCCTCGGCAGGTGGAGCGAGGCGCCGCGCGACCTCGCTCATAAACCCGTCGGGGGCGCCGGACAGCAACAGCCCGATTGTCTCGGCCACGGCTTCGGTCAGCGGCTCGACCCAATCGGTCAGCTCGTCGGTGGGGAAGTTCTGTAAGACGTAAGGCTGAACCAGCTCCTTGACGCCGGGATGGCCGACCCCGATCCGCACCCGCCAGTAATCGGGCCCGATCAGCGGGTCGATCGAGCGCAGGCCGTTGTGCCCGGCATTGCCGCCGCCTCGCTTGACGCGCAATTTGCCGGGGCGCAGGTCGATCTCGTCATGGATCACGACGACGTCCTCGGGTGCGATCTTGAAGAACCGCGCCGCCTCGGCAACCGACTCGCCGGATGCGTTCATAAAGGTCTGCGGCTTCAACAGCAAACGGCGCTCGCCGGCAATCGGCGCTTCCGCGACAACGCCCTTGAAGCGGTTGCGGAACCCTGGAAACCCGTGCCGGCGGGCGATCGCATCGACCGCCATAAAGCCGACATTGTGCCGGTTTCGGGCATAGCGCGAGCCGGGGTTGCCGAGCCCGACAATGAGGCGCATGAGCACCGAAGTGGATGATGCAGGACCGGGACGCAGGGGGCTCAAGCCACCGGCGTCGGCTCGGCGGAGGGCGGCGCCGAGGCTGCGGTCGCCGCCTCCTCGCGCACCGCCGAGGAGGGCGCGATGCTGGCGATCGTGAAATCGCGCCCCGTGATCGTCGGATTGCAGCCCTCCGGCAACGTCACGGCGCTGATGTGGACGCTGTCGCCGATGTCGAGCCCGCCGAGGCTGACGGTCAGATGGTTCGGGATGCCGTTGACCGGGCAATTCAGCTCGATCCCGTGGCGGACGATGTTGAGGATGCCGCCGCGGCGCAGGCCGATCGACTGCTCCTGGTTGACAAAGACGACCGGCACCGTGACCGTGACCCGGCTCGTCGGCGCGACGCGCATGAAATCGACGTGCAGCGGCTTGTCGGTCGCCGGGTGGTACTGGACCTCGCGCGGCAGGGTGCGGTGCACCGCGCCGTCCACCGTGAGATCGACGAGGGTCGCGAGAAAACCCCGTTTGGCGAGCGCGCGCGACAGCTCACGCGGGTCGAGGCTGATGGGCGTCGGCTCCTGGCCGCCGCCATAGACGATGCCGGGGACGCGCCCCGCGCGGCGCGCGGCGCGCGCGGCACCTTTGCCGGCGGCAACGCGCAACTCGGCGCTGAGCGGTATGATCTCGGGCATCGTCCAGTGCTCCTGTTTCCCAGAATCAAGCTGTTTGCGGGTATATTTGCGATGGCTTGGGCGCGCACAAGCGTGCCGCCGCGTTGCGGTGGCGCGCGGCCGGTCGGGCGCAGCTTAGTCGAACAGGCTCGAAACCGAACGCTCCTCGCTGATGCGGCGGATCGCCTCGGCGATCAGTGGTGCGATCGACACCTGGCGGATGTTGTTCGCTTCCCGCACCGCCTCCGTTGCCATGATGCTGTCGGTCATCACCAGCGACCCGATCGGCGACGCCGCCACCCGCGCTACCGCACCGCCCGACAACACGCCATGGGTGACGTAAGCATCGACTGCCGATGCGCCGGATTCGGTTAAGGCGACCGCCGCATTGCACAGGGTTCCGGCGCTGTCGACCATGTCGTCGACCAGGATGCAGCGCCGTCCCGAGACGTCGCCGATGATGTTCATGACCTCGGAGACGCCGGCCCGCTCGCGCCGTTTGTCGATGATCGCTAGATCGGCATCAAGCCGCCGTGCGATGTGCCGGGCACGATAAACGCCACTGACATCGGGCGAGACGATGACTAGATCGCGGCGGGCGTGATGGTCGACGATTTCCTTCACCAGCACCGGTGCCGCATACAGATTATCGGTCGGGATGTCGAAAAAGCCCTGGATCTGTCCGGCGTGGAGGTCGAGCGTCAACACCCGGTTGGCGCCGGCTGTGGTGATCATGTTAGCAACGAGCTTGGCCGAGATCGGTGTGCGCGAGCCCGATTTGCGGTCTTGCCGGGCGTAGCCGTAATACGGGATGACCGCGGTCACCCGCCGTGCCGAGGCACGCTTCAGCGCGTCGAGGCAGACGAGCAGCTCCATCAGGTGGTCGTTCGCCGGAAACGACGTCGATTGGATCACGAAAACGTCCTCGCCGCGGACGTTTTCGAGAATCTCGACAAACACCTCCATGTCCGCAAAGCGGCGCACGCTCGCCTTGGTCAGCGGCAAATCGAGGTAGGTCGCGATGGCCTCGGCGAGCGGGCGATTGCTGTTGCAGGCGAGAATTTTCATGGCGCGCCACTACCGGCGCCGGCGGGCCGGGCCCCGCGGCTTCGTGCCGCGATAATGTAACAATCCCCGAGCGGCCTGACAACCTCGCGCTGCGTTCCCGAGACCAGCCACCGCGCGGCTCAGGAATTCCGGTCGCCCGCTCAGGAATTTCCAGTCGATTGCGGCGCACCGCGCGCGATCAGCTGCATGATGCCGTCCTGCGCCGCCACGGCGATCGTGTAGGCGACATCGCCCCAGGAACCGTTGAGCAGCCCGGCCGGGACGTCATTTTCCTGCGCCACGGTGCCGATCTCGGCGCCGTTCTGGCGACGCACCCGCCAGACGATTTTGACGTGCTGCTTGCCGGCCTCCGGCTTGCCGACGCTGACCTTGGCGTCAAGCACGAGGTCGGCTTTCCCCGCCGGATCGGACACGATCGCCAGATCCTGCTTTTTCAACAGCGTTGTAATGGCGCTCGCCAGCGCCGTCCCGCCGTCGCCGGTGGCACCTTCGACGCCGCGGATCGAGAGGTGGAGCTCGCCTTGATTCTTGGCCTCGACCGGAGCTTTGTCCTGCAGCATCGCCGCGACCTGGTCGGCGCTCGCGTCGGCGAGACGGGCGACCGCGTCATCCTTGCCGCGCTGCCAGTCGTCGGCCGCGGCTTCGATTCGTTCGGCCCGCTCGCCGAGCGACCGGCCCGCGGGATCGCGCAGCTCCCACGAAACCACGATGGCTGCCTTCTCGCCGGAGGGAGGCATCGCCTGGATCCTGCCGTCGAGCCGATAGCTGGCGATGCCCATGATGCGGTCGCTCGCGGCGATGTCGCGCTTTTGCAGCGCTTCGGCCATCGCCGGCGCCAGCTTTTCGGCGGTGGCGCGCGGCCCGCCCGCGAGCGGGTCGATCGCGACCGTCGCGGTGTCGCGCAGGGCAAGCATTGGCGAGCCCGGCTTTGGCACGTCGTTGGCGAATGGGTGCGGCAACGGCTGGCATGCGGCAAGCGAAAGCACAATTACCGCCGCCGCTTGGCGACTGGCCGAGCCGCTGGTCATTGCGCCAAAAGAACGCAGGCGGCGAGCGCTCCGAGGAGGCAGAACGCCAAAAACATAATCAGATAGGGCATCTCAGGTCAGGCGTCATCGCGGGTTCGCGCCGGCCCGCCTCAGTCGTCGACGACCACAATCGCCGAAAGGCCGAGGCCGAACGCCGCTTCGCCCCGCAGACAAGCGCGGCGATAGCTGAAAAAGGCTTCCTCCTCCGCGGCGGTGTCGCGTCCGGCGCATTCGACCGCCGCGACGCCGAGGCGGGCGAGGCGATACCCGACATAGTCCGCAAGGTCGAACATGAAGTGGCCGGGGCGCGGTGCGACGGTAAAATATTTGTCGGCCACCGGGTCGTTCGCGACGATCTGGTGCGGAAACTCCGGGCCGACTTCGTACGAAGGTTTGCCGATGCACGGTCCGATTCCGGCGCGGATGTGACACCGCCGGGCCCCCAGCTTTTCCATCGCGTCGATCGCCGCTTCGACAACGCCGCCGACAGCACCGCGCCAGCCGGCATGGGCGGCGCCGACAACGCCGGCCGCCGGGTCGCACAGCAGGACCGGCGCGCAATCGGCAGTCAGAATGCCCAGCGCCACACCCGGCACATTCGTCGCCATCGCGTCGGCTTTGGGGGCGCCCTCGCGCGGCCAAGGGTCTTCAACGACGACGGCGACGACGCCATGGACCTGCCGGCAAGTGGCCAGGCGATCGGCGGCCAGCCCCAGTCTGCGCATCGCGAGCGCACGGTTGGCTTCGACCTTGGCCGGCTCGTCACCGGAGCCGTAGCCGCAATTCAAGGACGCATAGAGGCCTTCGCTGACCCCGCCACGCCGGGTGAAAAAGCCGTGGCGGATTGCTGCGTCGGATGCCAGGCCCGGCAGACGGATCATACGATCTCGCCCGGCTGGTCAAACCCCGGCGGGCTCGGCAGGCTGGCAGCAACGAGCGCCAAGGCCTTGAACATGCTGCCCATCTGCCGCAGGTCGAGCAGGCGCTCGAGACCGCTCGCCAGCCGCGCCTGCTGCTCGGGCGAGGCGCGCGCCGACAGAATGGCGAGGCGCTGCAAGGCGCCGAGATTTTTCAGGAACTGGCCTTGCGGCACCGGCCCATGCGCCGCGGCGCCGGCGGCGCGCGCCGCCACCGCCACCGCGCAGAAATCGACATCGGCGCTGAGATCGACGTCGCCCGGCGCCTCGAGCGCACCGACCGGCCGGTGACGCCGCACCCCGCGCAGGCTCGACCCGGTGGCGCTCGGGAAATGGCCGTAGTCGATGAACAGCGCGGCACCCGGCGCTCGGCTCAGCCGCGCGCCAAATGCCGCCGCCAGCGCCAAGGCTTGCGGACAAACCTCGAATACCGCTCCGAACGGGGCGGTTTGCCGCAGCGCTTCGGGGACCAGCAGCGAAAGCGCCGGGTTGTCCGAGCCGTCAACGAACGCGAAGCGCCCGTCGGTATCGAGCGCGATCATGCGCTCGGCCCAGTGCTGCTGGCCGCGCACGAGTTGCCGGATCGGCAATGCGTCGAGGAACTCGTTGGCGACGACCAGCAGTGGGCCGTCGGGCAGGTCCTCGACCCGCGCGAGCCAGACCGGGTCGGCCGCGCCGAGGCGGCGCTGCTGCTCGGCGCGCAGCATCGGGCTCATCTCGACCAGATAAGGGCGAATCGCGCGGCGGAACTCGGGCAACGCGCCGGCGGCGCGGAGCAGGTCGACGGCGAGCACACCGCTCCCCGGCCCGAGCTCGGCGAGGATCACGGGATCGGGCCGCCCGATCCGCTCCCACATCAGCGCGCACCACAAGCCGATCAGCTCGCCAAAGATTTGGCTGACTTCGGGTGCGGTCACAAAGTCGCCGCCGGCGCCGATCGGCCGCCGGGTCGCGTAATAACCGAGGTCGGGGTCGTGCAGCGCCAACGCCATAAAGGCCCCGACCGTCAGTGGCCCTTCGGCGCGAATCCGGTGGCCGATCTTGGCTGTAAGCGCGCAGCCGATCATGGCGACGACGGACGAGGCGGTCGCCGGGCCCAGAGGATGATCACCAGGCCGGCGATCAACACCGGGATCGAGAGCAGCTGGCCCATCGTCGTCCCAAAGATCAGATAGCCAAGCTGGGGGTCGGGCTGCCGGAACAGCTCCCCGGACATGCGGGCCACGGCGTAGCCAACGAGAAACAATCCGGTCTCCAGCCCGGGTGATCGCCGTGCGCCGCGCCGTTCGGCGACAAACAGCAGCAGGAACAACAGGATGCCCTCACAGAAGGCTTCGTAAAGCTGGCTC
>DATMLF010000193.1:0-14976 GCA_035570595.1 Allostellaceae bacterium
CGGTAAGGCCGAGTTCGCCGCCTGAGCCGACTCTCAACCCCGATCGACGCGCAATGCGACAAACCGCAGGTCGCCTTGCCGCTGCACCAACAGCAGGATTGACTTGCGCCCCGACTTCTTTGCCTCGTCGATCCTGGTGGCGAGATCCGCGGGTGTTTTTACCTCTTCCTGCGCCGCTTCCATGATCACGTCGCCGGCGTGGAAGCCTTTGTCGGCGGCGGAGCTGTCTTTCGCCACGTCGACGACCACCACGCCCTTGGCGTCGTCGCCGAGCGAATATTTGTCCTTCAGCTCCGGCGTGATGCCGGACAAGGTCAACCCGAGCGTCTTAACCAGGCTGTTCTCGGGGTTGAGAGTTTTTTTCGGGGCCTCCTTGGCGCTCGCCAGCTGCTGGTCGCTCTCTTCGAGCCGGCCGACCTTGACTTTCACCGTGGTCTCGGCGCGCTTGCGCCACAACGTCACCGGCACCGTCTTGTTGACCGGCGTCTCGGCAACGAGCCGCGGCAGACGGCGCATGTCGCTGACATCCTTGCCGTCGAAATCGAGAATGACGTCGCCCGGCTGGATGCCGGCGACCTGCGCCGGCCCCTTGTCGTTGACGCTCGCGACGAGCGCGCCCTGCGTCTTATTAAGCCCGAGGCTCTCGGCGATCTCGTCGGTCACCGCCTGAATCCGCACCCCGAGCCAGCCGCGGTGCACGGTGTGGTCGGCTTCGTCCTGCAGCTCGCTGACGACCTCCTTGGCGAGCGCCGAGGGGATCGCAAAGCCGATCCCGATCGAGCCGCCCGAGGGCGAATAGATCGCGGTGTTGATGCCGATCACCTGGCCGTCCATGTTGAACATCGGCCCGCCGGAGTTGCCGCGGTTTATCGGCGCGTCGGTCTGCAGAAAGTCGTCATAGGGGCCCGAGTTGATGTCGCGCTGGCGCGCCGAGAGGATCCCCGCGGTGACGCTCCCGCCGAGCCCGAACGGGTTGCCGATCGCCAGCACCCAGTCGCCGACGCGCGCCACGTCGCTGTCGCCCCAGCTCACCGCGACGAGCGGCTTGTCGGCCTTGACCTTGAGCAGTGCTATGTCGGTCTTGGTGTCGCGGCCGATCACCTTGGCCTTGAGATTGGTGTTGTCGTGCAGGATCACGGTGATCTCGTCGGCGTCGGCGATCACATGGTTGTTGGTGACGATGTAGCCCGACGGGTCGATGATAAAGCCCGAGCCGAGCGAGGTCGCCTTGCGCGGCGTCACATCCTGGTGGTCGCCTTTGGGCAGGTTGCGTTCGAGGAAATCGTGAAAGAACTCCTCGAACGGCGAGCCTGGCGGAAACTGCGGCATGTCCGGCGTGCCCTGGTCGCCACCAGCGGTTTTGAGCGTCTGGCTTGTCGAGATGTTGACGACCGACGGCAGCAACCTTGCCGCGAGATCGGCAAAGCTGTCGGGCGCCGGGCGCGCCAGCGCCGCGGCCGGCGCAACGGCAATCGCCGCCGGAGCCGCGGCGACGCACGCGGCAAACGCCGCGACGGCGGCGCGACGCATCAGGATCGTGGAGCGGAACGGCACCTGGGTCGACTCCTCATGGTGGCCCCGGAGTTCACTAGACGACCATACGGGGCGGCTTTCCGGCTCAAGGCTCGGCGCGAGATTACGGGAGAAGGCGGCGCCAAGCCAGCCGCTTTCGCGGTGCGGGGGGGGCGAGCGGTGCCGGCGCGCAACCGCGCCGCCTCAGCGCCGGACCAGCCAGACGAGGGCGACCCCGGCGCATGCGGCGGCGAGACCGGCGATCCGCAGCACGTGCGGCGGCAGCGCGACCGCGCGCACCGCCGCCCGCTTCATTCCCTCGGGAAACAGCGCGTAGAGGCAGCCCTCGATAACCAGGACGAGGGCGAATGCCGTCCACAGATCGCGCATTTGCCGCCAGGGTGCCGGTCAGCGCCCAATCGCGGCGCTTCTTTCGATCTTCGGCGGGCGGCCCGTCACCGCGTAGCGGGGTATCACCGGGGGGCGGGCTTGGCCGCGGGCGCCGCCGCCGGGGACCCGGTGTCGCCCGGATTTTCGAAAAAGCGGAAAAAGCTGCTGTTCGGGTTGAGCACGAACGAGGTGTTGCTGCCGCCAAAGGCGTCGCGATAGGCCTGCAATGAGCGGTAGAAGGCGAAGAAATCCTTATCCTGGTCATAGGCCTTGGCATAGATCTGGATCGCCTGGGCGTCGCCTTCGCCGCGGACCGTCTGCGCGGTGCGCTGCGCGTCGGCGAGTATCACCGTTCGCTCGCGGTCGGCGTTGGCGCGCACGGTCTGCGCCGCCTCGGCACCTTCGCCGCGGTACTGCGCCGCCTGCTGCTGACGTTCGGAGCGCATGCGGGCATAGATCGCCTCGCTGTTCTGCGTCGGCAGGTCGGCGCGGCGGATGCGGACATCGACGACGTCGATGCCGAACGGCTTGGCCTGGCCCGCGACCTCGTCCCGGATCTGCCGCATGATCTTTGCCCGGTCCGGCGACAAGAGCGCCGACAGGGTGACGTTGCCGATGACCTGCCGCAGGCTGCCGCTGACCAGCGCGCCGAGCCGGGCGCGCACCCCGGCCTCGGAAGCGACGGTCTGGTAGAACAACAGCGGGTCGGTGATGCGATAGCGCGCATAGGTGTCGACGACGAGCCGCTTCTGGTCGGACGCGATGACCTCCTCGGGCGGCGGCTCGAAATCGAGCAGCCGCTTGTCGTACAGGATCACGTTCTGGATGAACGGCTCCTTGACCTGCAGCCCCGGGATCACGACAACCCGGCGCGGCTGGCCAAACTGCAAGACCAGCGCCTGCTCGGTCTGGTCGACGGTAAACAACGAGCTCATCGCGAGGATGCCGGCGACCACAAGCACCGTGGCGACGACAAAGAGGGCGCGCCGGCTCATCCTGTGATCCTCTTCGCGGGCATGTCCTAATCCTGCCCGTTGCCCGGCGGCGGGGCCGACACCGCGGTGTCCGAGGTTTGCGGCGCGGGCTGGGCCCCGGCGCCCGGAGCCGGGCTGCCCTCCGCCGGCGGCGCCGCAGGCTTCGTGCCCCCGGTGCCGAGGGCGGGCAGCGGCAGATAAGGAAGCACGCCGGTCGCGCTTTGCGCCGACTTGTCGATGATCACCTTGTTGCTGTTTTTCAACACCTCTTCCATGGTCTCGAGGTAGAGCCGCTGGAGGGTCACGTCCTGCGCCGCCTTGAAGGCATGGTAGACCGACAGGAAGCGCGCGGCATCGCCTGTCGAGCGGGCGATCGTCGCCAGGCGATAGGCCTCGGCCTCCTGCTCGATCCGCACCGCGTCGCCGCGGGCGCGCGGGATGATGCTGTTGCGGTAGGATTCGGCTTCGTTGCGCAGGCGCGCACGGTCGGCGAGCGCCGCCTGCACGTCGCGGAAGGCGTCAATGACCTCGGCCGGCGGGTCGACGCGCTGCAGCTGCAGCTGGGTGATCTCGATCCCGGCGCCGTAGCTGTCAAGGATCGTCTGCAGCAGCTGTTGGGTCTGCGCCTCGATTTTGGCCCGCCCCTCGGCCAATGCCTGGGCGATGGGGGTCTCGCCGATCACCTCGCGCATCGCACTCTCGGACGCCGACTTGACCGTCAGCTCGGGGTCGCGAATGTTGAATAGATAGGCCTTCGCGTCCTTTATCACCCAAAAGACCGTGAAATTGACATCGACGATGTTCTCGTCGCCGGTCAGCATCAGCGCTTCTTCCGGCACCTGCTCGGACACCGACTCGCGCAGAGTCTGTGTCTCGCCGGATCGGTAGCCGATCTCGGTGCGGTTAACGCGGGTCACGCTCGGCGTCAGGACCGACTCGATCGGGCTCGGCAGGTGGTAATTGAGGCCAGGCTGCGTCGTGCGGTTGTAGGCGCCAAAGCGCAGCACGATGCCGACCTCGTCAGGCAGCACGCGGTAAAACCCGCTTGCCAGCCAGATAAGCACGATCGCGATCAGCACGACGGCGATACCGGTGCCGGTGCCGAACCCACCCGGCAGGACGCGCCGCACCCGATCCTGGCCGCGCCGCAGCCACTCCTCGAAATCGGGAGGATAGGGGCCGCGGGGGCGGGGACCCGGGCCGCCGCCATTGTTGCGAGGGCCGCCGCCCCATGGCCCCCCGCCGCGAGGGCCGCCGCCCCACGGACCGCCCCCTTGACTCTGCCAGATCATCGAACTGAACCTTTCCGCGGCGCTGGGTCGGGGTCGCGGCGCCCTCGGGTTGCGGTCGGCAAATGCGCGACGCGCAGGATTGACGACCCGATAGAGGGCGCGAGCCGCTGTTGTCAAGCGGAGCCGGCGGACCCAGATCACGGTCAGCCGTCCGTTCTCGGGGCGACAAGCGGATCCGCGCCGCGCGCCGGGAGGGTGCCGGGCCTCCCGCCGGAGCGATAACACGATAACGGCAAACCCGGTGGGCAGCCAGCGCCGCGGCGATTGCGCCCGGCGGATCGGGGAATGACATGACAGTCAGCGAAAAACAGGTTCTCGACGCGCTCTCGAAGGTCGCCGACCCCGACCGCGGCGCCGACATCGTGGCGCTCGGCATGGTTTCGGGGGTGGCGATCCGCGACGGCAACGTCGCGTTCTCGATCGAGGTCGAGCCCGAGCGCGGCGCCCGGCTGGAGCCGCTGCGCAAGGCGGCGGAGCAGGCGGTCGACGGCCTCCCGGGCGTGCTATCGGTGACCGCGGTGCTGACCGCACAAGCCGCGCCGCGCGGCCGGGCGGGGCCGTCGCCGGCAGCATCGGGGGCGGGCCGCCCGGCGCCGCACGCGGCGAGCCGGCCGCAGCGCGGCGCGCTGCCCGGCGTCGGCGCGATCGTCGCTGTCGCCTCGGGCAAGGGCGGAGTCGGCAAGTCGACGGTCGCCGCCAACCTGGCGCTCGGCCTGAAGGCCAACGGGCTCGCGGTCGGGGTGCTTGACGCCGACATTTACGGGCCGTCGATGCCGCGCATGCTCGGGATTTCGGGTCGGCCCCGCTCGCGCGATGGCAAGACCTTGCAGGCGATGGAGAATTACGGGCTCAAGGTGATGTCGATGGGGTTTTTGGTCCCCGAGGACACACCGATGATCTGGCGCGGCCCGATGGTCATGAGCGCCTTGCAGCAGATGCTGCGCGAGGTCGAATGGGGCAAGCTCGACATCATGGTCGCCGACCTCCCGCCCGGCACCGGCGACGCGCAGCTGACGATGGCGCAGCAGGTGCCGCTCGCGGGTGCCGTCATCGTCTCGACGCCGCAGGACATAGCGCTCCTCGATGCCCGAAAGGGCCTCAACATGTTCAAGAAAGTCGATGTGCCGGTGCTCGGCATCATCGAAAACATGAGCTATTTCCTGTGCCCGCACTGCGGTGGCCGCAGCGAGATCTTTTCGCATGGCGGCGCCCGCCGCGAGGCCGAACGGCTCGACACCGAGTTTCTCGGCGAGGTGCCGCTCGACCTCGCCATCCGCGAGACCTCGGATGCCGGGCATCCGATCGTCGTCTCCGATCCGGCGAGCCCGAACGCCCGGCTGTTCCGCGACATCGCCGCGCGCGTCTGGGAAAAAGTCTCGGGCGAGAGCGCGCTGCGCGCCCCGCCGCGCATCGTCATCGAATAGGACGGCGGCGGCCGTCCCACGAAAGGTATCGAGCTTGCGGCCCCAGGCCAGCTTTTAAACGCGTCAACCCTGGGCGACGCGGGCCAAGGCGAGGCGCTGCTCGCGGTCGGGGTCGCGAGCCACACGGCACTCGTTGTCGAGGACCATCGTCGCGCGCTCAAGGCTCGTGTAGGCCGGCCAGGGCGGGATCGCCGGATTTGCCGGGCTGCCGTAGCGGGCAAAGGCGGCCCAGGTGGCGGAGATCCGCGCCGCCAGCTCGCGCGCGCCGGGGGCGCCGGCGGTCGTGTCGGGCACGTTGACGGTGTCGAACACGAAGGGCAGGTCCATCGCGTGATGCGCCTTCATCCGGCCCGCATGCGCCGGGCTGCGCCAGTCGAGCGAATACATGTAGACCGGGGCGCGGCGCGCTCGCGCGGCGTAGCGCTCGGCCAAAAGGACCGTGCGCACCCAGAAATTCGAGCCGGTCAGCGCCGCGACCAGCCGGTCGGCGGGGCTCGCCCGCGGCATTGCGGCACGATAGGCGGCGAGCACCGCCTCGGCCTCGGCGCCGGCCACTGCCGCCACACGCTCGCGCAGCTGCGCCTCGGTCAGGGTGCCGTTCCATACCGAGTCGTCGTCGGCCAGGAAAAAAGCGCTTTCCTCGCGGGTGCCGCCGACCAGCAGCGGGATGTCGTCGGCGATCGCCGGGGCTTCGGGCTCGGCCGGGTGCTGCGGCAGGTCGACCCCGTCGACCACCGGGCCGAAATCGTAGCGGTCGAGCAGCGGCCAGCGCGAACGCCCAACGGCCCGCGCGGCCGGCGCGATCGCGGCCAGGAGCCGTTCGGGCGGCAGGGTCTGCAACCGCCCGCAGTCGCCGACGCCCAAGCCGATTTTCTTCAGCACCGCCTCGGCGAATGCCGTCGCTCGCTCGCGCGTCGAAACGCGGATTGCCGCCCCGCTCTGGACGATTGCGCGATGGAAAAGACCGTGCGCCGCGGGCATCGCCAACAGCACGCTGACCTTGCCGCCGCCGCCCGATTCGCCAAAGATCGTCACGTTGCCGGGGTCGCCGCCAAACGCGGCGATGTTGTCGCGCACCCAGCGCAGCGCGGCGACGATGTCGAGCATGCCGGCATTGCCCGAATGCGCCCACTGTCCGCCGCCGATATCGGCCAGGTGCAAAAAGCCGAGAATGTTTAGGCGGTGGTTGACGCCGACCACAACGACATCGCCGCGCCGCGCCAAGTTGGCGCCGTCGGTGACCGCTCGGTTTCCCGAGCCATAGGCGAAAGCGCCGCCATGCAGCCACACCATGACCGGCCGCTTGCCGCCGTCGGCGAGGCCCGGCGTCCACAGGTTGAGGGCTAGGCAGTCTTCGGTCTCGGGCGTCGCGTCGGCCGGCCCGAGCAAGGTTTCGAGCACGGCGCGCCGCTTTGGCCGGTTGGGCAGCTGCCAGGACCGCCCGCCATAGGCAAGCGCATCGCGCACGCCGGCCCAGGATGGCGGCGGCTGCGGCGCCATGAAGCGGTTATGGCCGACGGTCGAGGCGCCATAGGGCACGCCCTTGAACGCATGGATCCCCGCGATGCGCGCCCCGCGCAGCTTGCCCGAGGCGGTCTCGACAACCGGTCCCGGCTCCGCGGCCACAGCAGCGATGTCGTCGGCCATTTCGGGTTCTCCTCTTTGCGGGCCCATGCTGGATGAGCGGCAGAGTATCGCCTATGGCGGGCTGTCAGAAAGGCCAGTTGCCGGGAGCACGGCGACGGCTTCCACGACCGGCGGCCGGCCGTTATGCTTGGCGGCTTTTCAACCCAGCCGACGGGGAACCAGCGCCATGGCTTTTTACGAATTGCGCCAATACAAGGTCCTGCCCGGCAAGATGGCCGAATGGGTCAAGATCATGGAGGAGGAGATCATCCCGTTCCAGGTCTCGAAGGGCATGGTCATCACCGGCAGCTTTCGCGGCGAGACCGACGATTCCTGTTATGTGTGGATGCGGCGGTTCGAGAGCGAAGGCGAGCGCGAGACGCTCTACAAGGCGGTCTACGACAGCGACCACTGGAAGACCAAGATCGCACCGCGCGTGCCGGATTGCCTCGACCGCAGCGCCATGGTGGTGACGCGTATCGTGCCCACCGCGAAATCGACCGCGCAGTAACACAACGCGGAAGTGCCACGCGCTCGTCGCGGCACCGGCATCGGCTGGCGCGGTGTCAGGCTCGGCCGGGAACGACCGCGACGTTGTCGATCAGCCGGGTGCGGCCGAGATGGACCGCGGCGAGGACACGGCTCAGAGCCGCGACGACGCTCGGCGTCGGCATTAAGGTCTCGGCATCCCGCACCTCGAGATATTCGACGCTGAACCCGGCGCGGGTCAGCTCGCCCCGGCCGCGCCCGGTTTCGCGGAAAACGGCGGCAGGCTCGCGTTCGAGCGCGGCGGCGACCGAGCGCAGCACGCGCGCGAGCTCGGGCGCAACCCGGCGCTCGGCCGGTGACAGATAAAGGTTGCGCGACGACAGGGCGAGCCCATCCGGCTCGCGCACCGTGGGAACCCCCGCGATCGTCACAGGGAGATCGAGGTCGCGCGCCAGACGCCGGATCACCAGCAGCTGCTGGTAGTCCTTCTCGCCGAAATAGGCGATATCCGGCAGCGACTGGATCAACAGCTTGGCGACAATTGTGGCGACCCCGTCGAAATGGCCGACGCGGTGGGCGCCGCACAGCCCTTCGCTCAACCCGCCGACCCGCACCAGGGTCGAAAATTGCGGCGGGTAGATCTCCGCGACGGTCGGGGCAAAGACGAGGTCGACCCCGGCCGACCGCAACATCGCGAGATCGGCGTCCTCGCGCCGGGGATAGGCGCCAAGATCCTCGTTCGCGGCGAATTGCTTCGGATTGACAAAGATCGTCGCGACGACCCGGTCGCAAGCCGCTCGCGCCGCCGCGACCAGCGCCATGTGCCCGGCGTGCAGCGCGCCCATCGTCGGGACAACACCGATGCGCGCGCCGGCCATCCGCCAGAGACCGAGGCTCTCTCTCAGATTTGCGATGGTCCGCGCGACCTCCACCCGAGCCTCCAGCCGTGTTCGCCGCGGCGAACGACCGTGGAGGCTGGGACCGCGCTGCGCCGCTGTCAACATGGCGGCGGAGCCGGCGAGGCGACAACCCGCCGTGCCCTTCATGGTGGGCCCGGGTGGCGGTGGGGTTGGGTGGCGGTCAGGCCAAGGCGGGGGAGGCCGCCCGTCGGCGACCGGCGAGGGCGTCGAGCGTCGCGGCCAGGCCGTCGAGCAGATCGGCCCGGGCCCGAAAGCCGAGCTCCTCGGCCGCCCAGCGCGGGTCGCCGACCGAGACCGGCACCTCTGCACAGCGCGCGGGGCGGTACCGGATGACGAGCTCGGTTTGACACAAATCGGCGATGGTCTCCGCCAGCCTGCGCACCGTTGTGCCCCGGCCGGTGCAGACGTTGAACAGCGGCGCCGAGGCGCTCGCCGCCGGCATCGCCCGCCGCAAAGCCGAGACCGCGTCGGCGATGTAGGTGAAGTCGCGCACTTGCCGCCCGTCGCCAAAGATCTCGATCGGCTCGCCCCGCTGTAGACGGTCGAGGAAGATCGCGATCACACCCGAATACGGTGAGCGCGGGTCTTGCCGCGCCCCGTAGATGTTGAAAAAGCGCAGGCCCACCGTGCGCAGCCCGTGGGTTAACCCGGCAGCGCGGGCATGCAGCTCGCACGCGCGCTTGTCAGCGCCGTACGCGCTGAGCGGCGCAGTGCAGCCCTGCTCGGCGGCCGGCGCCGGCCCCTGGTTGCCGTACACGGCGGCGCTCGACGCGTAGACGACGGGCACGGGCGCGTCGGCGATCCCGCGCCGCCGCCGCGCCGCGTCGAAGACATTGATCGTGCCGCTCAGGTTCACCTGGTGCGTGCGCAGCCAGTCGCGGTTGCCCCGTTCGATCGAAGCAATCGCCGCCAGGTGAAAGCAGCCCTCGACCCCGTCGAATGCGGGTCCGACGACATCTGCGTCGGTGACGTCGCCCTTGATGAACTCGACCCCCGCGCGGAGGTTGTCGCGGCGGCCACTCGACAGATCGTCGAGCACCCTGACGGCATGCCCGTCATCGATCAGCGAGTCGACGAGGTGCGACCCAATAAAGCCGGCGGCCCCGGTCACCAGATAACAAGACATCCGAGACCCCTGGATCAGTTACAGAGCCGTTGCGGCACGGGCCGACGCCTCGCAGCGGCAGCAGCGGTGCGAAAGCGGTCGAAAACGGCCGGCGGCCAACAAGGTTCCGAATCCAAGCCGTTTTCAGTCAAAATTCTGCGGGTAGACAAATCTCGATCCTGATGTGGGGACGGTTTGTTGCGGCGCGCGAGTACACCTAGCGCCGATCTGGCTCGATGAAAAGCGAAATCAAGGTTAACATTTCTGCAATACCGTCGCAGCCGCGCCGCGGCTTGGAATTCGCCCGCGACGGAGTTGAGGTTGGTCCAAAGTCGATACAGTTATTTGGCGAAAGCAGGGCCGCGACAACCAGCGGTCGCGGCTCAAGCAAAACCCGTCGCAGGACAAATCCGTGGCAAGCGGCGGCGGCAACGCCGGCGGCGGGGCCTCGCGCTTGACGGCAGCGCGGCGCCGGGCACGATTGGTGCGACAATCAGCGCGAGGTACGTCTTGCCGCGATCCGGGGACGGGAGAGTGGAAAATGGGCCCGAGCGGCCCGCCGGCGCGATACGCCCGCGCCGACGCGTTCGGCGGGCCCGGACGCCACTGATGCTGATGCTGCTGGCCGCTGCCGCCCTGACGGCGACCGCCGGTGCCGTTGACCGCGTTTGCGCCGCCCAGCGGTTTCAGGCGGACGACTGGATCACCGAATGCGGCGGCGGCAACCGCGGATGCTCGATCACCGTGCCGTTTTGGCAGGACGGCTACCACGGCAAGGGTTCGTTTGCCCTCGTCGTCATGCTGGATACCGGCAACATCGGCGTGGTCGGCACCCCGCCGCCGACTCGGGCGGTGCTGCGGATCGACAAGAACCCCGCCGCAGCTTGCCGCGGGCCGCGCTACTGCGTCTTTCCGACCGGGCAGTCGCTCGCCCTCGTCCGGCAGCTCGATGTCGGATCGTTGATCCTGATCGACGTCTATACGGCAAACGCGGAGTTCAGTTTCAGTCTGAGTCCGAAAGGCTATCAGGCCGGGGTCGCGCAAATTCGCGCCTGGGGCTATCAAGCCAGCGCCGACTGAAGCCCGCGGCGGAACACAGTTTCGGAAACCGTCGCGACGGCACCGCGACGGCGTCAGCGCGGGTTGCGATGCGCGACCGCTTCGCCGCTCCTTGGCTCGGCTCAGGCGCGGACGGGGACGCCCTTTTCTTCAAAGACCTGCCGCAGCTCGCCGGTTTCGTACATTTCGCGGACGATGTCGCATCCGCCGACGAATTCACCCTTGACATAGAGCTGCGGAATTGTCGGCCAGCTCGAGAACTCCTTGATGCCCTGGCGAATTTGCGGGTCGGACAGGACATCGACGCCTTTGAACTTGACGCCAAGCTGGCTGAGGATCTGCACCACCGCCGCGGAAAATCCGCACTGCGGGAAAACCGGCGACCCTTTCATAAAGAGCACCACCGGGGTGTCGGCGATCTCGTGCTGGATCCGGTCTTGTACCGTAATGTCCATTGTCTGTTCCTCGATGTCGCAAAAGCCTGGGTTGGAGTGTCGCGCCTAATCGTCGGGGGCGCCGGTTTGCAATGCGAGCGCGTGAAGCTCGTTGCCCATCCGGCCGCGCAATGCCTGGTACACCATCTGATGTTGTTGGACCCGGCTTTTGCCGCGAAACGCGCCGGAGACGACGTGGGCCGCGTAATGGTCGCCGTCCCCGCGCAGATCCTCGATCGAGACTTGCGCGTCGGGGAGGCTCTCCTTGATCAGCCGCTCGATCATCGCCGCGTCCATCGCCATCGCCCAATCCCCTCGCTCAAATCTGCTCCATGTAACCCGGCAGCCATGCCTCGTTCGCGGCCTTCAGCGCGTTAACCGATATGGCACCAGCACCAGGAAGTGTCAACGCGGCGCCGCCGACCGTGCCGATGACGCGGGCCGGCACCCCCGCCGCCGCCGCGGCAGCGAGGACCGCGCGCGGATCGGCGGCTTCGACCAGATAGCGTGCCTGGTCTTCGCCAAAGAGCACGGCGTTGCGCGGCCGGCCCGTCGGCAGCGGGTCGAGAGCGATGCCGCGTCCGCCGGCCATCGCCATTTCGGCAATCGCGACCAAGAGCCCGCCATCAGACACATCGTGGCAGGCGGCGACCCGGCGGGCGGCGATTTGGGCGCGCACGAAGTCGCCGTTGCGGCGCTCGGCGACGAGGTCGACCGGGGGCGGCGGGCCGGCCTCGCGGCCCTCGATCTCGCGCAGGTAGAGCGAGGCGCCGAGATGGCCGCGGGTTTCGCCGACCAGGACCAAGGCATCGCCGTCGTTTTTAAGGGCAAGGTCGACCGCGTTGCGCAGATCCGCGAGCACCCCGACGCCGCCGACGACCGGTGTCGGCAGGATCGCGCGCCCGCTCGTCTCGTTGTAGAGCGACACGTTGCCGGACACGACCGGGTAGTCGAGTGCCAGGCACGCCGCACGGATGCCCTCGATCGCGCCGACAAGCTGACCCATGATCTCGGGCCGCTCGGGATTGCCGAAATTCAGGTTGTCGGTCAGCGCCAGCGGCTGGGCGCCGACCGCGGTCAGGTTGCGCCAGCTCTCCGCGACCGCCTGGGCGCCGCCGCGCGCCGGGTCGGCGCCGCAGTAGCGCGGGGTGCAATCGGTAGCGAGCGCCAACGCCTTATTCGCGCCGACCCTGACGACCGCGGCGTCGCCGCCCGGCCGCTTGACCGTGTTGCCCATCACCAGGTGATCGTATTGCTCCCAGATCCAGCGCTTCGAGCCGAGCGCCGGCGAGCCGACCAGCGTCTTCAGGCAGGCGAATGGGTCGCGGTCGGGCAGGGTCGCCGGATCGATCTCGGGCTCGGGCGCGCAGCGCCGCCACGGGCGCTCGTAGACCGGCGCCTCGGCGACGAGCGGCCCGACCGGGATGTCGGCGGCGGTCTCGCCGTTCGCGCGCAAAATCAGCCGCCCGGTGTCGGTGACGTGACCGATCACCGCAAAGTCGAGCTCCCATTTCTCGAAGATCCGCCGCGCCTCGGCCGCGCCGCCGGGGCGCAGCACCATCAGCATCCGTTCCTGGCTTTCGCTGAGCATGATCTCGTAGGCGCTCATGCCGGTTTCGCGCACCGGCACCCGGTCGAGGTCGAGTTCGATCCCGAGCCCGCCCTTCCCGGCCATCTCGACCGACGACGAGGTCAACCCGGCGGCACCCATGTCCTGGATCGCGACGATCGCGTCACCCTGCATCAACTCGAGGCAGGCCTCGATCAACAATTTCTCGGTGAACGGGTCGCCGACCTGCACGGTCGGCCGTTTTTCGCCAGCGTCGCCGCCAAACTCGGCCGAGGCCATCGTGGCCCCGTGGATGCCGTCGCGCCCGGTCTTGGCCCCGACATAGACCACCGCATTCCCCGGGCCCGCCGCGGCCGAATAAAAGAGGCGGTCGGCGCGGGCGAGCCCGACGCACATCGCGTTGACCAGGATGTTGCCGTCATAGGCGGCGTCGAACTCGCACTCGCCGCCAACCGTCGGCACGCCGACGCAATTGCCGTAGCCGCCGATCCCGGCGACGACCCCGGCGAGAAGATGGCGGGTGCGCGGATGGCCGGGGCCGCCAAAGCGCAAGGAATCGAGGATCGCGATCGGCCTGGCACCCATCGTGAACACGTCGCGCAGGATGCCGCCGACCCCGGTCGCCGCCCCCTGGTAGGGCTCGATAAAGGACGGGTGGTTGTGGCTCTCGATCTTGAAGACGACCGCGTCGCCGTCGCCGATGTCGACGACCCCGGCATTCTCGCCGGGGCCGCAAATCACCTGCGGGCCGGTCGTCGGCAAGGTCTTGAGCCAGATCTTCGACGATTTGTAGGAGCAGTGCTCGCTCCACATGACCGAAAAGATGCCGAGCTCGGTCATGTTGGGCACACGCCCGAGGATCGCACAGGCGCGCGCGAGCTCCTCTTCGGTGAGGCCATGGTCGGCCGCCAGCGCCGGGGTAACGTTGCTGCCGTCCGCCGTCATGTGAAGCGACTATAGCGATTTCCCTCTCCTCCCGTTTGCCGGGGGGAGAGGGTTAGGGTGAGGGGGGCCAATGTCCAGGGGCCGCGGAGGTTTGTATCGGAGATGCACGAAGGGAGCTGTCGCTGACCCACGAATGACGGGCTCCAAGCGCGAGGATTCCAGTGTCCTGGCCGAGCAGCACGGCCGGCGCCCCCCTCACCCTGCCCTCTCCCCCCGCCTGCGGGGGGAGAGGGAAAAGCTGTTGCGTCCACCAACATCCCCAACGGAACTACTGCAGCGCGCTCGCCAGGCCGGCGAAGAAGGCGGTTCCATCGGTGCCGCCGAGCAGCGGGTCGGTGGCATTTTCGGGATGCGGCATCAGGCCGAGCACGGTGCGCTCGGCGTTGAAAACGCCGGCGATCGCACGCGCCGAGCCGTTGAAGTTGGCGTCGTCATCGAGACTGCCGTCGGGCCCGCAATAGCGGAAGGCGACGCGGCCATCGCCCTCGAGCCGATCTAATGTGTCGGGGTCGGCGGTGTAGTTTCCGTCATGGTGGGCGACCGGCACGCGGATCGTCTGGCCGGCGTCGTAGCCGCAGGTGAAGATCGTCTGGTTGTTTTCGATGCGAAGGTGGATGTCGCGGCAAGTAAACCGCAGCGAGCGGTTGGGCAAGAGCGCGCCCGGTAGCATCCCCGCCTCGGTTAAAACCTGAAAGCCGTTGCAGATGCCGAGCACCGGCGTGCCGCGCTCGGCGCGGGCGCGGACCTCGCGCATGACCGGCGAGTGCGCCGCCATGGCACCGCAGCGCAGATAGTCGCCATAAGCAAAGCCGCCCGGCAACACGATCAGGTCGGCTGCCGGCAGGCTCCCCTCGCGATGCCACACTCGGGCCGGCTCGTGCCCGGTCGCGCGCTTCAACGCCATGCAGACATCGTGCTCGCGGTTCGAGCCGGGAAAGATGACGACCGCTGCTTTCATGGGCGCCTCAGCACAGCTCGATCGCATAGTCTTCGATGACCGGGTTGGCGAGGAGCTGTCGGCACATCGCCTCGACCTCGGCATGGGCGCGCGCCCGGTCGGTTTCCGCAAGATCGAGCTCGATCAGCTTGCCCTGCCTGACCTCGCCGACGCCGGTGAAGCCCAAGGACGCGAGCGCGTTGCCGATCGCCTTGCCCTGCGGGTCGAGCACCCCGGCTTTGAGCCGCACATGGACGCGCGCCTTCATCGCGACTTCCGCCGCAATTGACCACCCTCGA
>DATMLF010000194.1:0-22123 GCA_035570595.1 Allostellaceae bacterium
TATTGCTGGCGATTCGCGACGCCGAAAGCCGGATCCGCTTTCTCGGCTATTCGGCGACCAACGCAAAGTTGTTCGCGTTTACCGTCGCGGCATTGCTTGCCGGCGTCGCCGGCGCGCTCTACGTGCCGCAGGTCGGGATCATCAACCCGAGCGAGTTCTCGCCGGCAAATTCGATCGAGGTCGCGATCTGGGTTTCGGTCGGCGGGCGCGGCACGCTGTTTGGCGCGATCATCGGCGCCGTGCTCGTCAACCTTGGCAAGAGCTGGCTGACCGGCGCGGCACCCGAAACCTGGCTGTTTGTTCTCGGTGCGTTGTTTGTCCTCGTCACACTGGTCTTTCCGCAGGGGCTTGTCGGGCTGGTGCGGCGGCTGCGCCGAGTGCGGCCCGGCGAGCCCGCGCCGGTCGTCGCGGCCGAGGAGCAGGCATGAACACCCCGCGGCCCCTGACCGGGGCGCTCCTCTACCTCGACGGCGTGACCGTAAGCTTTGACGGGTTCAAGGCGTTGAACGGCCTCTCGCTGGTTCTCGATGAAGGCGAGTTGCGGACCGTGATCGGCCCGAACGGCGCCGGCAAGACCACGATGATGGATGTGATCACGGGGAAGACCCGCCCTGATGCCGGCCAGGTGTTCTTTCGCGGCACCGCGGACCTTAGCAAGCTCGATGAAAGCGAGATCGCCAATCTCGGCATCGGCCGCAAATTCCAAAAGCCGACCGTGTTCGAGAACCTGACCGTGTTCGAAAACCTCGAGCTCGCGCTTGAGGATAGGCGCGGCACTTGGCACACCCTGTTCAGCCGCGCGACGAGCGGCAAGCGCGCGCGCATCGAGGCCACGCTCGAACGCATCGGGCTGGTCGAGCAGCGCTATCAATCCGCCGGCAATTTGAGCCACGGCCAGAAGCAATGGCTCGAAATCGGCATGCTGCTGATCCACGATCGCGCGCTCTTGCTGCTCGACGAGCCGGTCGCCGGGATGACCGACCGCGAGACCGAGGAGACCGCGCGGCTGATCGTCGATCTCGCGAAAGACCGCACGATCGTCGTCGTCGAGCATGACATGGCGTTTGTCCGCAGCCTCGGCGCCAAGGTCACGGTGCTGCACGAAGGCGCGGTCCTTGCCGAGGGTTCCATCGACCATGTCCAGAACGACCACCGCGTCATCGAAGTCTACCTCGGCCGCTGAGCGATGCTGTCCGTCGAAGGAGTCGACCTCTACTACGGTGCCAGCCACGCGCTGCGCCGCGTCAGCCTGACCGCCAACAAGGGCGAGGTGACGTGCATTCTCGGCCGCAACGGCGTCGGCAAGACCAGCCTCTTGCGGGCGATCTTCGGGCTTCAGCCAGTCCGCGCCGGACGCATCGCGTGGGAGGATCGCGATTTGACCGGCTTGCCGCCGCACCAGCGCGCCCGCGCCGGCCTGGCCCTCGTCCCGCAGGGGCGCGAAATCTTTGCCCGCCTGACCGTTAAGGAAAACCTCGAAACCGGATTTGCCCCGCTGCCGCGCGCGCTGCGCCACATCCCGGACGAGATCTTTGCGTTGTTTCCGGTGCTGAAGAACATGCTCGGCAGGCGTGGCGGCGACCTCTCCGGCGGCCAGCAGCAACAGCTCGCGATTGCCCGCGCGCTGGTGACCCGGCCGCGGCTCTTGGTGCTCGACGAGCCGACCGAGGGCATCCAGCCGTCGATCATCAAGGACATCGAGCAGGTCATCCGCAAGCTCGCCGCGCGCGGCGACATGGCGATCCTGCTCGTCGAGCAATATTTCGAGTTTGCCCGCGACCTTGCCGCCGCTTTCCTCGTCATGCAGCGCGGCGAGGTCGTCGCCTCCGGCCGAATGGCGGCAATGGACGAGGCGGCGGTGCGCGGCTACTTGACGGTTTAGCAGGCGCTCAGCTGATCTCGACCGTCGGGGTGAAGATATAGCCGGTGCCGCGCACCGTCTTGATCATCGACGGCTTTTGCGGGTCGTCCTCGAGCTTGCGGCGAAGTCGCCCGACCTGCACGTCGATCGTCCGGTCGAACGGGCCCGCTTCGCGATTGCGCGCCAGGTCGAGGAGCCGGTCCCGGGTCAGCACTTGATTGGCGTTGTTGACAAAGGCGGACAGCAGGTCGAACTCGCCGGTGGTCAGCCTGACCTCGCCGCCCGATGGCGAGAACAGCTCGCGGCTCGACAAATCGAGATGCCAGCCGGCAAAACGCGCCTGCGAGCGCTGCGCCGGCGCCCTCTCGGCGGTCCGGCTCGACACGCGCCGCAACACGCTTTTGACCCGCGCCAGCAGCTCGCGCAGGTGAAACGGCTTTGGCAGGTAGTCGTCCGCACCCATCTCGAGACCGATGATGCGGTCGACCGTCTCGCCGCGTCCGGTCAGGATGATGATCCCGACGCTCGACTCCTCGCGCAACCAGCGGGCGAGCGTCAGCCCGTCTTCCCCGGGCAGCATCAGGTCGAGGATCACGAGGTCGACCGACGACTGGGTCATCGCGCGGCGCATGCCGCTGCCTTCGTGCGCGATCGATACCCGGTATCCCTCGCTCGACAGGTAATCCTGGACCATGTCGCAAATTTCTTTCTGGTCGTCGACAACCAGAATGTGTCCGATGTCGCTCATCGCCGTGCGCTTTACCTATTTATGCAACGAGTCGAGTTGACAACGCCCGACCCCCGTTGCGATGTGCCACTGAGGATGCATCATACATATGGTTACAATTTCTTACAGAAAACCAGTCTAGCTGACATTATCGGATTACACCGCCCTATTAAGGTCCGCCCGTCAGATCAGCCGTACCGCTGGTCGTTTGCCTACATCGGGAGCCTTCCGTGGCGGATACTTACAGGGAGATCGAGGCCGAAATCCCGCGTCTTCGGCGCTATGCCCGGGCGTTGACGCGAGATGTCTGCGCGGCGGACGATCTGGTTCAGGATTGCCTCACGCGAGCCCTCGGCAAGCTGCATCTGTGGCAAAGCGGCACGGATTTGCGCGCTTGGCTGTTTACCATTCTTCACAACCAATACGTAAACTATGTGCGGCGATCGGTGCGCGAGGGTGCCGCGGTCGGCCTGTCGGACAACGAGCCGTTGCTGACCCGCGCGCCGCACCAAGGACAACGCCTCGAATTGCGCGACCTGGAACGCGCGATCGCCAAGCTGCCCGAGGAGCAGCGGTCGGCCATTCTTCTCGTCGGCTTGGAGGGGATGCGATACGAAGAAGTGGCGGCGGTTCTGGACGTTCCCGTCGGAACCATCCGCTCGCGGCTGTCGCGCGGCCGCGAGGCGTTGCGAAAGCTCGTCGGCGCCGAGCCCGACGAATCGGGAGCGATTGCCGCGCCGTGCCGCGCCGAGCAGCGGCGCGCCACCCCTCGCTGCTCGGCTGGCGAGCGGGCCGAGTCAAAAACGCGTCAGCGAGGCCGACTCCGCGCCGCTTCATCTGGCGACATCGAGTTGGCTGGAACCCTCGCGTCAGGTATGGCGGATTAGCCGGCTGAAGAAGCAGTCTTGGGTCGGTGCCTAGCTGATCCATCCTGCCGTTTAGCGCCCGCCCCCTAAACTCCTCGTCATTCCCACGAAAGCGGGGACCCAGCGCGGCGGGCACCCGAGCGCCTGCCCCTCGACCCCTCTTCAGCGCGGGGCGACGGATCAGAGGCGAGCGGAGCCGTTTGTCAGGTTCGCACCGCTAGAACCCTCCGTGCCCGCTCGCCTTTGGCCCGGCATTGTCCGAATACGGGCGGTACCAAACATAGGGATCCCAATACGCCAGAGGCGCCGGGTACGGATTGCCGAGATAGCTCTGGTACACCGGCCATCCAAATGAATATCCGTACCCTGGGTAACCATAGCCATAGTTGTAGGCTGGATAGTACTGCGGGTAGCCGCCGGGATAGGTAGTTTGCGCTTGCACACCGGCAGCGCCGACGACGAGAAACCCCAATCCAAACACGGCAGGCTTGGCGATTTTCCACATTTGGCACCTCCAACCTTCGCATCACGATCCTTGCTAAACAGAACAGGACGAGAATGGTTCAACACCCGGTTCGGGCGAGGCGGGCCGAGTGGCGAACCACATCGATTCGCGCCGCCCGCAGAAAGGTCATCGTCAAATTTTGACCACCTTCTGACGATTCCTTTCCTGGGATGCCGACTCCGACCCGCCTCGCGGCGCCCAGCCCCGTAATTTGGCGCTCACGCGGGGTTGAAGTGCGGGGCCGCCGGAAGCGCTCCAACGCCAGAAATCTTTCTGGTAAAAGGCGGCGACACGGCACTTGGCTGGAGGGAACAGCATGAGGATGGCGAAGACGCGCCGGGGCTTTGCCGCGAGGCTCGCCTTGCTGTTCGCGATCTCTCTTGGCAGCGTCTGCGCCGGCGCCGCGGCCGAGCTGCCGCAAGGCCCCCAGCAAAGCGTGCGCGCCTTTTACGACGTGCTGCTGGCGACGATGAAAAACGGCGCGAGCCTCGGGCAGAGCGGGCGCTACGCGGCGCTGGCGCCGGTCGTCAACAACGTCTTTGACGTGCCGTTCATGGCGCGGCTTGCGGTCGGCCCGTCATGGGACACCCTGTCGGCAGCTCAGCAGCAGGAGATCGTGACCGCATTCGGCCGCTACGTCTCGGCAACCTATGCCGACCGTTTCGACAGCTATTCGGGCGAGCAATTGCAGGTCACCGGCGACGAGCCCTATGCCGGCGGAGCTATCGTCGAGACCAGGATCGTCAAGACCGGCGAGGACCCGGTGACGATCAATTACATGATGCGTCAACACCGGGGCGTCTGGCAGATTTCCGACGTGTACCTCGACGGCACGATCAGCCAGCTGGCAACCCAGCGCTCGGAGTTCCACTCAATCCTGGTGCGCAACGGCGTCGACGGCCTGATTTCCACATTGGACCGCAAGGTCGACCTGCTCACCAGCAACGCCGCTCGCTCACCCTAGCGACCCCCGCCGATCGGCGGTTCAGTCCGCGGCGGCGGCGGAGCCCGTTACGCCCTCCGACAAATCGGGCTTCGGCAATTGCGACAGCACGGGCGCCGGCCCGCTGGGCGGCGCGTCCAGCAGCGGCTCGAGCTGTGGCTGCAGTGCCTTCAGCAGATGCACCGCGAGCGCGCTGCTAAACTGGTACTGTGCGGCGGCCGCACCCGGGACGTAGGCGGTGATCGTGCCGTAAAAGCGGTCGCCGAGGTAAAAGACGAACGTCGCGGTGCGATCGACGACACGTTGGGAAATCAGCCGGCCGCCGCGGCCGAAATGGTCGTAGCGGTTGTCGCCGGTGCCGGTCTTGCCGCCGACCGGCAACAGCGTCCCATCGGGCGCGCGATAGACGCCGCTGACCGCCTTCGCGGTCCCTCCCGCAACCACCGCCGACAATGACCGTTGCACTGTTCGCGCGACTTCGGGCGCAAGCACGCGCTGCGGCTTCGGCGCCGCGACCATGTCGGTCTCGTACGGGGTGCCCGCGCCAAATTGCAGCCGTTCGAGGTCGACGGTCGGCAGGCGCATGCCGTCGTTGACGACGATCCCCATCAAATCGGCGAGCGCATCAGGGCGGTCGCCCGAGCTGCCGAGCGCGGTGCCGTCCGAGGGCACCAGCCGCCCGAACGGGTAGCCTTGGCGCCGCCAGTCCACCAGGATCTTGTCGAACGCGTCCTCCTCGAGAAGGATGCGGATGCGCAGGTTCTGCTGGTGCGGGCTGTGGCTGGCGAAGAGCCACGTGTAGACCTCCTGCCGCGCCGCGGCACTGGCCGCCGTTGCCTCGGCCCGCGTCGCGTTCGGGTGGTCCTGCAGATAGCGGACGAGCCACAATTCGAGCGGATGGACGCCGGCGATGTAGCCGCGGTCGCGCAGCGAAACCCGGTCCGGGCTCGAATCGCGGTAGAGGTCCCACAGCTCGTCGTCGTCGATCGCCGCCTGCGGCAGGTGCTGCGCCAAGAACCCGCCGAGCGTGGCGCGGCTCGCATCGGGGCGCACCGAGCGAAACACCACGGCGAGCCGGCGCGGGTCGGGCCGGGTTCGGCTCGCCAGCAGGTCGAGCGCCTCCTGCGGCATGCGCCCGTGATAGTCGCGCCAGAAGCGGTCGAGATACTCCCGCCCCTCCTGGTCGGCAAAGCGGCGCAAATACGCCTCGCGCGCCGGGTCGTCACGGTCGTTCAGCAATTCGCTAACCTGGGTCCCGTCCTGCGCGATCTCGTAGCTGACGATGTCGCGCATCAGCCGGACAAACGCGTTGTTGATCGAATTGGCGAAGGCGGCGGCGACGGTGGGGGTCTCGTGGTTCTCCCACTTCTCGAAATTGGCGAAGCTCTGCATGCCACCGCCGGTGAAATAGGTGCCGGGGCTTGCCGAATAGGTCCGCTGCATGGCGGCGTCGAGCATCCCCTGCAAACCGCGTCCCTTGGCTTTGGCCAGCCAGCCCGCCGCCCACCGCGTGAGCGGGTCGTCCTTTGCCGCGCCTTCGATCGCCTGAAGACGGTCGGGCGGGAGGACCGATAGACGCCGGTGCAGCGCGTCGACAATGTCGAGATAGGTAATCAGGGTGCGCAGCTTAGCGGTCGAGCCGAGCTGCAATTTCGCCCCGGAGTTGATGTCGAACGGCTCGTTCAGGCTGTCGGCGCGGATGCGCACAAAGTTGCAGTCGGCGCCGCGCTCGTACAGCACCGCGCTCCAGGCAACCCGCGCCGGGGTCGCGCCGCCGAGCAGCTGACGGCCGTAAAGCCCGAGCGAGCGGTCGTAATCGGGCTCGGCAAGACGGCTCAGCACGTTGCCGATGCGCTGCTGGCCGGCGGTGTCGATGCTCGACCAGCCGCTGACGTCGAGCCGGTCGAGCGCGTAGAGGTTCGGCAGGTGCAGCATCGTCACCAGCTCGTCACGCAGCCGGTCGGTCGCCTTGTTGCCGACGTAGAGCTCGGCCGCCGCGGGCGGCGCGTCGTTGCGAAAGTCGAGCCGCGCCGTCAGCGCCGCGTCGCGCAGCGCCGGGCTGACGACCCCCGCGTCGGCGAGCAGGCGCAAGTAACGGTCGGTAAGGCCTTGCAGCGCGGCATGGTCGACAAAAAGGTAATAGGCGGGGCGGCGGCCGGCCAACAGCAGGCTCAACACCTGACGATAGATTTCCCCCTTGCGCGCGAGCTCCGCCGCGGTCGTCGCCGGTGCGCTCAACACCCCGTCGGCCTCGTCGAGATCGGTGCCGTACCACCGCCACAACGCCTCCGGGACGCCGATGACTTCGCCGTAGCCGGGCCGCGAGCCGAGCGGCTCGGAGTTCAGATAAGCAGTCATGATCCGTCGCCGCGCCGCCGACGTGTTCGGGCCATCGAGATAGGCGTGCGCGGATGCGGTCGCCATCTGCCGCAGCTTTTCGATGCCGTTCGGGGTAAGCCCCTCGGGCGAATGACGGAATTTTTCGGTCTGGGTCGCAAGCGTGCTGGCGCCGCCGGCGCGCAGCCGCCGGTCGATCACGCCGGCGACGCGCCCCGATGCGGCGAGCGCGAACCGGCCCCAGTCGACGGCCGGGTTGCGGTCCGGCTGGCCCGGCGCAAACAGGTCGCGGTCTTCGATAAAGGAAAGGCTCGCGACCACCAATGGCGGGATCGACTCGAAGTCTGCGTAAGTCCGCTCAGGGTAGGTCGTGCGGTAGAGCGGCGCGCCGTCGCGGTCGTAGAGCCGCAAACCGGCGCGCTCCTTTTCGTGGTAGACCGCATAGCCGCCGTCCCGGACAAAATCCTCGAGCGGCGGCGACCACCGGGCCTGGCGGGCGATCGTGAAGTGACGGTCCTCGAGGGAGTGAATAAAGCGGGGCAGCTCGGCATAGCCGAGACGCTCGTCATAGGGCCCATATTTCGGAAACACGATCGCGTCGCTTGGGCCGGGCGCCACGGTAAAGCCCATGTGGCGCGTCAGCCGCGAGAAGATCCGCGATTGCAGAAACGAGGACCGCGCCTCCGCGACGACGCCCCATGCAAAGAGCGCCAGCAGAGCCGCCGCAACACCCCAGCGCAGCACGGTGATGGTGCGCAGAAAGAGCCCGGGCCAGCTGCGGCGCCGGCGCCAGCGCCGAGCCCTCCCATATCGCAACCGACCCCAAACCGCGTCGACCATGATCCGCCCGCTCCGGCCTGTCGCTTGGCCGCAGATTAACAGCGCAGAGTAGATAAGCGATCCGAGAGTGCGGAAGAGGCCGGCGCGACAATTTTCTTCGCCCGCGTCGGGGCCGCGCCGCAGGCGGCCCGCCGGAAAACCGGCTCAGCCGCCGCCGATCTTGGGGATCAGATAGATTTCGCTGTCGGGGTTGAGCGGAACGAGATAGGCGTCTTGGAAGATTTCACCGTCGATTGCCACCGCCATCCCTTCCTCGACCTGGTGGCCGAGCCCTGGATAACGGCGTTCGAGCTCGAGCACGAGCCGGCGGAAATTGTTCGCCTCGACGTCGAACTCGGAGACGCCGCCGGTAAACCGGCGCGCCGCCTGACCCGAAATCACGACATGCGGCATGTCGGCGCCTCCCTTTCGTAACGTCGACGCGAACTGTCATTGCGAGGAGTGGAGCGACGACGCAATCCTGCACCGGCGCCGCACTCGATTGCTTCGCTGCGCTCGCAATGACAAACGTCTACTCCGCAGCCCGGCGCACCGGCTCGTGCGCGTCGAAGGCGGCGCGCAGCCGCGGCGGCGACATCGGCAGGTCGCGCATGCGAATCCCGGTCGCCGCGGCAATCGCATTGGCGACGGCCGCCATCGGCGGCACGATCGGCACCTCGCCGACGCCGCGCGCCCCGAACGGATGGCGCGGGTTCGGCACCTCGACTATCACCGCCTCGATCATCGGCATGTCGGAGGCGACTGGGCAGCGGTAGTCGAGAAAGCCGGGATTTTCGAGCCGTCCGTCCTTGTCGTAGATGTATTCCTCGTTCAGCGCCCAGCCGACGCCCTGCGTGACCCCGCCCTGGATCTGGCCCTCGACATAGGAGGGATGGATCGCGCGCCCGACATCCTGAACCGCGGTGTAGCGCAGTATCTTGACCGCGCCGGTCTCAGGGTCGACCTCGACATCGCAGATATGGGTGGCAAAGCCGGGTCCGGCGCCCTGCGCGTTGATCGACACCTCGGCGGTGATCGGGCCGCCGGTGCGCCCCGATTTGAGCGCGATCTCGGCGAGCGGCAACGGCTCGAAGCTGCCGGCGTTGGCGCCCGCGGGATAGGCGCAGCCGTCCCGCCATTCGACGGCTTCGGGGCTGATGTCCCAAATCATCGCCGCGCGTTTTTTCATTTCCTCGACGACCTTTTCGGCCGCCTGCGTCGCCGCCATGCCGGTCGCGAAGGTGACGCGACTGCCCCCGGTCAGGAACGAAAACGCGATCGAGCTGGTGTCGCCGACGATCGGGCGCACCTTTTCGACCGGGATGCCGAGTACCTCGGCCGCCATCATCGCGATCGAGGCGCGCGAGCCGCCGATATCCGGGTTCCCCGAGACGACGACGGCGGTGCCGTCCTCGTTGATGTGGACCGCCGCACTCGACTCGCCGCCGATGTTGAACCAGAAGCCCGAGGCGATGCCGCGTCCCTGGTTGGGGCCGAGCTTTTGCTTCAGATGCGGGTGGTTCTTCGCCGCCTCGACGGTGTCGGCATAACCGATATTGACAAAGGTCGGCCCGTGCACGGTCTTGGTGCCGTCCTTGGCGGCGTTCTTTTCACGCAGCAGCAATGGGTCGATGTTCAGCTCGCGCGCCAATTCGTCGAGACAGCTTTCGACGCCGTAGGACGAGATCGGCGCTCCGGGTGCGCGATAGGCCGCGACCTTGGGGCGGTTGGAGACGACGTCGTAGCCGACGATGTCGGCGTTCGGGATGTCGTACATCGCAAAGCCGCACATGCAGCCCGGGCCGACCGGCGAGCCCGGGAAGGCACCCGCCTGGTATTTGAGCGCCAGCTGGCCGGCGACGATCCGGCCGTCGCGTTTGGCGCCGAGCTTGACCTCGACGACACCGCCCGAGGTCGGCCCGGTGCCGCGGAACACCTCTTCGCGGCTCATCACCATCTTGACCGGGCGCCCAGTCTTCTTAGCCAGGGCCAGCGCCACCGGCTCCAGATAAACCAGCGTCTTACCGCCAAACCCGCCGCCGATCTCGGCTGGGATCGCGCGGATCTGGGAAATGTCGATGCCGAGCAGTTTGGCGCAATAGGCGCGCACCATAAACTGACCCTGGCTCGAGCTCCAGATCGTGCACTGGCCATCAGCCGCCATCGAGACGACACAGGCGTGCGGCTCGATGTAGGCTTGATGCACCGGCTTTGTCGTGTAGCGCCGCTCGATGATGACATCCGCGTCGCGGAACCCGGCCTCGATGTCGCCTTTCGAGAAGCGGATCTCCTTGGCGACGTTCGACGGGTGCGTGGGCTTCGGGTCGACGCCCTGGGTGAAGAGGTCGTCGTGCAAGATCGGCGCGTCGGGCTTCATCGCCTCTTCGACGTCGATGACGTGCGGCAATACGTGGTATTCGACCTCGATCAGCTCGCAGGCCTCTTCGGCGATGGCGGGCGAGGTGGCGGCGACGGCGGCGACCGCATGGCCGTCGTAAAGCACCTTGTCGCGCGCCATGCAGTTGCGCGACAGGTCGCGGAAGTTCATCGGCCCCTCGCCGACAAACGCCTCCTCCGACGCGATCGGCGCGAAGTCGTCCGAGGTCACCACCGCCTTGACGCCGGGCAATGCCAGCGCCTTGTCGATGTTGATCGACATGATCCGGGCGTGGGCGTGCGGGCTGCGCTTGACCTTGCCCCACAGCATGCCGGGCATGACCATGTCGGCGCCGAAATTGGCGCGGCCGGTGACCTTGTCGACGCCGTCCGGGCGAATGGGCCGGGTGCCGACCACCTTTTGAAATTCCTTGGCGATAAACGTCATGAGAAGCTCACTCCTGTTCCTCTAAGGCGTCGCCCCCGCGAAAGCGGGGGCCCAGAGCGTGCCCCTGGCCTGAACAGGGGCAATCGATACCGCCTCTGGATTCCCGCTTTCGCGGGAATGACGAGGTTAAGCTCTACCGCAAATTCGCATTCCGGCCTCGGCGCTACTCCGCCGCCTGGCGCATCGGCTCGGCTTGATCGAGCGCCTCGAGCACCCGTGGCGGCGACATCGGCAGGTCGCGCAGCCGCACCCCGATCGCGGCCGCGATCGCGTTGGCGACCGCCGCCATCGGCGGCACGATCGGCACCTCGCCGACGCCGCGCGCGCCAAACGGATGGCGCGGGTTCGGCACCTCGACCATGACCGTGTCGATCATCGGCATGTCCGAGGCAACCGGCACGCGGTAATCGAGAAAGCCGGGGTTTTCGAGCCGGCCGTCCTTGTCGTAGATGTACTCCTCGCTGAGCGCCCAGCCGACCCCTTGTGCCACGCCGCCCTGCATCTGGCCTTCGACATAGGACGGGTGGATCGCGCGGCCGACATCCTGGATCGCGGTATAGCGCAGGATCTTGACGTGGCCGGTCTCCTTGTCGACCTCAACGTCGCAGATGTGGGTCGTAAAGCCGGGGCCCTGACCCTGCGCGTTGATCTGCACCTCGGCGCTGATCGGGCCGCCGGTGCGCGCCGACTTGGCGGCGAGCTCGGCCAGCGGCAACGGCTCGAAGCCGCCGGCGTTGGCGCCCGCAGGATGGGCCTTGCCGTCCTTCCACTCGACCGCTTCGGGGCTGATGTCCCAGGTGACCGCGGCGCGTTTTTTCAGCTCCTCGACGACTTTTTGCGCGGCCTGGGTCACCGCCATGCCGCCGGCAAAGGTGACACGGCTGCCGCCCGTCGAGGCGCTGAACCCGATCGCCGTCGTGTCGCCGACCACCGGGCGCACGGTCTCGAACGGCACGCCCAGCACCTCGGCCACCATCATCGCCATCGAGGCGCGCGAGCCGCCAATGTCGGGGTGGCCCTCGGTCACCGTGACGGTGCCGTCCTCGTTGACGTGGCAGGCGGCGCTCGATTCCCCGCCGGCGTTGTGCCAGAAGCCCGACGCGATGCCGCGACCCTGGTTGGGGCCGAGCGCGGCCTTCAGATGGGCGTGCGCCTTCGCCTCCTCGACGGTCTTCGCGTAGCCGATATTGGTCCAGGTCGGCCCGTGCGCCGCCTTGGTGCCATCCTTCGCGCCGTTGATCTCACGCAGCCGCAGCGGGTCGATCTTGAGTTCGAGCGCCAGCTCGTCGATGCAGCTTTCGACCGCGAACGAGCCGATCGGCGCCCCGGGCGCGCGGTAGGCGGCGACCTTCGGCCGGTTGCACAAAACGTCGTAGCCGATCGTCTCCGCGTTCGGCAGGTCGTAGGGCGCCAGCCCGCAGATGCAGCCTTGCTGCACCGGCGAACCCTGGAATGCACCGGACTGGTATTTGAGCACCGTCTTCGCGGCGGTGATATGGCCGTCTTTCTTGGCGCCGAGCTTGACCTCGATGACGGCACCCGAGGTCGGGCCGGTCGCCCGGAACACCTCCTCGCGGCTCATCACGATCTTGACCGGCCGGCCCGATTTCTTCGACAGCATGTAGGCGACGGGTTCGAGATAGACGATCGTCTTGCCGCCAAAGCCGCCGCCGATCTCGGCCGGGATCGCGCGGATGTCGGCGATGTCGGCGCCGACAATGCGCGCGGTATAGCCGCGCACCATGAACTGGCCTTGGCTCGAGCTCCAGATCGTGCACTGCCCGTCGGACGCGACCGAGACCACGCAGGCGTGGGGCTCGATATAGGCCTGGTGAACGGGCTTTGTCGTGTAGCGCCGCTCGATGACGACATCGGCCTCGCGGAACCCGGCCTCGACATCGCCCTTGGCGAAACGCACGACCTTGGAGATGTTCGAGGGCTTGGTCGGCTTTGGCTCGACCCCCGCGGTGAAGATGTCGTCGAGGAGGACGGGCGCGTCAGGGGCCATCGCCGCCTCCACGTCCATCACATAGGGCAGCACCTCGTACTCGACCTCGATCAGCTCGAGCGCCTCCTCGGCGATTGCCGGCGACACCGCCGCGACGGCGGCGACCGCGTGGCCCTCGTAGAGCGCTTTGCCCTTGGCCATGCAATTGCGCGACAGGTCCCACAGATTGGCCGGCGCGGCGCCGAGGACGCGCTTATCCGGCGGGATATCCGGGAAGTCGGCGCGCGTCGTCACCGCCTTGACCCCGGGCAACGCCATCGCCTTGTCGGTGTTGATCGACACGATCCGCGCATGGGCGTGCGGGCTGCGCTTGATTTTGCCCCACAGCATGCCGGGCATTTTCATGTCAGCGCCAAAATTGGCGCGCCCGGTGACCTTGTCGACGCCGTCCGGGCGAACCGGGCGGGTGCCGACGACTTTGAGCGTGTCCTTGTCGAGGAAACTCATCGCGCGGCCTCCCCTCGCATGACCGCGGCGGCGTCGAGCACGGCGCGGATGATCTTGTCATAGCCGGTGCACCGGCACAGATTGCCGGCGAGCCAATAGCGGGTTTCTTCCTCGGTCGGGTTCTGGTTCTCGTCGAGCAGCGCCTTCGCCGCGACGATGAACCCGGGCGTGCAGAAGCCGCATTGCAACGCCGCATGCTCGAGGAACTTCTGCTGCACCGGGTGCAGCTTGTCGCCCTCGGCGATGCCCTCGACGGTCGTTATGCTGCGGCCCTCGGCCTCGGCGCCGAGCATCAGGCACGAGCAGACGATGTTGCCGTCGCAAATGACCGTGCAGGCGCCGCAGTCACCCGAGCTGCAGCCTTCCTTGCTGCCCGTCAGGTTCAACTCGTCGCGCAATACGTCGAGCAGGGTCTGCTGCGGCTCGCACAGATATTCGACGGGTTCGCCGTTGATGACGGTCGATACGTGGGTTTTGGCCATTAGCGTGCTCCAGCGCGTTCAAAGGCGATTTTGGCGGCGCGGCGTGCGAGGACGCCGGCAACCTTGGTGCGGTATTCGATCGTGCCGCGTTTGTCGGTGATCGGGTTGCAGGCGCGCCCCGCGGCAGCATCGAGGGCTGCGTTTGTCGCGTCATCGAGCTTGTGCCCGATCAATGCCTTGGCCGACTCCTCGCAGATCACCTGGGTCGGCGCAACGGCACCCAGCACGACGCGCGCATCGGTGCACACGCCGCTGCCGTCCAACGTCACGTTGACCGCACAGCCGACGACGGCGATGTCCATCTCGGTGCGCGGAATAAAGCGCAGATAGGCGTCGGACTGGTGCAGCTTGGGTTTCGGGACGTGGAATTCGACGATGAACTCGCCCTTTTCGAGCGAGGTGCGGCCGGGGCCGGTGACAATCGCCTCGACCGGCGCGGTGCGCCGTCCGTTGGGCCCGGCGATGACGCAGGTGGCGCGCGCCGCGATCAATGCCGGCACGCTGTCGGCCGCCGGCGAGGCGTTGCACAAATTGCCGGCGAGCGAGGCGCGGCCCTGGATCTGCTGCGAGCCGATCAGGTCGAGGCCCTCGACGATGCCCGGCCACGCCTTTTGCAGCGCTTCGTTTTCGAAGACCACGTTTCCGGGGGTGGCGCCGCCGATCACAAACTCGCCGGCTTCCTCGCGGATGCCGATCAGCCCGGGGATGCGCTTGAGGTCGACGATCGTTTCCGGCCGCATCCGACCCGAGCGCAGCTGGACCAGAAGGTCGGTCCCGCCCGACAGAGGTTTTGCGAGGCCCGCGCTGCCGGCCAGCATCCGCACGGCCTCGTCCACGGTGGTTGGTGCGGTGAAGCTCAAATTGGGCATGTTCGCTCCTGATTGCCGCGGGCATTGAGACGAAGGGTCCCGCCCGCCGAGATTTCTTGGCGCGGTGCGGCCGGATCCGGGGGGCAACCGCAAGCACCTGCCGTCTCGATTACACTATCACCCGATGCGTCGTGAAGCGCTATGTTCCGCCGATCCCCCGGGGATGCGCCGCTGCACCGCACCATGATCCCGATCATAGGACAAATCGCCGTCGATGACAGCCGGATCGACGAAACGTTCATCCGCGCCTCCGGCCCCGGCGGGCAGAACGTCAACAAAGTCGCGACCGCGGTGCAATTGCGCCTCGCGCTCGCCGATGTGGCGGGGCTGACGCCCGAGATCAGCCGCCGCGTCGCGCGCTTGGCCGGCCGCAGGCTGACCCAGGACGGCGTCCTCGTCATCGCCGCGCGCCGCTTCCGCAGTCAGGAACGCAATCGCCAGGACGCACTCGACCGATTGATCGCCCTGTTGCGCCGCGCCGCCGAGCCGCCCACCCCGCGCCGCGCTACCCGGCCGACCATCGCCTCGATCGAGCGGCGCCTCGAACAAAAATCCCGCCGCGCCGCGCTCAAGCAACGGCGCCGCCCCGGATCCGACCGCTAGGAAGGTTCGTTCGTATTTATTGCTTCGGCCCACCCTCGCCCGGCTCGCGAGAGAGAGCGTGGGAACGGCGCCGGGTGCCACTCCTCCCGGCAACGGTTTGGGAGTCTGCGGCTCGCGCGCGCCCCTGGCCTTCCGGCTGCGAAACAGCCGCCGACCAACCCCTTAGGTAGGTTCCGAGACCCGAGATCGTGGAACGCGCCGACGCGGTTGCGGCTTGTTGAGGGCTAAGGCCGCCGCCTTGCGGTTTGCCGCATCCTTGTCGGCCGCTTCCTTTGCCAGCCGAAGTGCCCGCAAGCGCGCGGTTTTCTCGGCCTCTGCGCGCCGCGCAGTCGTGTCGGCCTGCGCGCCTTGCGCATCGGCCTTCTTTTTCGACTTGAACTGGCCCTCGGCTCGGCGGCGGCTGGATTCGTTCGATACGGATTGGGAAGGCATGGCTGCAACCTCCTCTACAGGCGGACGATCTCACCGGGCGGCACCCGCGTTCCGGAAAATTGTTCCAGCCAGTCGCGGGCGGCATCGTCGGGAGACGACCAGCTTGCGATGGAGCACCTGACCCGGCGGCCCGATCTCTGAGCCGCGACGACGGCGCGATTCCACTGCCTGTCGTCGGTCATCGGGCCTTCGACAGAAAACGTCTCCTCGTCCTTGTCACTGACGATCAGATAGAACGGCTGCTGAGGCATAACGCCTGATCCTCGCGGGCTTGGCGAGCACGGCGGCGACAGTGCTCCTCGGTCATGGTCGGGTTCAGAGCGTCCCTGCGCCGGGGACAAGCCAAGGGCGATGCGGCCGGTCGGGCGGCGATATGACCGCCTCGTAAACGATCGCGCTCGCCAGGATAACAGTGTCCGCGGGGGTGCGCCCGTCGTTGTCGCAGCCGGGGTCGTGCGCGGCGCACCATTTGTTGAACCCGTGTGCATAGCTGTCCGCCAAGGAAATACGCATTGGACCATCCTGCTCTCGGCTGTCGATCACAAGATATGGGGACGGATTTATGTTTTTCTACGAACATTTTGACATGCAGGATATATTTCGCCAAAAGCGGCTTAGCTCGCCAAAAGCGTCATTCCGGACTTGTCGCTATAAAATATTCCTGCGTACTTCGAGCCGGCTGTGGGAGATTACCGGGGAGATCAGGTTAGGCTTCGGGTACGCCGGTTTATCCGAATCCACGATGCCTTGGGAGGAAAACATGGATGTGACCCGTCGTGATATGGCGGTCGCCGGTGCGTTGGCGCTCGGCGCGGCGAGCCTGCTGCGCGGTTCGGCGGCGCTCGCCGATGCCGGCGACGAGGCGGCCGTCAAAGACAATGTCGAAGCATTGCGCAAGGCACTGTTGTCGGCGGACAAGGCCCAATTGGTGCAGTTGACAGCCGCGCAACTGAGCTACGGCCACTCAAGCGGCAAAGTCCAGAACAAGGGCGAGTTCGTCGACGGAGTGGTGAACCGCAAGGCGGTCCTCAAGTCGCTGAGCTTTCCCGAACTGACCGTATCCTTGGCGGGCGACGCCGCGATCGCGCGCCACCTCTGGGTGTCGCAATCCGAGAGCGACGGCAAAGCCAACAACATCAGGCTCGGCGTTCTCGCCGTCTGGCAAAAGCAAGACGGCGGCTGGAAGCTGCTGGCGCGCCAAGGCTTCAAGCCGGACTGACGACCCCAATCGCGTTTCGCGGGGCCGTCCGCAAAACGCCCGTCAGCCGGCAACTATGCGCGCGCCAGGACGGGCGACGCAAAGCGGCTTTGGCGCAACACCAGCGCGCCGACGACAACGAGATTGGCGAGGTTGAACAGGATTCCGGCGGCGAAGGCGGCGGCGTAAAAGCCGACGTGATCGTAGATGGCGCCCGCCATCCAGCCGCCCGCCGCCATGCCCGAGCCGCTGCACAGCAGCAAGGTCGGGACCCGCCACGACGCCTCGCTCGCCGGAAACAATTCGCGGATCGCCAGCACATAGGCCGGGATGATGCCGCTGAAGCCGAGCCCGAACGCGGCCGAGACGACAAACAGCCCGGCCTCGTTCTGGGTCAACAGGAACCCGGTCATCGCCGTCACCTGACAGGCGGAGCCGGCGAGCACGGCGCGCAGGCCGCCATAGCGGTCGGCAACAAAGCCCCAGAACTGGCGGCCGGCAAAGGCGCAGGCCAGCAGCAGCGACAGCATCGCGCTGCCCTGGGTCAGCGGAATGCCGACATCGCTGCAGAACGCGACCAGGTGACCTTGCGGCATCGCCATCGGGACGCAGCACAAAAAGCTCGCCAGGCTCAAGAGCCCAAGCGCGGTCCGCGGCTTGAGCCCGAGCACCGGCGCGCCCGCCGCCGGCTCGGCCGGGGCGCCCGCAGCGCGGGCGACGCCTGGCACGCGTCGAAACACCAAAAACGCGACCGGCAGGATCACCGCGACCGCGAACAGCGCATAAACCTGCATCATGCGTTGCCAGCCGATCCACGGCAGCGCGTGGGCGAACAGTGGCGCCCAGATGGTGCCGGCGACAGCCTGGCCGCTCGCGATCAGCGCCAGTGCGGTGCCGCGGCGCCGGTCAAACCAGCGCGCGACGTAGACGTAGAGCGGCGCGTTGAGCCCGGCGTTGCCGAGGAGGCCCATGAAGAGCCCGTGCCCGAGATAGAGGTCTATCCGGTGGCCGAGGCTCGCCAGCAAGAGACCGGTCGCGATCATCAGCGCGCCAAACATGACTGTCCAGCGCACCCCGACGCGCTCGGCGATTTGGCCCATCGCAATCCCGCCGACCGACGAGCCGAGCCAGGCAAGCGCCGAGCACAGCGCCGGTACCGAGCGGGCGTCGCCAAAAGCGGCCGCGATCGGCTGCAAAGCTACGATCGTGATCGTCGGCGCACCAAACGACACCGACAGGATTCCGAGCGCGCTGCCGGCGACAAGCCAGGACCGGCGAGTCTCGACGCTGCCGGTGCCGCCAAGGGATGCGGTCGCCATCGGGGGCTAGCGGGCGCAGGAGAGGGGCGTACCGCAGTCGCACGCCTCGGGGCGCGCGGCGAGTTCGTCGTGCAAGGCGGTCGTTCCTCCCATGGCAGCTTCTGCCGCGCCGTTGGGGCGAGTGTTACGACGGCGCACGCCCCGGTAACAAGAGCGGGTGCCGCCGCGCATGGCGGGCATACCCGATCACGTCGGTTCGAGCGCGAGTGCGCGCCTCGTCCGCTAAACAAAGACCTGGCGTCGCTCCATTTGACAAAAGCCGTCGAACGCTTCGGGAACCACAAACATGGCCGATCCCTTTCGCTTGCAGCGCTTTGTCGATGCCCAGGCGCCGGTTTTCGACGAGGTTCGCGCGGAGCTTCGCGCCGGCCGCAAGCGCGGGCACTGGATGTGGTTTGTTTTTCCGCAGATCAGCGGCCTCGGCGCGAGCCCGACGGCGGACCGTTATGCGGTCTCCTCGCTGGCCGAGGCCGAAGCTTACCTGGCGCACCCGCTCCTCGGGCCGCGGTTGCGCGAATGCACCGAGCTGGTGAGGGCAATCGAGGGCCGCGCCGTCCGCGAGATTTTCGGCTACCCCGACGACCTCAAATTCCGCTCGTCGATGACCTTGTTCGCCCACGCGACGCACGACAGCACGCTCTTTACCGAGGCGATCGGCAAATACTTCCCGGACGGCTTTGACCCGCTGACCCTCGAACGCCTATGACCGGGTGGCGATCCGCCGGGCCTTCCGGTCCTTGCCCGACCGCACGGTGCAAGGCTAGGGTCGCCCCGACCGCGGCGCGCGAGTTTCGTGCGGCGCCCTCCTGCCGAGCAGAGCCGTGATGCCGATCCATATCGAAGACCTTGAATACCGTCGCGACGCCGGCGGCCCGTTATTGGCGCGTCTTTACCGCCCCGAAGGCGACGGGGTGTTTCCCGCGCTTCTGGAGGTGCACGGCGGTGCGTGGACCTCCGGCGACCGGCTCAACAACGCCGCGATCGGCGAATATCTGGCGGCTCGCGGGGTCGTCATGCTGTCGATCGATTTCCGCATGCCGCCTGTCGCCCGCTATCCGGAAACTGTCGCCGACGTGAACTTCGGCATCCGCTTTCTGAAGGCGAACGCCGCGCGCTTCTCCACCCGCGCCGAGCTGGTCGGCGGGCTCGGGACGTCGTCGGGCGGCCACTTGCTGCTGCTGAACGTGCTGCGGCCGCGCGATCCGCGCTATACAGCACTGCCGCTTTCCGGCGTCGACGCCAACGTCGCTTTCGCGGTCGCCTGCTGGCCGGTCGCCGACCCGCTCGCCCGCTACCGGGCAGTGCGCGAGCGCGGCAACGCCCGGCTTGCCGCCGCCCACGACCAGTTCTGGCCGTCCGAGGCGGCAATGGCCGAAGGCAATCCGCAGCTGATCCTCGAGCGCGGCGAGGCCGCAGAGAAGCCTGCGGCGCTGATCATGCAGGGCACCAACGACGACAACCTGACGCCCGACATGGCGAGGAACTTTGCCGCCGCCTACACCAGAGCCGGCGGAACCATCTCCTTTCATGAATTCGAAGGCGAGCCGCACGCCTTTATCGGCCGCGACCCCAACTCGGAAAACGCACGGCGCGCCCTCGGCCTGATCGCCGAGTTCATCCATCGCCAGGCCGGCTGAGCCGCCGCCGGGCCGGTCGCGGCAGATTCGCGTCGGAGCCGCTCTATATACCTCCGCGCTCACCATCCCGGCGAAGGCCGGGACCCATTTCTGCCATGGGCGCACCGGCCTGCGCCGGTGTGGCGTGGATTTGGCCAGGGCTTTCGGCGCGGCACCCGCCTGACTGGCGACACACGGGCTAGTCGAGCGGGGCGCCGTAGCGGTGGATGTGGTAGGGAGCACGGGCCATGCCGGGGCAGTGGCTGCCGACGACGGGTTCGAGCGCCTCGTAAAGGCGGCGGTTGTCGGCGTTGGCGGCGGCGAGGCGCTCGCGCGTTACTTCGACGCGCTGCGCCAGGCGCGGCAAGTCGACGGTCGTGACCCGGTGGTTGTCGACGACGAGGCGCCCGCCAATCATGACGCTCGCGACCGCGGTGCCGTCTTCGGTGTGGACCAGCTGGTTGACCGGGTCGTTCAGCGGCAGCCAGTTTGGGTGGTCGAGGTCGAGCATGACGATGTCGGCCTTGTAGCCGGGCATCAGTCTGCCGATCCGGCCGGCAAAGCCGAGGGCGCGGGCGCTGCCCTCGGTCGCGGCCAATGCCGCCTCGCGCGTCGTCAGCCACCGCCGCCAGTCGGGCCCCCGCACCTTCGAGGCGAGCGAGGCCAGCCGCATCGCCTCGTACATGTTCTGGTTGTCGGAGCAGTTGGCGCCATCGGTGCCGATCCCGAGATTGACCCGGCGCTCCAGCATTCCCCTCGTGTCGGCGAGCCCGCCGCCAAGCCGCATGTTGCTGCCGGGGTTGTGCGCGACCGAGGCGCCGTGGTCGCCGAGCCGGCGCATGTCGTCGTCGTCGAGCCACACCCCGTGCGCGACGGTGAAATGCGGCCCGAGCACGCCGAGCGCGTCGAGGTGAGCCGTCTGGGTCGTGCCGTAAACCCGGATGCCGGTCACCGCCTGGACCTTCGACTCGGCGACGTGGCTGTGCAACGGCGCGTCGAATTCGCGCGCCAGATCGGCGCAGCCAATGATGAACGCGTCCGAGCAGTGATGCGGGATCGTCGGCGCCACCGCCGGGCATAGCTGCTCGCGGTCGAAGGACCAGCCGGCGAGTGCCGCGCGCATCCCGGCGATCGTCGCCGCGCCGGGCGGCAGCCGCAGTTCGGCGGCGCGCCCCTGCAATGCCGGCGGCAATGCCTCCATAAGGCCCGGGATCGCCTCGAAAAAGCTGCGGTCGGCGACCATCGGCGCCAATACCGCGCGCATGCCGACATCGGCATAGGCCCGCGCCGCCGCATTCAGCCCTTCGGCGGTCGGCAGCGGCCACTCGAACGACAGATCGTAGCACGCGGTGCAGCCCTTCATGACCATCTCGACCGCACCCAGCTGGGTCGACAGATAGCGGTCCTCGAGGGTGCGGTTGCCGGTGATCCAAGGTGCGGCGGTCAGCAACAGTTCGAGCGTCCAACGGTCGCCCATGCCCTTGCCGAGGTTGCCGTGGCCGTGGGTGTGGGCGTTGACCAGGCCGGGATGCAATAGTCGGCGGTGGGCGGAGATTTCGGCTGCTTCTGCCGGGGCGGCCAGGCCGGGCGGGCCGATTTCGCGGATCGTGTCACCCTCGACCAGGATGTCGGCGAAGTCGGCGGTGCCGGCGGCGATGTCGAGCACCCGGCCGCCGCGCAGGATCGTCCAGGCCATGTTATTCTCCCCTTGGTGAAGCCGGTCGGCATGATAAGCCGAGACGGGCGGGGGGCCGAGCAATGCCGAAGGTGGTCGTCGAGCGGAAGGGCGCGGTGTGCGAGATCCGCCTCAACCGGCCGGAATTGCTGAACGCCGTCGACCGCGAAACGATTGCCGCGCTCGCCGCCGCCGCTGCCGACGCCGCCGAAAACGCTGACATCCGTGTTGTGCTGCTGCGCGGCGAAGGTGCGCATTTCTGCGCCGGCGGCGACATCACGATGTTCGGCGAGCTGATCCGCCTGCCGCTGGAGGAGCGCCGCCGCCTGCTCTACCAGACCGTCGACGCGCTGCACCCGCTGTTGGTGCGGCTGCGCCACATGCCAAAGCCGGTTGTCGCCGCGGTGCAGGGTGCCGCGGCCGGGTTTGGGCTCAGCCTCGTTCTCGCCGCCGATCTGGCGCTTGCCGCCGAGGATGCGGTCTTTACCTGCGGGTATGTTCATCTCGGGACCAGTCCCGATGGCGGGATGACCGCGATGCTGCCGGCAATCGTCGGCCTCAAGCGCGCCGCCGAATTGATGCTGCTCGGCGA
>DATMLF010000195.1:0-3860 GCA_035570595.1 Allostellaceae bacterium
ACCGCCATCGCGGTCACATAGCAGACCTTGGCGATCTCCTCGAGGACGAGTGCGGTGTCGAACACCGGCAGGCCGAGTCCGCCATATTCCTCGGGCACCGCCATGCCGAGCACGCCCAGCTCGGCGAGCCGGCGCATGTTCTCCCACGGGAAAGCGCCGCTCATGTAGCCCTGCGCGCGGGCGCGGAACTCGCCTTGGGCCAGCTCGCGCACGGTCGCCACAAACTGGCGCTGCTCGTCGGATAGGCTGGTAAACACGCGGTTTCTCCTTGCTGGCCGATTGCACCTGAGAAAGCGCCAACGGGGCTTGTCGGCGCCGGCCGCGTCAATGCCGCTCAGGATTTAGCGACGGCCGCCGCCACCTTGGCGACGGGCTGCCGCTTCCGGCGCATCACGGGACGAGCTCGACGACGCTGTCGTCCGGTTGGCGGCCTTGGGCGCGGTACTGCCCGATCTTGTCGAGCAGCGGCATGTCCGAGACCGCGTAGAGCACGGCGTCGCGCTCGCCGCGGTTGACATGGCGGCGCCAGGCAAAACCGGGCACGACAAAGATGTCGTTTGCTTCCCAATCGAACGAGCGGCCGGCGACCTCGGTCGTCCCGCTGCCCTCGATGACCTGGTAGAGCGTGCCGGCGGTCTCGCGCTTGAACCGCGTGCTTTCGCCGGGCCGCAGCAGCATTGCCCGGTAGTCGAGGGTCGGGAACACCGAGGCTCCGGTCGCCGGGTTGACAAAGCGCAAGGTGACGCCGTCGTAGGGGTCGGCCGCCTCGTCGCGCAAATCGGCGAGTGCTGCGCGCACGTCGGCGCCGCGATAGTGAAACATCGGCGAGGTGTCGCGCCCGAAGCCGCGGCGATGCGAGACGGTCGCCGGCACCAGCCCGCCTCGCCCATAAAGGCGATGCGAATACCCGCTCGTTTCGGTTGCCGCCTGGGCGCGGGCATTGCCTTCGGTGATGCCCGGATAGCCCTCGTCAAGCCACACGCAATCGAGAAACTCCATCAGCGGAAAATCGAGCACGTCGATCCACACCACCGGCTCGGCGCCGTCATTGCCGTGGTCGTGCCAGGTGCCGTTCGGCGTCAGGATCAGGTCGCCGCGCGCCGCGGTACAGCGCTCGCCCTCGATCGTCGTGTAGCCGCCGTTCTCCGACAGGATCGTGCGACTGGCGTTGGGCGTGTGGATGTGCACCGGCGCCACGTCGCCCGGATTGTAGACCGACACCGCGCACCGCATCGTGCCAGTCACCTGGAGCCTCCCGCCGAGCCCCGGATTGGTCAGCAGGAACTGCTGGCGCTCGGCGAATTCGATCGGCGACATTTCGGCGCCGCGGGCGATCTCGGCGATGCGGTCGAGGTAAGGGCCGATCTCCCGCCAGCGCCAGTGATGGGCGACCGGCTTGAGCTGAGCCGCGCCGACACGGCCGGAGGCAACCTGGCCGGCCGCGTTCAACCCGGTGTCGCGGAACCACGGGCGCTGCGCCGGCATGTTCGCCTGGGTGCGCAGCCAGATGTTGAGCGGCGCCGCCTCGGCATTGAGCCGCTCCATTGCCTCCCGCGCGTCCAAGGGCCGCGCGCTCGCCACTGCCGCCATGATCCTTCCTCCCTTGTCAGAGCGCCATCGCCCGCATCAACAGCGCGAGGTCGGCGACAAGCCCGGAGTCGCGCTCGATCGCATAGTCGCTGCGCTCCGCCTTGTCTTTTTCGAGCACCATCAGCAGCGCCGGGTCATCAGTTTCGAAGACCCGCAAATTGCGGCCGTCGTGGTCGAGCTCGGCGAGCTTGGCCTTTATCGGCACCCCTGGAAGCCGCTCGCAAATGTCGATCAGCTCGATAAGCCCCTCGACGGTGATGCCGGCGGTTTCGACCTGGCGGCGAATTTCGCCGGCCGCCGTTTCCCGGGCGCGGCGCTGCTCGGCTTCGATGCGGGCCTCCTCGTCGGCCTGTTTGCGATATTCCTGATAGTGCGGAGCGATCCGCTGCAAAAACACGGGTGTCGGCAATTCCTGGGTGTCGACCCAGCTTTTGGCCCGGCTCCAGGTGGTGGCGAGCCAGTCGCGCAAGCCGGGGTCGCGGATCTCGCGCAGCCTGTCCGCCCGCAGCGAGGCCGCCCATCGGATCTGGGTCGGCGCGCCGGTCAGCTCCGCCAAGCCGGTCGGCTCCGGTGCCGGAGCAGCGGAGGGGGCCGGCGTTGGCGCGGCGGGCTTTTTCGCCGCACCGTCGCCGAGGCGCTGTTTCGCCAATTCGAACTGGCGTCGGTATTCGGCCTCCCACTCGTCGCTGTCCTCGCTTGGGACGAACCCGCGATTGTCCCAGAAAAACCGCGTCGTCCCCTCGATCGCCTCCTCTCTGACGAGCTTCAAATCCATCGCCTCGGTCCTTGCTTTTTGCCGTCTTTCGCCAACGCTATCATGATCGGCGACGGCGATGCGAGCAGCACCGCTCCCACCGGTCGACGAGCGGAGAAGGCCGATGATCAAGAGCATCGGGTTGTTGACCCGAAAAGACGGGCTCAGTCACGGAGATTTCGTCAAGCATTGGTATGAGGTCCACGCACCCTTGGCGCACGCCGTGCCGGGGGTGCGGCGCTATGTGCAGTCGCACATCCTCGCCGAGCGGACCCGGCCCGACATCCCAGCGACCGCCGTCGAAATCGACGGCGTCGCCGAGCTCTGGTACGACGACCATGACGCGATGGAGCGCGCCAACGCGACGCCTGAGGCCAAACGCCTGCACGCCGACGGCGCGTTGTTCATCGGCCGGATCAAGAGCTTTGTCGTCGAAGAACGGGTCATCATCCCGGTGCCGCCGGAGTGAGCGCGATGAACCATTATCTCTCCGGCTTCGCCAACGAGCTCGCAAGCGAGGCGCTGCCCGGCACGTTGCCCGAGGGCCAGAACGCGCCGCAGCGCCACCCCCGCGGCCTCTACACCGAGCAGATATCCGGCACTCCCTTTACCGCACCACGCGCCGAGAACCGGCGCTCGTGGCTCTACCGCATCCGGCCCTCGGCGGCGCATCCGGCCTATCGCCGGATCGACAACGGCCTTGTCCGCGGCGCGCCTGTTAACGAGGCCGAGCCGCCGCCCAACCGGCTGCGCTGGGACCCCCTGCCCTTTTCCGACGAGCCCGCCGATTTTGTCGACGGCCTCGTCACGATCGGCGGCAATGGCGACGCCGCCCTGCGCGCCGGTATCGCCGTCCACGTCTACCGCGCGAACAAATCGATGGGCCGGCGTGTGTTTTACGACGCCGACGGCGAATTGCTGATCGTCCCGCAGCACGGGCCGATCGCGCTCGCGACCGAATTCGGCGCGATCGAAGCCGGCCCCGGCGAGATCGCGGTCGTCCCGCGCGGCGTCAAGTTTCGCGTCGGCCTCCCGCGCGGGCACGCCCGCGGCTACGTCTGCGAGAATTACGGCGAATTGTTCCGCCTGCCCGAGCTCGGTGCCATCGGCGCCAACGGGCTCGCCAACCCGCGCGATTTCCTGGCTCCGTCGGCCGCCTATGAAGACCGCGACGAAAAGCACGAGGTTGTCGCCAAGTTCGCCGGCAATTTGTGGGCCGCCGAGCTCGACCATTCGCCGCTCGACGTGGTTGCCTGGCACGGCAACTACACGCCGTACAAATACGATTTGGCGAAGTTCAACACCCTGGGGACGATCAGCTTTGACCATCCCGACCCGTCGATCTTCACGGTATTGACCGCACCCTGCGAGATCGCCGGCACCGCCAATTGCGACTTTGTGATTTTTCCGCCGCGCTGGCAGGTCGCCGAGCACACGTTCCGGCCGCCCTGGTATCATCGCAACGTCATGAACGAGTTCATGGGCCTGGTGCACGGTGCCTACGACGCCCGGACGC
>DATMLF010000196.1:0-14250 GCA_035570595.1 Allostellaceae bacterium
GCGGTTGCTGCGAGCTCCGCCGCGAAGAGCCTGCCGGCGCCGGTCGTCGCCGCCGGGATCGCCCAGGCGACGCCAAACAGCCACAGCAACATCAATCCGGCGTGTCGTCTCGCCATCGGATCACTCGCCTAACGGGACCACGCCAAAAAACCGGCAACTCGAACCGTCCGCCGAAGCTCGCGACTTATGACCGATCATGACCGAGGACGCAAACCCTCCCGAGCCCCTGGCAAATCCGGCAAACGGCCCGGCGTGTGGCGCGATAGATGAAATTAGCCAGGCTGCGGTGCTTCTTAATCCTTTTGAAGCACTATCGGGTTTATCTTGATATTTTTTCAGGGAATTGGCTAAACCTATGTCCGCGAACGCCGGTGGTGATGGGGTGTGGATGCTTCGGCCATTTGCATTGAGCTGAATGCCGGCCATGACACCTGCGCTGGTTGTCGGCGCGGACATCAACGGGCTCGGCGTCGTGCGCAGCCTTGTGGGCAAGCGCGTGCCGACTTGGCTTGTCGACACCGACGAGGCGGCGCCGACCATGCGCACCCGATGCTCGGGGCGGCTGGCCGTCCCGTCGCTCGCCGGGCCGCCGGTGGTCGAAGCGCTCCTCGCCTTGCGCGCCGGCTTTGACGCCGACCCGGTGCTTTTCCTGACCCGCGAGGAAACCGTCGAGGCGGTGGCGCGCGACCGCGATCGGATCGCGTCCTGCTACCGTATATCGATGCCGCAGGCGGCGCTGATGGAACGGCTGACCGACAAGGCCGGGTTCCAGGCGCTCGCACAGCAGCTTGGTTTTCCGATACCGCGCGCGGTGGTGCTGCGGGACTCCCGGGACCTCGCCGCGGTGGATGCGCCGAGCTATCCGTGCGTCCTGAAACCGGTCGTGAAAACCGCGCGCTACGCGGCAGCGTTCAGAAAGGCCTACAAAGTCCAGAACCGCGCGCAGCTCGAAGCGCTGGTCGGCGAGATCGACGGCGCCGCCGAGATGATCGCGCAAGAGTGGATCGAAGGCGGCGACGACCGGATCTACTTCTGCCTGCAATACCGCGCTCGGCAATCGGGCGCGGCCGTCAGCTTTACCGGGCGAAAGCTCCGCTCGTGGCCGCCCGCCACCGGCGGGACCGCGAGTTGCGTCCCGGCGCCCGATCGCGCCGCCGAGCTCGGTGCGTTGACCGACGCTTTCTTTAGCGCGGTCGGCTATTTTGGCATCGGCAGCATGGAGTTCAAACAGGATGCCAGAACCGGGCGCCATCTGATGATCGAGCCGACAGTCGGGCGGACCGACTTCCAGGAGGAGATCGCCACCCTGAACGGGGTGAACATCCCCTACGCCGCCTATTGCGGTGAGCTTGGCCGCAGCCCCGGGGACGCGGTCGGCGCCGCCGCGGGGGCGGCGTGGGCGGTCGGCCCGATCGACCGCCGGTCGTGCGCGCGCCAGGCAACGCCGCGGACATTCCCGCGCGGACTGCACCGGTACGACGCGCTCTGGCGCCTCAATGACCCGATGCCGTGGGTGCGCGCCACCGCCCGGCAGGTGAAGGCGCGCCTTTCGGCTTTGCGGCGCCCGCGACCGTGAGCGCGGCCTCGGATTTGCTCGCCCGTCTGCGCGGCCGGCCCGCCCCGCCGCAAGTGGCGCGGGCGATCGCCGCAGCCGACCGCCATGGCCTGTCGACGCGTCCCGATCCCGGTCCCGAGCGGGTGGCCGGGGAATGCGTCGCCTGGCTCGGGCGGGCGCAAGATTGCTCGGCGTCGAACGACGGTGGGGTCGCGCGGCACTACAGCCCGGTCTCCGGCTGGGCGCCGTCCTATCCCGAGACCACCGGCTACATCATCCCGACATTGCTTGCCTACGCCGAGCGTGCCGGCCGCCGCGACCTCCTCGACCGGGCCCGGCATATGCTCGATTGGCTGGTGGCGATCCAGTTTCCCGAGGGTGGGTTTCAGGGCGGCGTCGCGGGTGCCGAGCCGCGCGTCCCGGTCGTCTTCAACACCGGGCAGATCCTGCTCGGGCTGGCCGCCGGGGAGCGCGGCATCGGCGGCTTCGGCGGCCCGTTGCGACGCGCCGCCGACTGGCTCGCCTCGGTGCAGGACACCGACGGATGCTGGCGCCGGCACGCCTCGCCGTTCGCCCCGCCTGGCGAGAAAACCTACGACGTTCACGCCGCCTGGGGGCTCGTCGAAGCAGCGCGGTTGTTGCCGCAGGCGGATTACGGGAAAGCGGCTCTCGCGAACATCCGGTGGGCCCTGACGCGCCAGCAGGCAAACGGCTGGTTTGCCGATTGCTGCCTCAGCGACCCGCGCCGTCCGCTCACACACACCCTCGGCTATGCCTTGCGCGGCGTCATCGAAGGCTATCGCTTCAGCGGCGAGGGGAGCCTCTTGGCGGCGGCGCGGCGAGCCGCGGACGGGCTGATGGCGGCGCTGCGGCCCGACGGATGGCTGCCGGGCCGGCTCGACGCGCGCTGGCATGGTGCGGCAAATTGGGTGTGCCTGACCGGGTCGAGCCAGATTGCGTGTTGCTGGCTGCTGCTCTACGAGATCACCGGAGAAGAGAGCTATCGCGACGCCGCCCGGCGCGCGAATGCCTGGGTGCGGCGCACCATATCGCTCGACGGGCCCGGCGAGCAGCGCGGCGGGGTCAAGGGGTCGTTCCCGTTTGACGGCGGCTATGGAACCTTCGAATTCCTCAATTGGGCCGCCAAATTCACGATCGACGCCAACCTGCTCGAGCAGCGGCTTGAAATCGGCGCGGGTCCGGCGGCGGGTGCCGGCGCCACACCGGCGACAGTGGGCAGGCAATGACCGCGAGGCTGCGCCCCGGGCGGGATGCGCGCCCGACCTCGCCTGCCGCTGCTCCACCCGGCACAAGCTCGGATAAGACCGCGGCATTTGACCACGTCGGAATACTGGTGCGAGCCCGACTGATGCGGTTTTTTGTTCCTCGCTGCATTCGCGCGCGCGATGTAAAACGTGGGGGCCAATTAAACGTCGAAAACGCGGGCCGGCAATACCGGCTCTGGAGTAGTTAACAAATGCGCGGATTAGTCCTCGGCCTGATCTTTTTCGCGATGTTGCCCTTTATTTCTGTGAAGGGGCCATTTTTCGGAATCTTGATGTGGTATTGGGTCTCGCTGATGGCGCCGCAGCAGGCGGTGTGGAGCAGCGTGTTCTCGGCGGTCCCTTATGCGCTGCTCGTCGCCATCGTCACGCTGGTGAGCCTCGCGGTCGCCAAAGGCGAGCCGAAGATGCCGCCACTGAACAAGACGACCGCTTTGATCTTTCTGTTGATGCTGTGGATCTGCGTGACCTCGTGGCTCGGCATCGGGCCGCCGGCGGAGATTTACGACAAGTGGCAGCTGGCCGAAAAGATGCTGCTGATGACGCTCGTGGCCTATGCGTTGACGAATTCGCGCGGCCGCGTCGAGCAATTGATCGTCGTGTGCGTGCTTTCGATCGGCTTCTGGGGTTTTCGCGGCGGGCTGATCGCGATCGTGACCGGGGGCGGCTCGCGCGTGCATGGCCCGGACGGCTCGATGATCGGCGACAACAACGACCTCGGCGTCGCCCTGACCATGATATTGCCGTTGATCTTCTACCTGCGCGAGCGCTACGCACAACGCGTGATCAAGTGGCCGATACAGATACTGATCGGCCTCACGATCCTCGGCGACGTTTTTACTTATTCGCGCGGCGCGCTGGTGGCCATGGTCGCGATGGCGAGCATGTTGTGGTTCCGCTCGCGGAAAAAAGTGTCGATCCTGATCTTGATTGTCGTGGCCGGGGCGGTCGTGTGGAACTTTGCGCCGACCGAGTGGGTCGACCGCATGTTCACGATCGAGACCTACAAGACCGACATGTCGGCCGAGGCCCGGATTTTCATGTGGGAGCGCGCCTGGGCGTTGGCGCAGCGGCGGCCGATTTTTGGGGGCGGCTTTCATTGGTCTTATGACCCGGACACCGTGAACAAGGTGCTCGCCGGCTCCAACGCGCCGAAATTGGACATTCCCCGCGCCGCGCACAGCATCTGGTTCGAGATGCTCGGCGACCATGGCTTTGTCGGCCTCGGGTTGTTCGTCGCCATCCTGGCGAGCACGTTCATCGACGCCTACTGGCTGATGCGGCACACCCGTCGCGACCCGGACCTCGCCTGGGCGAACAATCTCGGGCGCATGCTGCAGGTCGCCTTGGTCGGCTATTGCACCGGGGGCAGCTTCGCCACGCAAGGGATGTACGACGGGTTCTACGCCGTCGTGATCATCGCAGCGGCCGCACGGCGGGTCGTCGCCGCCGAGTTGGCGCGGCGCAAAATTGTGACACGCGTCGGCGGAGATTTCATCGTGGCGGGTCAGCCGGGCGGTGCTCTCACTCCGCAGCCGAGCGGGTGACCGCCGGCCATGCAACCGGCCATGCAAAAAGCATCGAGGCGAACGACCGCCAGTCCTTTTAATGTTTAGCTTATTGGAATCTGCGGCGGTTCACCCGCTAGCGCGGTTTTCGAACCGGGTCGACGCGCTCGGCGCGCCACCCCCACCCCGACCCGCCCCCATCGAGGGGGCGGGGGTACAAATCGAGTGCTGATCGAGGCCCTCCCGCTGTTAGAGGCCCTCCCCATGATGGGGAGGGTTTGGGACGGGGTGAGCGCGGCGAGTTTGATCGGAAACCGTTGCTAGCGCACCGGCGAGAAGCTCGCTGGGATCAGCAGCTTGTTTTCTTGGCGGACCGGCCGCACCCCGGCCTGTGGCGGCCAGGCGCCGCCGGGCCGCCGGGATTCCTCTCGGACCCGGGCGCGCTCGTTCAGATCCTTGTACACCCAGATGTGGGTGAATTTGTTGAGCGCGCCAAGCTCGCTCGTCCAGCACGCCGCCAGCGGGGAGAACCGCTCGCGCGCCTCGATCGCCTTGCCCCACGCGTCGAGCACCTTCGGGATGTCGCCCGGCGCGTAGGTGTAGGTGCGCATCTCGTAGACGTTGCCGGTGCCGAAATCGCGGGTGCCGAGCGGGCGCATAAACGGTGCCGGGTTCGTGATGTCGGCTTCCTGCGCCACGATCAGCTCGCCGCCGCCGGGGAGCGCGTTGCGTGCCGCGTCATTCGCCATTGCCGCGCGCACCTCGGTGCGCTGGCGCAAATCGTCGTAAGGGTAGACGTGGACGACTTGATTCAGCGGGCCGAACTCGGTGTGCCAGAAGGCCCCGAGCTTCGAGTGCTTCTCCCGCAACGGCAGGCGCTTTTCATAGCGTTCTTCAAACTCGGCCACGCTGCCCGGCCGCAGAGTGTAGGTACGTACTTCGTAGATCATTAGCGCATCCTCCAAAAGGCAGGGCTGGCGAGACGACAGGCGCAGCCAACCGATCGCGCGTTGTCCCTATACCACCGGAGCGCCTTCGCCCGCCATGGTAACGAGGCCGGCCGCTCAATGCCCGACGATCCGCACCACCGCCAGCATCGCGCCGGCCACCGCCATGACGTTGATCAGGACGGCGCCGCCGAGCATGCCGAACATCCATTTCAGGATGTCGGCTTTGGCTTCCGCGATCTGTTGCCGAAGATCGGCCCTGACCTCGGCGATCAGCTGCCGGAGCTCGCTCCTTTGCTCGGCGAGGTCGGTCTTTGTCGCGAGCACCGCCAAGCCCGCACCGCGGGCAGTCTTGAAGAGCTCGGTGATCGCCTCGGCCTGCGCTTCGGGCATGCCGGCGGCGGCCAAATTCTTGACCGAGGAATGGGTGTCGAAGGCGACGATCATACCCGCACCATCCGTCGGCAACCGGGCTCCGTCAACCGAGGCCCAGGTAACGCGGGATGCGGGTGCGCCCGTGTTGCGAAGCACCTGACCCGCCGATCTGCCTGGGCGAAGAACAATCGGGCCGGGCCCGCGGTGCCACGAAACCTTCTAGTTGGTATCGGCGGTTGGCTCGGCGGGGCCGGCCTCGTCGGCGGGAGGAGTAGCGGCGGGGGTGGTGCTCGCCGCGTCGTTGCTGGCGGGGTCCGTCCGCGGACCGGCGGCGGGCGGCTCGCTCGACAGCTGCGCGCTGGCGAGGCGGGCGAGTTTCTGTTTTAGCAATTCCAGCGGATCCTGGCCGAGCGGGTCGGTGTCTGCCGCTGCGGGGCCGACCGCGTCCGGGTCGGCCTTGCGCAGCAGCTCGAACAACAGCTTGGTCGCGGCGAGGTCGGCCCCGGCCGACTTTTCGACCAGCCGGCGCACCACGGCCTCGCGCTTGGTCTGCCGGCGGCGCTTGCCGTCCTCGTCCTGGGCCGGTTCGTCGAGCGCGCTTCTGAGCACCGCCGCCAGTGCTTTCGGGGCGCGCGGCCGGCCCCGCGGGTTGGCGTTGTTGCCCTTTTTGAACCGGCTGGCGAGCGGCGGCTTCTTATAGCCGATTTGATAATCGGGCGGCTCCTCGGACGGCATGTTCCCTCTTGCCAAACGCGTAGCGTCCTCTCATATCCGCCGATCATATTCGAAAGCGCATGACATGTCAAATACATAATCACTTCTTTCGCAAGAGCGTCATCCGCCCGAGTCGCCGATTCCCGGTTCGGCCTTGACAAATCCCGTTTGCCGACCGCGCATTCCCGGTTGCGCCGCCAACGGGAATTGCGAGCCAAGCCATTGATTTCACGTTCAAAAACTGGCAAAAAATCGCAACCGGTGAGCCCGTTTCCCGGATAGATCCCGGCGAACCGGGAAATTCGGGGTGGGAGGCGCGACGTCAGGCAATGCGGCGCGGGCGCAATAGAAAGAGCGGCGGGTGGTCGGGCTGGGTCGTCACGACGGCGCGCGGGGTCACGGGCATGTCGTCGGCGCGTTCGACATGAAAGGCTTGGATCAAGGTCGCCAGCACCAGGACCGCTTCGGTCATCGCGAACTGCGCGCCGATGCAGACGCGTGGCCCGGCCCCGAACGGCAGGTACGCAAAGCGTGCGGGAGCCGGCGCATCGGGCAGAAACCGGCCGGGGTCGAAGAGCTCGGGCTGATCCCACAGGCGGTGGTGGCGGTGCAGGACCCAGGGCGCGATCAGCACCACCGCTTTTGCCGGCACCGGCACGCCGCCTGCGTGGTCGTCACGGATCGCCTGGCGCGCCAAGGTGAAGGCCGGCGGATAGAGCCGCATCGCCTCCTGCGCGACGGCGCGGGTGTAGGGAAGGCCGCCGAGCGCGCTCCACGCCTCGTCGGGGCCAAGGTCGACCCTGGCGGCCTCGGCGGCGAGCCGCTCCTGGATTTCGGGGGCGCCCGCCAAGAGGTAGAGCGACCAGAACAAGGCGACGGCGGTCGTCTCGTGACCGGCGACGATCATCGTCGCCACCTGGTCGGCCAGGCGGCGGCGCGGAAACACGGCGCCGCTCTCCGGGTCCTTGGCGCTCGCCATCAGGTCGAAGAGGTCGCGCGGCGCACCGGCCGAGCCCTGGGCGCGCCGCGCTGCGATGATACGGCCGATCAGCCGCAGCCAGCGCCGGCGGAAGCGCCAACGCAACAGGTCGCGCGGGCTCGGCAGCGCCGGCGGCAGCAGGAAGTCGAGCAGGCTCGGCCGGCCGAGGCGCTGGGCGTAGCCTTTGACCAGGCCGCGGAGTTCGCCGCCGTAGCGCTCGACCTCGAGCGAGAACATCGAGGCGCCGGCGATCTCCAGAGCCAGGAACTGCATCGCCGCGAGCAGGTTGACCGGCGCCGCGGCGGCGGTTCTGAGGTCGGCGACCGCGGCCGCGGCGGCGTTGGCGACGTGGCGCGCCAGGATCGGCAGGGTGCGCGGGGCAAAGGCCGGCGCCAGGGTGCGGCGCTGCTGACGCCAGTCCTCACCCCGGCTCAACAGCAGCCCGCGGCCGAGCAACGGGCGCAGGATGCGAATTCCGGCGGCGGTCCGGCGGTAATTCCCCGGATTGTCGACGAGTATCTGTTGGATCGCGGCGGGGCGGCTGACGATGATCTGCTGGCGGCCAAAGACGCGGCGGCAAACCACGTCCTCCTCAAAGGCTTCGGGCGGGAATATGCCGATCGCGTTGTCGCGCAGCGAGCGGGCGAAGCCGCGGGGCGGCGGCCCGGCCCGGCTGCCATCCGCCGGCGGAAGAGACTGCGCTTCGGTCATCGCCCGGACCCCGTGCGAACCTTGCCCGACGCCGTGGAGATCGTGATCGGCCGGGCCGCCGCCAACCCCAGCGATGTCGCGCGCAGCAGCGGCACCAGCAGGAGCGGCAGCAGGATCGCGGCGCCGAGCCACAGCCAGGCGTCGTTGAAGGCGGCGACGAGGCCGGCGCGTTCGACAAGCGGCGCCACGAGGTCGCGCGTCGCCTGGTCGACCGGGCCGATCGCGACGCCGGTGAAGCGCCCGGTCGGCAGCCCGACAAGGCGCGCCGCCGCGGCGTCGCCGGCCTGCAGCCGCGCCACCAGGCTCGCGACATGAGCCGGCGCTCGCGCTTCAAGCACGGTGTCGATCAGCGCCAGCCCGATCGCGCCGCCGAGATTGCGCATCAGATTGAAGAGGCCGCTCGCATTCGCCACCCGATCCGGCTCGAAACCGCCGAGCGCCAAGGCGGTGCTAGGCAGCAGGCACAACATGACCGCCGCACCGCGCGCCAATTGCTGCCAGAAGAGCCCCCAGAAATCCGTCGCGAAGGTCATAAAGCCGTTGCCGAGCCAGCCGAGCGCCAGCAATGCGTAGCCGACAGCGATCAGCTTCCGCGCGTCGAGACGGCGTTCGAGCCTGGTCGCGACCGGCGCCATCGCCAGCTGCGCAGCACCCGTCACCATCATGATCTTGCCGATCGGCAGCGCGTCGTAGTCACGCACCAGCCCGAGGAACACCGGCAGCAGGTAGGTGGCGCCGTAGAGCCCGATCCCGAGCGCAAAGCTGAAGCAGCAGCCGATCGCGAAGTTGCGGTCGCGGAACGCGTAAAGGTCGATCAGCGGCCTCGGATGGCTGAGCGACCGCCTCACGAGACCGCCGCCGCAGACCACGCTCAGAGCGGCGAGCAGCAGCATCGGCACACTCGACCAGCCGCGCTGCGGCGCCTCCTTCAGCAGCAGTTCGAGGCCGGCCAGAAACCCCGCGAGCAGTGGGAGCGCCTTGAGGTCGACCAAAGCGAACCGGCCCCGGTCAATCCGGTCGACGTCGACCGCCCACGCGACCAGCACCGCGACGACGATCCCTGGCGGCACATTGATCAGAAAGAGCCAGTGCCATGACAGCCGGTCGGTGACAAAGCCGCCGACGACGGGGCCCAGGGTCGGGGCGAGCATCGCGAAGAGACCGGCGACCAACGTCGCGCGCGGCCGCGCCGGCCGGTCGAACATCAAAAAGATCGTCGAAAAGACGAGCGGGATCAGCGCGCCGCCGCAGAACCCTTGCACCAAGCGCGCGGGGATCAATGAAGAAAAGCCGGTCGATATGGCGCAGGCGAGGCTCGCCGCGGTGAAGCCGGCGACGCAGATGACAAACGCGCCGCGCGTCGACAGCATCAGGGTCAGCCAGCCGGTCAGCGGGATCGCGACGATCTCCGCCATCAGATAGGCCGTCTGCACCCAGCTCAACCGGTCGAGCGGGATGCCGAGCCCGGCCTGGATCTCGGGCAACGAACTCGCGACGATCTGGATGTCGAGGATCGCCATGAACATGCCGACCGCCATCGCGGTAAAGCCGATCCAGGTCTTTACCCGAACTGGGAAAGTGGTCGTCACAGCCCTCGTCGCGGCGCCAACGCCCGGTCCTCGATCGCGACGCGCCGGGCGATCAGCACCAGATTGAGGAGGGAGAATGCCACGGCGATCCCGACGGCGCCAAAGGCAAGCGGCAAAATCGCGATCTCTGCGGCGACGATCAGGTAATTCGGGTGGCGGACCCAGCGATACGGGCCGGCGCGCACCAGCGGCATGCCCGATGGCGACATGACCCGCGTCGTCCAATACCGGCCGAGGCTGACGATGACCCAAAGGCGGGCCGGCTGGAGCAGCGCGAAGAGGCCGAGCAACGGCCAGGACGGCGCTGTCGCGGCGGGCACCACGATCGCGAGGCTCGCGAGCCAAAGGGCATGCAGGGCCACGAGATAAGGGTAGCCGCCGGCGTCGGCCTCGACCGCTCCGAGCCGGCGCAGCCGCGCGGTGTTATGGCTCGACCAGGCGAGCTCGGCCAGCCGCTGCAGCGCGACGAGAGCGAGCACCCCGTAAAGCGGCGTCACCGGTTGTCGAGCACCAGAAACCCGGCGGTGAAGCCCGGGCCGAGCGCGTTCATCAACGCGCGGTTCCAGTGCTGCGCTGTGGCGAGCATCTGCTCGAGCGCGAACATCACCGTCGCCGCCGACATGTTGCCGTAGTCGCGCAGCACGTCGCGCGCGCCCGCAAGAGCGCCCGGCCCGAGCCCGAACGCCTCTTCGAGCGCGTCCACGACCTTGGCTCCGCCCGGGTGGCAGACAAAACGGTCGACATCCTCGATGGCGAGCCCGTGGCGGGCGAGGAACGCATCGGTCGCGCCGCGCAACTGCGTTGCGACAAGCTGCGGGATGTCGCGCGAGAAGACCGCGCGCAGCCCGTCGTCGGCGACCTCCCAGCCCATGATGTCGAGGCTGCCGGGCCAGGTGTGCTCGCCGCTCGCCGCGATCGTCGGTCCGCGCCCCCCGGTCGACAGCAGCGCGCCGGCGGCGCCGTCGCCAAACAGCGCCGTCGCGACGATGTTGCTCTTCGACCAGTCGTCGCGGCGAAACGACAGCGCGCACAGCTCGACGACCAGAAACAGCACGGTCTCGCCGGGTGCGGCGAGCGCCTGGGCCGCCGCCCGCGCCAGCCCGATCACCCCGCCGGCGCAGCCGAGCCCGAAGATCGGCAGCCGCCGCACGTCGGGGCGCAGCCGCATGCGCTCGATCAACAGCGCGTCGAGGCTCGGCGTCGCGATCCCGGTGGTCGAGACGGTGACGACCGCATCCACCTGCTCTCTGCCGATGCCGGCGCGGTCGAGCAGGCTGAGGGTTGTCCGCTCGAGCAGGTCGAGCGCCCCCGCCACATAGGTTTCGTTGCGCTCCGGCCAGCCGTGCGGGCGGTCGTACCATTCGATCGGCACGCACGAATAGCGCGCGCGGATTCCGGCGTTTGCAAACACCAGCAAAAGCCGCGCCAAGCTCGGCGCGCCCTCGAACAACGCCTCAACCCGCCGGATCACGTCGCGCTGATCGAGGCGATACGGCGGGACCGCGGTCGCGAGGCTCAAGAGGCGCGGGGCTGCCGGCATTCGATGTTGCCTTTCTGCGCTGGACTGTCCGGGCTGCGAATAAGACAGCCTACCGCGCGCAGAATTCCCGCGCACACCAAGACGTGAAGCGGCACCCATATTCCTATATTTCTTGACGAGCGGAGGTGAGCAAATATGGTCTTGATGCTGTCCAGAACCTATGAGGCGCTCCTCGCCGCGGGTGCGCCCGAAGAAAAGGCGCGTGGTGCTGCCGAGGAAATTGGCGCCTATGAGAGCCGCTTCGCCAAATCGACACCGATTTCGCCATCTTGAAATGGACGATTGCCGGGTTTTATGCCCTTGGCGCACCGAGCATTTGGGTCCTCTTGCGCGTCGCCTCGAAGGTCGGCGCGCTCGGGTGATAGCCCGACCACAACAGATGCGGCGCCCTCGCCGGCTGATGCTAAGATAACTTGCGAAACGCGGGCGCCAACGCCCGTGCCATCAGGCGGCACGCGAGGGGAGAGGGCGATGAACGGGGCGGAAAGTCTGGTGCGCACATTGGTGGGCGGTGGGGTCGATGTATGCTTTGCCAATCCCGGCACCTCCGAGATGCATTTTGTCGCGGCCCTCGACCGGGTCGAGGGGATGCGCTGCGTCTTGGGCCTGTTCGAGGGGGTCGTGACCGGGGCGGCCGACGGCTACGCGCGGATGAGCGACAACCCGGCCGCGACGCTGCTGCACCTCGGCCCCGGCCTCGCCAACGGGCTTGCCAACATCCACAACGCCAACAAGGCGGCCTCGCCGATGGTCAACATCGTCGGCGACCACGCCACCTATCACCGCAAATACGATGCACCTCTGACCTCCGACATCGAGGGGCTGGCGCGGCCGTCCTCGCACTGGGTGAAGACCTCGCCCGACGCCAAGGCGATCGCCGCCGACGGTGCTGCCGCCATCGCCGCCGCGCGCCAATTGCCGGGCCAGATCGCGACGCTGATCCTGCCGGCCGACACCGCCTGGAACGAGGGCTCGGGCCCGGCAGCCGTGCCGCCCCCCGCCGCTGCGAACCCGGTGGCGCGGGAAGCGGTGGCCGAGGCGGCGAAGGCGCTGCGCTCGGGCGAGCCGTGCCTGATTTTGGTCACCGGGCGCGCGTTGCGCCAGGACGGGCTCGAGCTCGCCGGCAAGATCGCCGCCAAGACGGGCGCGCGGCTGATGGCCCAGGGCTCGAACGCGCGCACCCAACGCGGCCGCGGGCGGGTGTTCGTCGAGCGGGTGCCATATGTCGTCGACCAGGCGACCCGCGTGCTCGCCGGGCTCAAGCACATCATCCTCGTCGGCGCCAAGATGCCGGTCGCGTTCTTCGCCTATCCCGACAAGCCGAGCCTGTTGGCGCCGTCCGACGCGCAAGGCCATGTGCTCGCCCGTCTCGACGAGGACATGGTCGCCGCCCTTGAAGCCCTGGCCGAGGAGGTCGGCGCGCTGCGCACGCCGGCGCCCGCGGTCAACGACCCGCCGCCGGCAAAGGCGACCGGCCCGATTACCCCCGAGGCTCTCGGCGCCTCGCTCGGCGCGCTGTTGCCGGAAAACGCGATCGTAGTCGACGAAGCGGTGACGACGGGGCGCGGCTTTTTCGCGCCGACCCGGTCGGCCGCACCCCATGACTGGCTCTCAAACATGGGAGGGTCGATCGGGCTGGGGATGCCGCTTGCCACGGGTGCGGCGGTCGCCTGCCCCGACCGCAAGGTCGTGACCCTCGAAGGCGACGGCAGTGCGATGTACACGGTGCAGGCATTGTGGACGCAGGCGCGCGAGAGCCTCGACGTGACGACGTTGCTGTTCTCGAACCGCAGCTATCAGATCCTGAAGGGCGAGCTCGCCAATGTCGGTGCGGGTAATCCCGGCCGCAAGGCGCTCGACATGCTCGACCTCAATCATCCCGATCTCGATTTCGTCGCGCTGGCCAAGGGGTTGGGCGTTCCCGGCGCGCGCGTCACCGACATGGACGAATTCAATCGTCGGCTGGCGGAGGGGATCGCCACCCCCGGGCCGTATCTCGTCGAGATCGTGTTCTGAGCGCCCCTGGCCGGAACCTTCGCGCGCCCGGTTCGGTTGGCTTGGCAACGCCGCCAACGGGTTGGCGGCGTCGATGACGGGCCGTGGGTGACCGCGGCTTTGGCTGGCGAGTTGGGGGCGGCTGCCATGCGCGACGGGCTGCGCATCTATAATCTTTTTCCGACTTTGGCGGGAACGGTGCGGCAATGGGCCGAGCATCTGCCGCGCATCGCGGCGATGGGGTTCAACGCCGTTTACGTCAACCCGTTTCATTACCCGGGCTTTTCCGGGAGCCTCTACGCGGTCAAGGATTACTACCGGCTGAACCCGCGGTTTCGTGGCGACGAACGCGGCGAAGACGACCGGCTGCTGCACGATTTCACGAGCGCGGCGGGGGATTGCCGGCTGCGCGTGATCATGGACCTTGTCGTCAACCACACGTCCAAGGACAGCGAGCTTGTCGCCCGTCACCCCGAGTGGTTTGCGCATGACGAAAAGGGCGAAATCCAGTCCCCTTTCGCGCTCGATCCCGCCGATACGCGGCGCAAGACCGTGTGGGGCGACCTTGCCGAGCTTGACTACGGCGGCCCGCAGCAGCATGAGATCGTCGCCTATTTCCAAAAGGTCGTGCGCCATTACCTGGGGCTCGGCTTTGCCGGGTTTCGCTGCGACGCGGCGTACAAGGTCCCGGCCGAGGCGTGGCGAGCCCTGACGGACGACGCGCGGGCGGCCGGGCCCGACGCCCTGTTTTGCGCCGAGACGGTGGGCGCCCCAAAGGAAGCGGTGCTGGAGCTCGCCGATGCCGGCTTCGACTATCTCTACAACAGCGTCAAATGGTGGGACTTCAAAAGCCCGTGGCTGCTCGAGCAGTACGAGGCGTTTCGCCATATCGCGCCGTCGATCGGCTTTCCCGAAAGCCACGACACGCCCCGGCTCGTGACCGAATTGCGCGCGGCGGGCATCCCCGACCACGAAATCGAGCCACGTTATCGCCAAGCTTATGCCTTTGCCGCGGCGTATTCGACCGGCGTATTGATGCCGATGGGGTTCGAGT
>DATMLF010000197.1:0-8853 GCA_035570595.1 Allostellaceae bacterium
CGAGCCGCCAGCTCGGCGACTGGCTGTGGAACGAGACCGCCGCCGGCAAGGCGATCTTCGCGTTGCGCCGCGCCAATCTCGACGCCGCCGACGAGCGCCTGAAGCTGATCGCCGGCAACTTCATGGTCCCGGGGGTGCGCGTCGCGGCGGCGGGCTGAGGCCGGCCGCCGGGCCGCGGGCGGGCCGACATCGAGCTTCGCGCGCCGCCAATTCCGTGGCTTAATCGCGGCGCTGCGAAAATCTTAATCGCGGCGCGGCGAAATCTTGCCGGAGGCGGGTAGCATGGCGCGGGAGACGGTTCGGCTGGCCGAGTACGCCGCGGCATTGCGCTATGAAGATCTGCCGGCCGAGATCGTCGCGCGCGCCAAGGAGTGCATTGCCGACACGGTGGCGGCGATCGTGTGCGGCGCCGCCCTGCCGTGGAGCCGCATCGTCATCGGCTATGCCGAGCGCACCGGGCCCGGCGGCAAATGCCGCATCCTCGGCGCGCCCGGGCCGGCGGTGACGGCACCGGCGGCCGCACTCGCCAACGGCGCGCTGGCGCACGCCTTCGAGCTCGACAGCCTGACCCGGCCTGGCGCCGGCGTCCACCCCGGCGCCACCTTGCTGCCGCCGGCGCTGGCGTTGGCCCAGCAGCAGGGGCAAGGCGGTCGGGCGTTGATCGCCGCCTTTGTCGCCGGCTGCGAGGTCATGGTGCGGATCGGCCGCGCCACCGGCCATACCAACGAGGAGCGCGGCTTTCACGCGCCGGGCAACACCGGGCCGTTCGGCGGCGCCATCGCCGGCGGGCATCTCCTCGGGCTCGACGCCGGGCGCATGGCGATGGCGCTCGGCATCGCCGGCTCGCTCGCTTGCGGATTGCTCGAATTCGCCCGCGCCGGCAAGGGCGGCATGGTCAAGCGGCTGCACCTCGGCCGCGCCTCGGAGGCGGGCGTGCTCGCCGCGAGCCTCGCCGATGACGGCTTTACCGCTCCCGACACGGTGCTTGAAGGGCCATTCGGGTTTCTCGCGGTGTTCTGCCGCGAATGGGACGTGGCCGAGCTGACCAAAGGCCTCGGCGAGCAGTGGGAGACGACGAGCATCGCGCTGAAGCGCTATCCCTGCCACATCAACGCCCACGCCGCGGTCAAGGCAGTGTCGCAGCTGCGGGCCGAGCAGGGCTTCGCCGGCGCCGAGGTCGAGACGGTCGCGATATCCGGCAGCGAGCGCATGGCGAGCCTGCACAACATCGCCGAGCCCGCCGATTTGATGATGGCGCAGTACAGCGTGCCGTTTTGCGTGGCACTCGCGCTCCACCGCGACCCGCGCAACCCCGAATCCTTTGCCGAGGGCGCGCTCGACAACCCCGAGATCCGCGACCTCACCCGCCGGGTGACGGTGGCGGCCGCACCGCGCGGCAGCGGCCACGGGGCGCCGCCGGTGACGGTGACGGTCGTGCTAAAAGACGGCCGGCGGTTTTCGGCGACAGTCGCGGACGGCACCTTGGCGCCCGCCGACCTCGAAGACAAGTTCGTCCGCCTGACCCGCGCCGCCCTCGGCGAGCGCCGCGCCACGGCGCTCTTTGCGCGGTTGCAGCAGCTTGAAAACGAGGCCAGCCTCGACTGGCTCGGCGGCGAATTTTAGGCGGATTTTAGGCGGCGGATTTAGCGGACGCGCCACAGGAGGTTCAATTGCAGCTGCATTTGCAAACCTGGCCCGAGGTTGAAGCCTATCTCCAGACGAGCCGCGGCATCATCCTGCCGATCGGCTCGACCGAGCAGCACGGGCCAACCGGGCTTATCGGCACCGACGCGATCTGCGCCGAAATCGTGGCGCGCGGCGTCGGCGAGACCGCGGCTGCGATGGTCGGCCCGACGATCGGGGTCGGGATGGCGCAGCACCACATGGCGTTTGCGGGCTCGGTCACGCTGCGGCCCAGCACCCTGATCGCGGTGCTGCGCGACATCGTCGAATCGCTGGCGGTGCACGGCTTTGAGCGGTTTTATTTCGTCAACGCGCATGGCGGCAACATCGCGACCGTCAGCGCCGCCTTTTCGGAGCTCTATGCGGCGCGCAGCATGATGCCCGGCGGCAACGCCGCGCCGATCCGCTGCCGGCTTCGGAACTGGTGGCAGGGCGAGGGGGTCGGGCAGATCGCCAAGGAGCTCTACGGCGATTCCGAGGGCAGCCACGCGACCCCGAGCGAGGTCGCGATGACCCAATTCGCCTATCCCGACGCGGTCAAGCGGGCGCCTCTCGACCCGCCCGTCGCACCGCGCGGCGAGTTCGCCGACGCCGCCGACTACCGCCGCAATTTTCCCGACGGCCGCATCGGCTCGAACCCGGCGCTCGCCACGCCCGAGGCCGGCAAGCGCCTCTACGAGGCCGCCGTCGCCGGGCTCGCCAAGGATTACCAAAGGTGGATGGCCGCGTAGGGCGCGGTTGGCGATCCCGGCTGCGACATTGTGCGCCGCGGCACGCGGAGAGCCGGCCGGGCGCGCAATCTTGGTTCGTGGTAGGTTGCGGAATGCGCTATCGAATCGCGATCCCGCGGCGGCAGGCGCTGCTGCTTGTCTGCGCCGCCGCGCTCGCCGGCCTCGTCTACGCCGAAGGCTGGATCTGGCCGCTGAAAGCCGCCGCCGTCATGATCCCGGTGTCGTTTTTGGTCAGCTGACCCGTGTCCGGCTAACGGCGCAGCAGCAGCGGGTAGAGGCTCAGCAGCAATTCGGCGACGATCAGCGCCACGATGTACCATTCGACGCGCATACTGCTGCGCGTCTGCACCAGTCCAAGCAATGTCTCGACGGTGTTCGACACGATGTCGAGCTTGCGGTCGAGCGCGCGGTCGCGGTCGCGCAGCTCGTATTCGTCGGCGAGCCGCATGTAGAGGCGGTCGAGCTCGGGATGCTCCCACAACAGCTCGGGGGTTTCCGAGGTGCCGACCCGGCCGACCATCTTTTGCTGCATCAACAGCACGTCGCCGATATGGCGCAGCAGCACCTTGCCGGCGGCACCGGCGCGGCCTTTTTCGCGCAGCGCCGCGGCCAATGGCTCGATGCGGTCGAAAAGGTCGTTGATCCGCACCTCGTAGCGCGACAGCACCAGGCTCTTGGCGAGGATGTCGGCGACGAGCTGCAGCCGCTCGGTCGAGCGCTCGCGCAGGACAATGTTGCCGGCGGCATCGACATGCTGGTCGCTGTCGGGGCGGATCACCAGCAACACCTCGTCCTGCTCGGGGGCCGGGAATGCACCGACGACCGAAGGCGCGAGGCGCCCGACAAAATCGTCCATCGCGGCACTCGGCGCGCCGAACAGAACGACGGCGCCATAGCGGAACAGCACCGCGACCCCGCCGCCCGGAAAGTCGAGCGTCAGCGGTGCGGTGCCGAGCGAGCCGTCGCGCTCGAGCGCTCGCGTGTCGATCCGCTCGCCCAAGAGCAGCGCCCGCGCCTGCAAGGTCTCGGCCGCGGCCGGCTCGACCGGCGGCGGGTGCAGCTGCCTCGCCCCGCCCACGACTGAAGGCGCCGACCCTTCGCCGGAATTCATCGCGGTCCTCAACGCCTGCCGCCGAGACGCTTGCTCATTTGCGTCGGCAAACCGGGAACCGCAACCTCGGCCCGACTACGCCGCACGCCGCTAATCCGCCGGCGGGGCCGAGCGTCCGTTGGCGCCGCCGCGACGGAATTGCGGGGCGACCTCGGCCATAAAGCGGCGCAGGCTGTCGAGAGCCGCGGCGTGCGGCAACGGGCCGAGGCGGAAGGTCGCAATCAGCCCGCCGACCCCGAGCTCGGCGATTTCGGCGACTGCGTCGGCGACGCGGGTCGGCGAACCGCAGATAAAACCGTGCTCGGCGCTGGCGCGGGCCGACGGTAGGTCGCCCGCCGGCACCTCGATGCGCAGCCCGGTCTCGCGATAGATGCGGTTGCGCATCTCGGCGCGCGAGGCGGCCATCGCCGCGAAGGCGGGCGCGCCGACGCGCTCGGCCTCGGCGTCGGTCGCGGCGACAAAGACGTTGCGCCACACCCAGCACTCGCCGAGGTTGCGCGCGATGTCGGCGTCGCCAAAGCCCGCCTCGGCCATCGCCTCGCGGTAGAGCGCGAAACGCCGGCGCGTCGTCGCGGCGGGCTGCACGTTCATCAAAAACGGCCGGCCCTGGCGCGCCAATTCGAGCATCGAGGCCTCGCCCGAGGCGGCGCGGACGATGGGCGGATGCGGCTTTGTATAGGGGCGCGGGCGCAGCATCGGCACGTCGAGGTTCCAAAACCTGCCGCGGTGGCGAAATTCGCCCTCCGTCCACGCCCGGACCATGACCCTTTCGGCCTCGTCGAGGCGCGGCTGAGCCTCGTGATGGTCAATGCCAAATCCGGTGTAGTCGTAGATGTTGTAGGACGAGCCGCGGCCGAGCCCGACGACGAGCCGCCCCTTGGTGATGTTGTCGAGGACGGCGATCTGCTCAGCGGCGCGGATCGGGTGGTGCAGCGCCATTTGCAGCACCGCGAAGCCAAGCCGGGCGTGGCGGGTCGTGGTGGCGAGCGCCCCGGCGAAGGCGATCGGGTCGGCGTAGGCGCAGATGCCGTCAAAGTGATGCTCGGCGAGCCAGATCGCGTCGATGCCAAGCTCGTCGGAAAGCCAAGCCTCGCGCAGAGTCTCGTCGATGACTTCGCCGTCATGCTCGGGATCGCGGCTGTCGGGAAACAGAAAATTGCCGAATTTCACATGCCCTCCCAAATCTGGTGCACCGCCGCATCCGCCACTGCACTTTGCCCGATCACACGGTTGCATAAAAGCATAAATATGCTATCTGATCAACATGCGGACGACTGTGGACCTTTCCGAGGATCTCTACCGGCGCGTCAAGGCGGAGGCTGCGTTGCGCGGGCGAAAGTTCAAAGACCTGGTGGAAGAGGCCTTGCGCCAGCTGCTTGCCGCGTCCGAGCCGGAAAACCTCAAGAAGCCGGCAACCGAGCCGTCGGTTCACGATTTGATGCGGGACTGCTGCGGCATTGTCGCCGATGCCCCGGAGGATTACGCGACTGATCCCAAATACCTGGAGGGGTTCGGCCGGTGAGGGTCCGGGCGGCGATGGATACGGGTCCTCTGGTAGCATATTTTTGCCGCACGGAAGCGCGTCATGGCTGGGCGGTCGAGCAGTTCGCGATGCTCGCGCCGCCGATCTTGACTTGCGAGCCGGTGCTGACGGAGGCCTGCTTTCTGCTCCGGCGCGCAAACGTGCCCGCGGAGCGGCTTTTGGAGAAGGTCAAACCGGGCGTGTTGCAAATCGCCATTCGTCTCGACGAGGAGGCGGACGCTATTTCCGATTTCATGCACCGTTATCGCAATTTGCCGATGTCGCTCGCCGACGCCTGCCTGGTGAGGTTGGCGGAAATTTCGGGGCTGCCGATCTGCACCTTGGATTCGGATTTTACGATTTACCGCGGCCATCGCGGCGCTCGCCTGAGCTTGATCAGCCCGTCCCGGTAGCGAGCTCCAACGAATGTTCCTATCCGACAGTCGCGGCCTTGTGCGGGACATCGGCGAGAAACTCGTGGAGGTCACGCCGCGAGTTCCCACGGGTCAGTCCGCCATGGCGTCCGAGTGACCTTGGGGTTGCGTCCGAGCAACCGGCGGCGGCGTTCAGCGTGAGCCATCCGTTTCATCGTTTGTGTTTGCTGCGAGGGCGCCGTCACGCCTCGCGGTAGCCGCAATCGAGAATGCGGGCCGGGCCGTCGACCTCCGATTCCAGGACCCTGAGGCTCCATTCCCTCGGGCGGCCGCCACTTCGATGAAATTTCTTGTTCACTTCGTCGATCGCCATTTCTCTTGCTTGCTGGTCGTTTTCGGCGATCAAGGTCGTGAAATAGATTTCCTCGCCTAAAGACCGGGTGCAGCTGAACTTGTTCATGTCTTGGCCCTCGTCGTTTGCGGCGGATCGTATCGGACCGACAAATCGGGATCAACAGCCGCGCGACATTCCCGCCGCCAAGGCCGCTCGGCCCCTCCGCCAGCTGGCTCGATCGCCTGCACCCCGAAGCCCGCTTCACAGCGGACAGGTTTGCGTGTATCCTCGAGTGTTTGCCCCAAACAAACCAGCGGACCTGTCATGCCGTTTCTTGCCGACCGTCTTGCTCGCGTCAAACCGTCGCCGACGATGGCGATGACGGCCCTCGCCACCGAATTGAAGGCGACTGGGCGAGATATCGTCAGCCTGTCGGTCGGCGAGCCCGATTTCGACACCCCCGAAAACATTCAGGAGGCGGCGATCGCGGCGATGCGGCGCGGCGAGACCCGCTACACCACGTTTGACGGGTCGATCGAGCTGAAGCGCGCGGTGGCGGCCAAGTTCAAGCGCGAGAACGGCCTCGACTACGAGACCTCGCAGATCACGATCGGCAGCGGCGGCAAGCAGGTGCTGTACAACGCGATGGTCGCGACGATCAACCCGGGCGACGAGGTCGTGATCCCCGCACCCTTCTGGGTGTCGTACCCGGAAATGGTGCTGCTGTGCGACGGGACCCCGGTGCCGGTTCCGTGCCCGCAAAACAACGGCTTCAAATTGCGCCCGGAGGAGCTCGACGCCTCGATCACGCCAAAGACCAAGTGGCTGATATTGAACTCGCCGTCGAACCCGACCGGGGCGGCCTACACCGAGGCCGAGCTGAAAGCCGTGGCCGAGGTTTTGCTGCGCCACCCGCAGGTCTGGGTTATGACCGACGACATGTACGAGCATGTCATTTACGACGATTTCGAGTACCGCACGATCGCCCAGGTCGAGCCGCGGCTTTACGAGCGCACCCTGACCGTCAACGGCGTCTCGAAGGCGTATTGCATGACCGGCTGGCGGATCGGCTACGGCGGCGGGCCCAAGGCGTTGATCAAGGCGATGGGCGCCATCCAGTCGAACTCGACCGCCAACCCGTGCTCGATCAGCCAGGCGGCGGCGATCGAGGCGCTGAACGGGCCGCAGGACTTCATCCCGGTGCACAACCGCAGCTTTCAGGAACGCCGCGACCTCGTGGTCGACCTCTTGAACCATATCCCGGGTCTGTTCTGCCCGCGTCCGGAGGGGGCGTTTTACGTCTACCCGTCCTGCGCCGGGGTGATCGGCCAGCGCACCCCGGAGGGCAAAACGATCGCCAACGACGAGGATTTCGTCCGCTATCTGCTGGAGGCGGAGGGGGTCGCGGTCGTGCACGGCGAGGCCTTCGGCCTGTCGCCGCATTTCCGCATTTCCTACGCGACCTCGACCGAAGTGTTGCGCGACGCCTGCCAGCGCATCGAGCGCGCCTGCCGCGCATTGGCGTAGCCGGCGCGGGTAGCTGATCGCCGCTCCGCCGGGGCCGACCCGCGCCCGCCAGATTTCGATTGCGTTACAGCCGCCGGCCGCGCCAGATTGCCCCGATAGACCGGGCGCCGGCGACGGTGTAACGACCCGCGGGCGCCTGACAAAGATTGGCTGGAGGCGCCCCCATGGCGAGTACGCCCGCGAACGGAACCGCGGCCCCGCGTTGTGCCGCCCTGATCGGCCCGTATTTGTCGGGCAAGACCTCGCTTCTCGAAGCGCTGTTGTTCGCGAGCGGGACCACCACCCGGCGCGGCAGCGTGCGCGACGGCAACGCGGTCGGCGACCACTCGCCCGAGGCGCGCGCGCGGCAGATGTCGACCGAGGTCAACGTCGCGGCCACGTCGTTTCTTGGCGATCCGTGGACCATCCTCGACTGCCCCGGCTCGGTCGAGCTCGCCTATGAAGCGCAGGGTGCGATGCTCGCCGCCGACGTCGCGGTCGTCGTCGTCGAGCCCGAGGTCGAGCGCGCGCTGACGATCAGCCCGCTCTTGCGTTTCCTCGACCAGCACACGATCCCGCACATGATCTTCATCAACAAGATGGACACCGCGAATGCGCGGGTGCGGGACGTCTTGGCGGCATTGCAGTCGGTCTCGCAGCGCCCGCTGGTGCTGCGCCAGGTGCCGTTGCGCGGCGCCGAGGGCGAGGTCACCGGCTATGTCGATCTCGTCAGCGAGCGCGCCTACCGCTACCGCCCCGGCCAGCCCTCGGACCTGGTCCCGCTGCCCGACGGCTTCTGGGACGCGGAGCGCGAGACCCGGTCGGGGCTGATCGAAAAGCTCGCCGATTTCGACGACACGCTCCTCGAAAAGCTGCTTGAGGAGGTCGAGCCCTCCAAGGACGAGATTTACCAGCATCTGACGCGCTCGATGAGCCAGGCGCAGATCGTGCCGGTGTTTCTCGGCTCGGCGACCGCCGACCATGGGGTGCGGCGGCTGTGGAAGGCGTTGCGGCACGAGACCCCGTCGGCGCAGGAAACCGCGCTGCGGCTCGGCGTCGCCGCCGAAGGCGAACCCGTGGCGCAGGTGTTCAAGACGTTCCACCTGCCGCATACCGGCAAGCTGTCGTTGGCGCGGATTTGGCGCGGCGCGGTCAACGAGGGCATGGTGCTGAACGGCACCCGTGTGGCCGGCCTGTTGCGGGTGACCGGCGCGCAGCACGAAAAGCTCGCTGCCGCGCAGGCGGGCGAAGTCGTCGGCATGACGCGGATGGAGGAGCCCGCGACCGGCGACGTGCTGACCCCCTCGGGCAAGGCCGACCCGCTGCCTCGCCCCGAGCGGCCGCAGCCGGTGTTCGGCTTGGCGATCGCCTCCGAGCGGCGCGCCGACGACGTCAAACTGACCGGCGCCATCGCCAAACTGGTCGAGGAAGACCCGACTTTCGAGCTCGACCAGAACGCCGACACCCAGGAGATGGTGCTGTGGGGGCAGGGCGACATCCATCTGCAGATCGCGATGGACCGGCTGCGCAATCGCCACAATCTCGCGGTCACCGGCCGGGCGGCCGCGGTGCCGTACAAGGAGACGATCCGC
>DATMLF010000198.1:0-10567 GCA_035570595.1 Allostellaceae bacterium
AGCGAACCGGGCAATTTCTCGGTAATGCCGTAAGCCGTTGGCCATCCCTTGCCGGGCAGATGGCAGGTGCCAAAGATCAAGTCGATGACCGGCAGCATCGAGGCGAAGTTGCGGTCGCGCGGGGCCGCCGACGTGTGATGCCAGTGATGGAAAGCCGGCGTTGAGATCACCCATTCCAGAGGGCCCAGCCGCCAGCGCAAATTGGCGTGAATCAAAAAGCCCCACATCGTGACGGCCAAGACAAGCAGCGCCGAGACCGCGCCACCCGATGGGGTCAGCGGGGTCGCCAGCCCGAGCAAGTACACCGGGACCAGCCCGCACAACCGGGTGAATACATTGTCGAGCGGATGGGATCGGGCGCTGAGTAGAAAATACAATTCCGCCGGGTGATGGTGAACGCAATGGAAGCGCCACAGGAACGGGATCTCATGCGACCAGCGGTGGCCCCAATAGAAGCCGACCTCGCCGACAATCAGCGCCGCCACGGCGCGCGCCCAAATCGGCCAGGCCGCGACCGCGGCATGCACGCGATAGGGGACGATGGCGTGGGCGCCGAGCACCACCAGCGCCAGGAGCGGGGTCAGGAGCAGGCTCGGCACCAAGCCGCTTACGAAATAAAAGCCGACATCGCTGGCGAGGCCCTTGCGCAGGATTTTTCGTGGGTGCAGCGCGAACAAGCGCTCCAGCGGCAGGAATACAACACTGAGCAGCAGCAGCCACGCACAAAGCCTGACTACGCTGATCACGAAAGCCTGGAGATGCTGATAGTTGATAAATACGGACAAAATCGCGTCCCTTGGTTAGATTATAACGTTTAAGTAGCACCAGCACCCGGGCGGGACAAGTCCCGTCCAGGTGCGTTAACCGCGGGTGATCAGGTCGCGAGATTGCTCTTGCGGCGGCGGAGCATATGCCCGCCGAGCCCGAGAAGGCCGGCGCCAAGCAGCGACAGCGTCGTCGGCTCCGGCACGGTCGGCGTCGTATTTACGCCTTCGAGGAACACCGTCGGCGGCTGATTGACCGTGCTCCCGCGGTCACCCCACGCCAGGAACGTCAGCACCGCGGTCCCGTGGTTGAGGTCCGAACTCGTTGGCGTAAAGGCCAGAGTGACAGAATTCCAATCGACGTTCCCCTCGGACGGGGTGTTCATAAGTGTCGAATCTTGTTCCAGATTATCCGCAGTGCCGGTAACCGTGCACGGTGAATGCGAGCAGTCCACACCGATCCCGCCTACGCCCAGAAACACCTTCCACTGCTCGGTGGTGTCGCCGCTAAATCCGATTTGCTGACCGGCTGCCTGCTGAAACTGGAGGTCGTAGGTCGTGCCCGCCGTCAGACCCGTGATGGTCTGCATGATCGTGCTCTCGTACTGGGGGTTGCCGTCCGCCTGATAGAAGTTGGTGCCGGCCGGCACGGTGTCCGAGAAGGTGCCATAGACCCCGTAGATATTGCCATTCGACTGATTGGAATAGCCTTCGGAGCCTTGCTGACCGACATAGATCAGGTTGGCGTTTTCCGCGACCGAACCGATGGACCAGCCGGTCGGATCGGCGTGCGTGAAAAAGTCCTTCGGCGGCGTGAACGTGCCGCTGAAAGTATTGAACTGAAGGTTCGTGACCGGCAGCACCGCGGCTGCCTCGGCCGCACCGGCCAAGCCGAGTGACAAGCCGACGCCGGTGAGAGCGATGGCGGCTGATTTGCGCAACAACATGGGTAACTCCTTAACTCGAGCGCTACGTGATCATTGGTCGGCGAGGCCAGTGACGACGGCACGGCCAACTCGGATCGGCTCGCATCCAGCAATAGGCATGCCACCAGGAGACTCTGTTGATTTATAAAAATATTCGTGCTTAAAGATATTAACTTGCTGACTAATACACTCTATAGGTGTAAACGGCGCCGACGGGGAAACCCTGGTTGGTGGCGCGGCAAATACCCGCCGACCAATTAGCGCTGCGACCGGAAAACCATTATGGATGAAAGGGTAACACCGCTGCGCGGCAGCCGTTCGGCGGGGATGGCGGGGGGCGGGATGCGACAATGACCTGTAAAAAATGCTGACAGTCGCGCGTCAATGCACGGCACCCGGACCAGACCGCCACGGCATTTCTCGACCCACATCAATTCGCCGACCCGGCATCGAGGCGCGAGCCGAAGGTAGATCGCCCGCCTTGCCTCGGAGGCCGATTGCCCCGGAGGCCGAAGCATTCGCTCGGGCGTTATTCTGCGACCGCGCCGATTCGCCGAAACTGCATCGGGCGGCCTCGCGCACGCCGGGGCCGCCTCGGTTCTGGCACGGCCCTCGGAACGGTGCAACCGGCCGCTGATCCCCCGCAACTGCGCGCGCGACCTGGCGAACCGGGGTCGGCGCGCGCTCAACCCGCTCTCGATCCTTGGCTGTCCTCGCTCAACCGTGGTATCCGCGCACCCGTGACAAGGCCGGGCATAAGACCAAGCCCGCCAACCAAGCACAGCGACGTGCCGGATGGGTTTTTCGACCAGATTTGACGGATTGCGCCGAGGCGGGTCGATTGTCTCGCGACGGCTTTTGTCGATGCTGCTGCTGTTGAGCGCGCTGCTGCCCACGGCGTGCGGCCGCCCTGGCGGATATGGATACACCGAATACGGCGCCCCGCCTTACAACGCGGGCGGCGAAAGCGCGTCCTTGGCGCCGTCACACTACTACCCGCCGCCCGGCCCGCCGGACGACCCCTGGGGCCCCTACATCCGTGAAGCCGCCGGCCGGTACAGCGTGCCCGAGCAGTGGGTCCGCGCGGTGATGCAGCAGGAATCGGGCGGCCAGGAGCAGGCGGTCTCGCCGGTCGGGGCGATGGGGCTGATGCAGGTCATGCCGGGAACCTATGAGGGGCTGCGGGCGCGCTACGGGCTCGGCGACGACCCGTACGACCCGCACAACAACATCCTCGCCGGCACCGCCTACATCCGCGAGATGTACGACCGTTTTGGCGCACCGGGGTTTCTCGCCGCCTATAACGCCGGGCCCGACCGGGTCGACAGCTATCTGGCGGGCGCCGGCGAGCTGCCGGATGAAACGGTCAACTATCTCGCCGCCGTCACCCCGAACCTCGGCGACGCCGTGCCATTGTCGGGGCCGCTCTCACGGTACGCCGCGGCCCGCCCGGCCGGGAGCGTCGGATATTCGCCGAGTGCCGCGAGCCTCGCGGCCGGCTGCGACCTCAGCGCCGCCTACGATCCGAACCACCCCTGCACGTCGCTGATGCGGGCGGCGTCGGCACCCGCCCCGTTCCAGACCGCCTTCGTCCCGCAAACCGGGGCAAACGGCTGCGACCTCAGCGCCGCCTACGACCCGAGCCATCCGTGCACCTCGGCCGGAACCGTCGTCGCCTCCGCCGCAGCGCCCGCGCCCGTCGCGGCGGCGCCGCAACCAGCGGCCGTCCAGGTGGCGGCCGCCGCCGCCCCGGTCCAAACGGCATTCGCCCAGCAATCTGCGGCGAACGGCTGCGACCTCAGCGCCGCCTATGACCCGAGCCACCCGTGCACCTCGGCCGGAACCGTCGCCGCCTCGGCCGCGGCGCCCGCGACACCGGCCGCAGCGCCACCGCAACGGGCGCCGGTCCAGATGGCGGCAGCTGGCGGCTGCGACATCGGCGCCGCCTACAACTCGAATGACCCATGCAGCTCGGCCGGGCCGGTGGCGACGGCGCCCCCGGCGGCGATTACGGCCCCGGCTCCGCTTGCTCAGCCCATCCAGCCCGCGATCCCGAGCGCGCAGCCGCGCCTCCAGCTGGCCTCGGCGGAGGGCTGCGATCCGACTGGCGCCTTCGACCCCGACCGGCCATGCAACCCGGCGACAAGCTCGGCGCCGCCGGCGGCGGCTGAGCCGGCTTACCTGGCGCCGGCCATCACCGGCTCGCGGACCGCGGCGCCTTCGCCGCCGCCGGGCCGCCCGGTCGCGACAGCCTTCGCCGCCACCGGAGCGCATGTGCTGGCGCTTCCCAACCGCGACTGGGCGATCCAGGTTGGCGCCTTTGCCAACCCGCGGCTCGCCCGCGCGGTGGCCGAGGGCGCGCGCGCCGAGGCGCCCGACCAGCTGCGCGCCGCGACCTTGGCGCTGCCGCCGACGCCCAGCGGCGGTTCGCTGCTTTATCGGGCGCGGCTTGCCCATCTGTCGGCAAGCGCGGCCTCGGACGCCTGCTGGCGGCTCAACCAGCGCCAGCTGCCCTGCGTCGTCGTCCAGCCGAGCCGCTCCTGAGGCTCCTGACCCGCGGGCGAGGGAGCTGCGCGCGCGGCTATTCGGCGGGCGCGGCCACCACCGGGCGACGGAAGCGGACGCGGGCGCCGCCGGCGCATAGGAGGCTCGCCATCAACAGCGAGGCCACGACGACCAGCACCAGCTGCGGGTGTCCGGAGTCGATGATCATGCCGTACGGCACCGGCATGATGGCACCGCCCAGCGACATCCCCGAGCTGACAAACCCGAACACCTTGCCGATCTGACCCGGGGGTGCCGCGTCCTTGACCATCACGTCGCGCGGGGTGCGGCTGGCGCCGGTCATGACCCCGCCGACAAACAGCACCGCCACGGTCATGATTTGGGCCATCGGCACGACCCCGACCCACAGCAGGACCGCGGCCGCGCCGGTGGTCAAGACGACGACGAACGGCAGATGGCGCTCGGTCCGGTCGGCGACCCAGCCGCCGAGCAGGACGCCGCAGATCGAGCCGACCATCCAGCCGGTCAATGCCGACGAGGCGGCGGCGACCGGGACGCCGTGCGCCCGATGCAGGACCGTGATCAGCCAGGACTGGATGCCGGCCCCGGCCGCCGACGACACCATGAAGAACGCAAAGAACATCATGACCGAACGGCTCAGCAGCATCCGCATGCCGACGGACGCCGCGACGGCGGCGTGCTGCCGAGGCTCGCGGCGCTGCTCGACCAGGATGCGGCTCTGCCACAGGATTGTCAGCACGACCGGCACGCCCAGCAGCCCGACCAGCATCAACGCGCCGCGCCAGCCGAGAGCGAGGCTCAGCGCCGCGGTCGCGGGCGGCGCCACGGCAAACCCGATGTTGCCTACAAAGGTGTGGAAGGCGAACGACCGGCCGAGCCGGGCGCGGTCGATCGAGCCGCTGAGGATCGAATAGTCGGCCGGGTGGATGACCGAGTTGCCGATCCCCGACAACAGCGCCAGCCCGACGATCTGCCAATACGAGGTGGCAAACGCCATCGCCGACACCGACAGCGCCATCGTCGCGGTGCCGGCGACGAGAAACGGCCGCGCCCCGTAGCGGTCGACGAGAAACCCCATCGGCGTCTGAAACAGTCCGGTCGAGGCCGACATGACTGCCATCGCGAGGCCCAGCTCGGCGAACGACACGTGAAAGGTCTTCTGCCAGGCGATGAACACCGGCGGCAGGCAGAGCTGATAGTAATGCGACAGGAAATGGCCGGTGCCGAGCAGCGCGTTGACCCGGGTGGCGCGACTGAATGCCGGAAATTTGAGCATCCGGAGATGCTGCAATAAACCGCGGGGCCGGTCGAGCGGGAAACCGGGGGTTGGCCTTCCTTTCGCGCGCGGCAGGTTTGCTGAAATCGCGTCTCGGCGACCTCCGCGGCCCTGGCCGGCCGCCTGAGCGGTGCTCAGCGGCTCGCCGGCGAAGCTGGCGGGAGTGCCGGGGCGCGGCTGCGGCAGAACCTTGCGGCGGCCTCGCGCAGCCGGTCGTCGAATGCCGCCGGCGTGCTCGGCAGCACCAGCGCGCTGCCGGTTTCGCAGCAGACAAGCGCCGGCTGATAGCCGCGGCGCAGGACCCAGGTGCTCGGTCGCGAAACGATCTCGGGCGGCTTGCCGTCGGGATAGGCGACCAGCGCCGGGGCGAGCGGGCAGGCGATACGCGCCTGGCTCTGGGGCGCGCGCACCAGCCCCGAGGCGACGTAGTAGGGATCGAGATGGTCGTCCGTCGGGTCGGCGCGCACGATCCGCGAGGGCTGCGACAGCTCGGCGCCGACCTGCGCCACAAACGCGTTCTGCGCTTTCGCCCGCTGCGCATAAAGCAACAGCGGACCCGGCCGCAGCGTCGGGTAGGCGAGGTCAAGCCGCAGCCCGCCCGCCGGAAGCGCATGGCCCAGGCCGAATGATATAAAGGCGTTAAAGACAAACGCGACGGTCAACGCCTTCCACCAATTGTCGGAGATGCAGCGGCCGAGGATCATGAACAGGCCCGGCAACGCCGGCAGCATCAGCTCGGGCTTTTCGGATTGACTGATAAACTCGGCGAACAAGAACAGAAAGATCAGGACGAAATTCCACACCCAGCTTTCGCCGCTTCGAAACAACGCGGCGAGGCGAGCCCGATAGAGCCAGCACGCGGCGAGAAACAGCAGCAATGCCGGAACGTGTCCGATCAGCTCGACAAAGCGATACACCGCCAACAGCAGGGCGGCGACGGGGGCGTGCGAGGCCCTGGTCAATTCCGCGACCTGCCAGCCGCCCGGGCCCATCACCAAGGCCGACTTCGAGGCGATCATCAGAGCCGGGACGAGAGCAGGCACTGCCGCCCACAACGCGAAACGGGCGACGCCGCGCCAATCGCGCTCGGTCCACACAACTCGCGTAAAAACCGGGAAAATCCACAAAAGCGAGCTCGGCCGAAAGGCGAACCCGGCGGCGCACAACAACCCGCAACCGCGCAGCTCCCGCCGCTCGAGGCAATAAAGCGCCGCGATCAGCGCGCAGGTGCCCCACACATAGTCTAAATCATGGGTGCCGCTGCTCCAGAACCACGGCTCAAACGAAAACGCCAGCACCATCCAGAACGAATTGCGGACGCCGTAGAACGGCGCCAGCTTGCGCAAGAGGGCGATGGCAACCAGCGACACTGCAAGCGACGCGGCGGCGCAAAGCGGCGGCCCGCCCAACCAGGCCAGCCCGCCCATTACGACTTCGCTCAGCGGATAACCCGGGCCGCGCGACGGAAAGTAGACGCCGCGGCGCCACAGATCGAGGCCGCTGCGCACCACCATCCACTCGTCCGGGTGGCCGCCGAAGCCGCGCCAGATGAACGGGAGTCTCGCCGCCGCCGCGATCGCCAGAAGGATCAGGTCGAGCCGGCGCTCGCGGGGTGCCTCGACCCCGACCGGAGTTCGGGCGGAACCGAGCGGCGTTAGGACAGCATCACTCATGCAAGACCATTCTTTTCGCGGGGGTTGGTGGAGCGGCGGCGAACGGCATTCCCTCGCGATCCTATTGCCAATTCGTTGAGGCGATGACCAGCCGCCTCGCAAAGCCCTGGTTGGGCGGCCGATCGTGCGGCGGCACCGAGGGGGCTTGGTGCGGTTTCCCCAGCGCCCTCGACGTTGGCGCAACGCGGGGTTCGGCGCTCGCGGCGCGCCGGCCCGCCCGATTTGACCGCGGCCGGTGGCCGGCGAGGTTGCGGCCCGGCCGGCTTGACTCAATTCGCGCTCGCGGCATACCGTTTGCAGCGTCACGCATGCTGCCTGGGCGAAATTGCGGCGCGGGCGAAGCCTGTCGGCGTCAGCGGAGGAGGTCGAACGATGACTGGGTTCAAGATGATCTCGGCGGATTCCCATATCGTCGAGCCGCCGGACATGTACACCGACCGCATCGCGCCGCGATTTCGCAACCGGGCGCCGCGGATGGAGCGGCGCAAGACCCCGGCCGGCCGCGAATACGACGCCTGGATGCTTGACGGCCAGCAGGTCGGCACCCTGGGGGCGGTCATGCAGGCCGGGCAACGTTTTGAAGACCCGTCGCAAATCGACTTTCTCGGCGTTTGGGAGGATGTCCGCAAGGGCGCCTACACCGCCGACGCAATGCTCGTCGAAAACGAGGAAGACGGCATCTGGGGCTCCGTGCTGCAGCCGAGCCAGGGGCTTTTCTGGTACCGCGTGCCGGACAGCGAGCTGTTGACCGAGATCTGCCGCGTCTACAACGACTGGATCGCGGATTTCTGCAAGCCGCATTCGGATCGGCTGAAGGGCATCGCGATGCTCAACACCGACGACCCGGACGAGGCCGCCAGGGAGCTAGAGCGCTGCGTCAAGATGGGCCTTGTCGGCTCGTTCATCCCGGTAGCGCCCCAACCGGGCCGGCCCTACAGCAGCCCGGTCTATGACCGGTTCTGGGCGACGGCGCAGGATTTGAAGCATCCGCTGCTGCTCCACATCGGCACGCCGCGCAACGGCGTCCCGGCCAACGAATTTACGATGGACGTGACCGAGCTGACCGGCGCCGGCCGCTCGACGACCGATTACTGGGTGCGCTACTCGCTCGGCTCGATGCTGTTCGCCGGCGTCTTCGACAAGTTCCCGGGCCTCAAAATCGGCTCGGTCGAGCACGAGGCGTCATGGATCCCGCATTGGCTGAAGCAGATGGACTTCACCTATGTCGAGCGCCCGGTGTTCACCAAGGGCTGGAAGTCGGCCGAGGGGCTGATGCCGAGCGACTACTGGAAGCGCAACATGTTCGTCGAATTCATGGAAGACGACATCGGCATCAAGTTGCGCGACTATATCGGCGTCGAGAACATGCTGTGGGGCAGCGACTATCCGCATGCCGAGGCGACATTCCCGCGCTCGCAGCAATTCCTGACGCGGATGTTCGACGGCGTGCCCGAGGCTGATCTTCGCAAGATCACCTGCGAGAATGCCGCGAAGATGTTCGGCTTCGAGCTGAACTGACGCTTCGTCCCCTCACCCCGCCGCCGGCCCGCGAAAAGCGGATCCGGGGGCGGCGGGTGAGGGGCGGCTTCTCGAAAAACCCATGGACGAGGGATTTGTCGCCGTCGCCCGGGTAGGCGAGCTCGCGCCGGGCGAGATGAAATTCGTCGCCGTCGATCGCGAGCGGGTCGTGCTCGCCAATGTCGACGGCAGCTTTTACGCGCTGCGCGACGTCTGCGGCCACCGCAATGCACCGTTGTCGCGCGGCCGGCTTGAGGGGTGCGTCATCGAGTGCCCGCTGCACTTCGCGCAATTCGACATCCGCACCGGCAAGCTCGTCGACGGCCCGGTCTCCGCCGACATCGCGGTCTACGAAGTCCGGGTCGAGGGCGACACCGTCTACGCGCGGCGCTAGTCTAGTTTAGCCGACAGGACGACCACACCACCGGCGATCCATGCCGGGCGGGCGCCGGCCAAAGCTGTCGGCAAGCGCTGGTGCGGACGGCGGGACTCGAACCCGCACTCCCAGCTGGGAAGCAGATTTTAAGTCTGCTGCGTCTACCGTTTCGCCACGTCCGCCTGCCTCACGACCGGCTGCCCCCTGCGCTTCGCCGACCCCAGGCCGCCTCCGCCACGCCGGCGGCGGCTAGCCTTCGCCGAGCCCTTCCTGCGGGTCGCCGCCGAGCTCGCGGACCAGCGCCTTTACCGCCTCTGTCGCGGCGGCGAGGCGGGCCCGCTCGGTGCCGCGCAGCACCAGGGTCACGCCAAAGTCGCCGCGCCGGAAATACGGGTAGGAGCCGATCTCGACATCCGGCCAGTGGTCCTGCAACGCCGAGAGATCCTTGGCCAGGACGCCTTCGCCGAGGCCGCAGCTGACGCTGCGGCTCAATACCTTGTCACCGCCGGCCAGACGGTACTTGAGCTGCTCGAAGATGCCCTGCATGATCCTCGGCACCCCGGGGAGCACAAACACGTTGCCGATCTGAAACCCCGGCGCGCGCGAGATCGGGTTGGGCAGCAGCACGGCACCCTGCGGCACCATCGCCATGCGCAGCCGTGCCTCGTTGAGCTGGCCCGGCGGGTAGTGGGTCTCGAGCAGCTGCTTGGCGTCCGGGTGCAGGGTCAGCGGCACCGCAAACGCGTCGGCCATGCATTGCGCGGTGATGTCGTCGTGGGTCGGGCCGATCCCGCCGGTCGTAAAGACATAGTCGAAGCTCCGGCGCACTTCGTTGACGGTGGCGACGATGACTTCGGTCACGTCCGGAACGACGCGGGCTTCGCGCAGCCGGATGCCCGCCTCGTTAAGCCCGCGCGCGAGAAAGCCGAGGTTTTCGTCCTGCGTGCGCCCGGACAGGATCTCGTTTCCGATGATCAGCACGCAGGCGGTGACGACCCGCGGCTCGCTCGCGGCGCCGCCCGGCGCGGGGTTGCTGTCGCTCATGCGTCTCGCAGGCCTCGTCGGCTGATGGCAGAGGCGTCCTTCATAGGCAAATGCGCCCGCCGGCACAACCGCGCGGCGGTCACCGCGGCATCAGAGAACGGCCCCAGCGGTCGGGAGCGCCGCTGGCGACGCTCCCGGCTGCTTTGGTGCGGGCCTGCCAGCGGGTGTCGCGGGTCAGGTGGCGCCGGCGGAGGAGGGGGTGGCGGTGGGCTGGGCGGGGAGGGTGTTGGTGTCGGTGCGCGGCACGATCGCCCATTTGGGGTCGCCGGGGATGGCCCCCGGGGTGACCCCTTGATAGACGTTGGGGGCGAACCAGCCCCATGCCTGGGCGGCACCCGGGTCGTTGTGGTCGACCGCCATCGCCAGCCCCGGCATCGCCCAGATCGGGTAGCCGTCATCCTGCCCGGTCTGGGTCAATTGGCGGACAAAATACTGCACGAGGTCGCCGTCGCCGCTGTTGCCGG
>DATMLF010000199.1:0-12691 GCA_035570595.1 Allostellaceae bacterium
CCAGGACATTTTCCTGACCGAGACCGCCAAATACGCCGATGTCGTATTGCCGGCCTCCGCCTGGCCGGAAAAGGACGGCACCGTCTCCAACACCAACCGCCAGGTGCAGCTCGGGCGGCGCGCCTTGCCGATGCCGGGAAAGGCGCGCGCGGATCTGTGGATCATCCAGGAGATTGCCCGGCGCATCGGGCTCGACTGGTCGTACACGCACCCGCGCGACGTGTTCGCCGAGATGAAGCTGGCGATGCCGTCTCTCGACAACATCACCTGGGAGCGGCTCGAGCGCGAGGGCTCGGTGACCTACCCGTGCGATGCGCCGGACAAGCCCGGCAACGAGATTGTCTTTGGCGAGGGGTTCCCGACCGCCTCGGGCCGCGCCAAGCTGGTGCCGGCGGCGATCATCCCGCCGGCCGAGGAGCCCGACGCCGACTACCCGATGGTATTGACCACCGGCCGCCAGCTCGAGCATTGGCACACCGGGGCAATGACCCGGCGCGCGAGCGTCCTCGACGAGATCGAGCCCGAGGCGGTGGCGTCCCTCGCCCCCGCCGAATTGCGCCGGCTCGGCATCGCGGCCGGCGAGCCGGTGCGCGTCACGACGCGGCGCGGGATGATCGAATTGAAGGCGCGCGCCGACAGCGCCGTGGCGCTGGGTCAGGTGTTCGTCCCGTTCTGCTATGCCGAGGCCGCCGCCAACATCCTGACCAACCCGCAGCTCGACCCGGTCGGCAAAATCCCCGAATTCAAGTTCTGCGCCGCCAAGGTCGAGCCGGTCGCCGTCAGGGAGGCCGCGGAGTAGCGTCGCGCGGGATTGCTTCACTTCGTTCGCAATGACAAGAGGAGTTGTCATTGCGAGGCGCGGAGCGCCGAAGCGCTTTCGTTGCGGCGAGTCCGGCATTGCCGAGGGGCGGTCGCCCTGTCGCTCGCGGTGCTTTCGGGCTGCGCCACACCGCCCGCGCCGGCGACACCTGCCGCCTCGCAGGCCACCCCCTACGCCTGTTTCCTGCCGGGAGAGCAGCGGACGCTCGTCGCCGAGCTGTTCTTCGGCCGTCGCATAAGGGGCCACGGGCAGCTGAGCGATGCCGAATGGGCCGAATTTGCGGCGCAGATCGTTACGCCGAACTTCCCCGACGGCTTCACCGTGTTTGACGGGGACGGGCAATGGCGCAACCCGCGAACCGGGCATATCGCGCGCGACCCGACCAAAATCCTGCTCGTCGCGGCAAAGCGGACACCCGATCTCGCGCGACGGCTGTCGGCGGTCATCGACGCTTACAAGACGCGGTTTCACCAGCAGTCGGTCGGCGTCATCACCCGCGACTCCTGCGCCGCGTTCTAGGCGTCCCGATCGAGAAGTTCTAAATATCTCCAGCATGGCCGTCCCGACGAAGGAGCGTGTGAAGAAATGTCAACTGCCGTCATTCCGGGGCGCGCCCGCGAGCCCGGAACCCAAGCAAACGGCCTGGGGAAATACCGGCAAGGCGCCGTTTTCATAGGTTCCGGGCCTGCCAAGGGGCATCCCGGAATGACGAGTTCTCAGGTTATCCGATTTCTTCACACGTTCGAAAGCCGGGGGCCGGAGCGTGTCCTCGGGCCGGGAGGGCCGGACCCGTGGGCCGGTATGGTGAGAGAGAAGTTGCCGTAATCAAATCGCTCGAACTTCTCGATCACCACGGCAGCGGACTGCCTTTTGCCATGCTGCCGGGCTGAAACTACACCGAGCGAGCTTAGCCTGGATTGGTGGCGATGCTGATTGTCGACATACGAGAGGCCGAAACCCATCTTTCGCGGCTGCTCGATCGCGCCGCCAAGGGCGAGCCCTTCATCATCGCCAAAGCCGGCAAGCCGCTCGTCAAGGTGGTGCCATTCGACACCCCAATGCCGGGCCAGGTGCGCCGGCTCGGGTTCATGGCCGGAGAGATCGCGGCGCCCGATGATTTCGACTGGATGGGGGGCGCCGAGATCGAGCGGCTTGCCGGCGGGTTGTGAAGCTGCTGCTGGATACCCGATCGCTGCTGCGGGCGGCTGGCCGGTGAAAGAACGCGGCGAGAGCAGCCGACCGGCGGCACGGCTTTACCTGACGGAGGCGCTGGTCGCGGGTGGGCGCGTCGAGCTGGCACCCGCCCAGGCGCATCGCTTGCGCACGGTGCTGCGGCTCACGGCCGGTGCGCCGGTCGCGGCGTTCAACGCGATGGACGGCGAGTGGCGATGTCGGGTCGCGGATACCGGGCGCATCGGGATGTCGCTCGCCGTCGAGCGCCGCCTGCGGCCGGCCGAGGCCGAGGGCGATCTGTGGCTGGTGTTCGCACCAATCAAGCGCGCCCGGCTCGACTGGCTCGTCGAGAAGGCAACCGAGCTTGGTGTCGCGGCGTTGCTGCCGGTGTGGACCCGGCACACCCAGAGCGAGCGCCTCAACCTCGACCGGCTGCACGCCCACGCGATTGCCGCGGCCGAGCAGTCGGAGCGGCTGTCGGTGCCGGAGCTCCGCCCGCCGCGGACGCTCGACGCAGTCCTCGCCGAATGGCCGGCCGGGCGGCACCTGATGGTCTGCGACGAGACCGGCGCCGGCGAGCCGATCGCCGAGGCCGCGGCGCGGCTCATGCCTGGGCCGGTGGCGCTGCTCATCGGCCCCGAAGGCGGGTTCGCCGAGACGGAGCTTGATTCTCTGGGTAAACTCTCTTTTGTTATGCGGGTCGGGCTCGGGCCGAGGGTGCTGCGCGCCGACACCGCGGCGCTCGCGGCCGTGTCGGTGGTTCAAGCGGTCGCCGGCGACTGGCGGCGCACCCGGTCTCGTTGAGACCCGCCGCCGGGCCATGCCATCGGGCCCGCCACTCTTTTCGCACCGCCGAACGTTGGAGCCCCGCCGAGCATGACGACCACGCCGAGCACGCCCGGAGAACCGATCGCCGACAAGCGGCAGCTGGTCGAATATTTGGACGCCGGGTCAAAGCCGCCCGCGGAGTGGCGCATCGGGACCGAGCACGAGAAATTCGTTTTCCGCCGCTCCGACCTGCGGCGCGTGCCCTATGAGGGGCCGGACGGCATCGCGGCATTGCTGCGCGGCATGACGCGTTTCGGCTGGAAGCCGGTCGTCGAGAACGGCAACACGATCGCCTTGTCCAACGACGCGCGATGTTCGATCACCCTCGAGCCCGGTGGCCAGTTCGAATTGAGCGGAGCGCCGCTCGAAACCGTGCACCAGACCTGCGACGAGGTGCACGAACACCTGCGCCAGGTGCGCGAGGTCTGCGACGAGCTCGGGCTCGGCATGATCGGGCTCGGCTTCGACCCGAAATGGCGGCGCGAGGACATCTCGTGGATGCCCAAGGCGCGCTACCGCATCATGCGCGACTACATGCCGAAAAAAGGCCGGCTCGGCCTCGACATGATGCTGCGCACCTGCACCGTGCAGACCAACCTCGACTACCAGTCCGAAGCCGACATGGTCAAAAAATTCCGGGTGAGCCTGGCGTTGCAGCCGGTCGCGGTGGCGCTCTTCGCCAACTCGCCGTTTGTCGAGGGCAGGCCGTCGGGGCTGTTGAGCCAGCGCAGCCTGGTGTGGACCGACACCGACCCCGACCGCTGCGGCACGTTGCCGTTCGTCTTCGAGCCGGGTTTCGGGTTCGAGCGCTATGTCGACTGGATGCTCGACGTGCCGATGTACTTTGTCTACCGCGACGGTCGTTACATCGACGCGAGCGGGCTGTCGTTCCGCGACTTCCTGGCCGCAAAGTTGCCGGTTCTGCCGGGCGAAATCCCGCGCCTCGGCGACTGGACCGACCATCTGACGACGGCCTTTCCCGAGGTGCGGCTGAAGACGTTTCTCGAAATGCGCGGTGCCGACGGCGGGCCGTGGCGGCAATTGTGCGCGCTGCCGGCCTTGTGGGTCGGGATCCTATACGACGGCGCCGCGCTCGACGCCGCCTATGACCTGGTCGCCGACTGGACCGCGGAGGAGCGCGAGGCGATGCGTCGCGACGTGCCGCGGCTTGGGCTCGCGACGCCGTTGCGCAGCCGCACCTTGCGCGACGTCGCGCTCGAAATGCTCGACATCGCCCGCGAAGGGCTGCACCGCCGCGCCCGCCGCAGCACCTTTGGTGAGGACGAGACCCATTTTCTCGACCCCTTGTTCGCGATCGCCGGCTCCGGCCGCACCCCGGCCGAGGAATTGCTCGAAGACTTCCGCACCCGCTGGCACGGCGACATCGACCCGGTCTTCACCGACTACGCGTATTAGGTGCATGACCCGATCAAATCGGACAATCAACTCGTCGCCCCCGCCTGCGCGTCGCGCAAGGGGGGTCCAGGGCAGCCATACGTCGCTTGCTTCTGGGTTCCCGCTTTCGCGGGAAGACGGTGCAATGTGATCGAAGTTATTCTAGGGCGAGCTGATGACTGGCCGAAGCGTCAAATCTCTTTCAATCTCTCTACCGCTGGACATGATTGAAGAACTCGATCGCCTGAGTCACCGCCAGCACAGAAGCCGTTCCGAATTGTTGCGCGAAGCGTTCCGCTGCTATGCCGCCGGTGCCTCGGAGCAGCAAATCCTCGTTGTCGACCCGGAACCGGATGAGTTGGAAGCGCTGGAACAGGGGCGAGCGGAAACAGCACGCGGAGAATACGTACCGCTAGAAGACCTGCTTGATGAGTTGGACAGTAACCGTCGCACGCGGCGCGGCGAGAAATCTTGAGCGATTTCCCACTAGAGATCGTGGTCGTCTGATACGAGCGCTTCAGGAAATGCAGACAGACCCATTCGCCGGTGACGTTGTGCAACTCCGCGCGCAACCGACCGGCTACCGGCGCCGTGTCGGCGCATATCGGATTCTTTTCGAGGTCTTTCGGGGGAGCCGACGGGTAAGTGTGCAAAATATCCTGAGGCGCACCACCACAACCTACTGAAGCCGGTTAGTCAGTCCGCTAATCCCGGTCGAGCGCGGCGCCGTTGGCGAGCTCGGCGTAGAATTGGAACGAGTCCTTGGGGCGGCGCTCCTGGGTTTCGTAGTCGACGTGGACGAGGCCGAAGCGCTTGCTGAAGCCCAGCGCCCATTCGAAATTGTCGAGCAATGACCAGACGAAATAGCCGCGCACCGGAACGCCGGCCGCGATCGCGTCCTGCACCGCGCCGAGATAGCCGCGCAGATAGCCGATGCGCCGCTCGTCGCGGATATGGCCGTCGGCCTCGACCTGGTCGGGAAAAGCCGCACCGTTTTCGAGGATGTAGATCGGCAGGTCGCCGCTGTAGCGCTCCTTCGCCTCGATCATGACCGCGCGAAAGGCGTCGGGTGCGATCTCCCAGCCCATGTCGGTGACAAGCGCGCCCGACGGCGGCGGCAGGGTCCCGACCTCGAACGGGTGGGCGGGGTCGCGCCGCACCCGCGAACGGGTGTAGTGGTTGAAGGCAAAGTAATCGAGCTTCTGCTTGATGATCTCGAAGTCGCCCGGCTGCACCAGCGGCTCGACCATCTCGGCGGCAAACGGCTCCGGGTACTGCCCGAGCATCTGCGGGTCGGGAAACGAACGGTTCCACAGCGCGTCCAGCATCTGGCAGGCGATCTCGTCTTCCTCGCGGTCGTCCGCCGGCTCGTAGGGGTGGAAGTTGTAGATGTTGCCGAGCAGCAGGTCGGCGCGCTCCGCGCGCATCGCCCCGATGCCGAGCCCGTGCGCCAAGTTCATGACATGGATCGCGGCGAGCGCGCTCGCCCGGCCGCGAACGCCCGGCGCATGCTCGCCGTCGCCGTAGCCCTTGACGCAGGCGCAGTTGGGCTCGTTGAACGTCGCCCAATGCTTGACCCGGTCGCCGAGCCGCCGCGCCGTGAGCTGCGCGTATTCGGCGTACCAATGCGCGGTGTCGCGGTTGCGCCACCCGCCGCGGTATTCGAGCGCCTGCGGCAAATCCCAATGGTAGAGGCACACCCAAGGCTCGACACCGGCTTCGAGAATGCCGTCGACGAGGCGGTCATAGAATTCGAGGCCCTTGAGGTTCATCTCGCCGCGCCCCTCGGGCAGGATGCGCGGCCAGGCGGTCGAAAAGCGGTAGGCGCCGAGCCCGAGCTCGCGCATCAGCGCCGCGTCCTGCGGCCAGCGGTGGTAATGGTCGCAGGCGACGTCTGCGGTGTCGCCGTTGGCGATTTTACCGGGTAGGTGGCAAAAAATGTCCCAAATCGACGGGCCGCGCCCGTCCTCCCGCACCGCGCCCTCGATCTGATAGGCCGCGGTCGAGGCGCCCCACAAAAAGCCGTCGGGAAAATTTGTCGCCATCGTACCCCCTCAGCAGCAGCTTTTGCCTGCGTCGCGCATCACTCCGGCGAGGCCAAGTCGGGCGTGGCCGAAGCGTCAGCCATGAGCCGCGCGCGACGGCAGGGCTGGCGCGCTTTCGATCATCCGCGGTCCGGAGCCGAGCCGCATCGCGCGCCAGCCGGCCGGATTGCCCATCGCCGCAGCCGGCGGGCGGCCCGACAGCGACATCCAGCGGTCGCGGTCCCAGGAGGTGACGGCGGTTTCGACGCGCAAGGACGCGCCGGCGGAGGGGGGCTCCCCACCACCGAGCGCCGACCACGGGATCAACGCCTCGGCGGTGATGCGCGGCTGGTCGGCGCCGAAATAGACCGCCTCCGAGCCGGCGACCGGGGTGCAGCCGTGCTCGATCGCCTGGTCCGCGGCGCCGGCGCACAACTCGGCCGCCATCTCCGGGTAGTCGTGGACCTTGGTGCGCGGCGGCAGAAAGAACAAGGTGAAGCGCCGCGGCCCGTCGCCCAGCTCAACCCCGAGCTCGACCCGGTAGGCGTCGCTCAGCGGGAACGGCCCGTCATAGGCGAGCAAGTCGATGTCGAAATAATCCTGGCCGATCGTCGCCAGTTGCAGACCGCGTTCGCTCCACGACAGATAAACCTCGCCGAATTCGACCGCCCCCGGCGACGCAGTCAGCCGCGGCAGCAGGCTTGCCGGCTTTGGCCAATCGGCGAGCGACCGGTTGCGCAGCGCGATCTCGGCGCGCGGGACGACAACTTCGCCGAGGGGGGGCGACGGCGCCGTCGCTTCGCCGTGGATCTCGTAGGCGCGGCGGTTGGCCGCTGCGAGCGCCGAGGTCAGCCTCCGATAGGGCTCGTCGTTGATGTCGACTAGCCCGAAATCGTAATCCTCGCCGTCGGGGCGCCCGCCTTTCGGGTGGTCGTAATATTGGAACCAATGGGCGCCGACAAGCTCGGGGATCGCGGCGAAGTTCTCGGTCGCGGCCGCCGCGCCCGCGGCCCGCTCGGCCTGGGTGTCGACGGTCATCAGATGGCCGTTGTTGAGGTTGCCGGTGCGGTTGTGGCGCGCCGCGAAAAACCACTCGGAGACAAGCACCGGCTTGCCGCCTGACAGTTTCCGCAGCCCGTCGAAGTAATAGTCCGCGACCCAGCCGTCGCTCGCGTCGACATTGTAATTGGTGGCGATCGCGTCGACATAGGGCGCCATCGCCCGAACCGCGGCCGGGTCGTAATAGATCGGCAGGCGGTCGCCGAAATAGAGGGCGTCGGGGTCGGCGGCATGGATCGCGCGCGAGGCGAGCGCGTAATAATGCCGGGCGACGATGCCGCACCACTCGCGCACGACATGGATGCCGGCGCCGCCCGGGCGCATCCGCGTCATCCGGGTCGCGGCGAGCAGGCCGGCCCACGAACCGACACCGGGCGGCGGCGCAAAATCGGCGGTGAAGCGCGCCCAGTCATTGTCATAGTGGTGGCGCAAGGTTTCGACCCAGCGCTCTTTGGTCGCCGAATCCGCCGGCTTCATCGAATAGAAGACAAAGAGCGCGCCGGCCCACCAGCCGACCTCGTTGTCGGAGAAATAGCCGATCCGATAGGGGCTGCCGCGGTAGGGCGCCACCAGCTCGCGGGCGAGTGCCGTCATTCGTGCCGCGGTCTCGGGCGCGAACGGGTCGAACCAGTGAAAGCGCGCGCGGCGGCCGAGCTCGAGGTTGACGATCGTCGGCAGGTGCAGCTCCTGCGGCGGGAGCGCCCACCCCCCGGCGCTGTTGAAGCCCCAGATGGCGAGGCGGCGGCGCGTCGCCTCGACCCAGGCCGCCTCGCTCGGCGCGAAGGCGGTCCAGCTGTAGTAGGTTTTGCCGGCCTTCCAGCGGTACGGGTAGCCGCCGTCGAGGGCATTGACGCCAAAGCTCAAAAAACGCTGGCCGCAAGGCGTCACCAGCCACGAGACACCGTTTTCGGTCGCGAGCGACCAACGCGACGTCGGCGCCTGTCCGATGTCGGTGCAGGCCATGGCGCCGCCCGCAGGTGCAGCCGCCGCGATCATGGCAGCGAGCGCCAGCCCCGGCCCGCGGCCGTATAGCCGCATAGTCCCCCCTCGATGCCGCCGCCGGGCGGCCGATGTCAGGCGCTGGTGCCGCCGACGGTCAGCCCGTCCATCCGCAAGGTCGGCTGGCCGACGCCGACCGGCACCCCCTGGCCGTCCTTGCCACAGGTGCCGATGCCATGGTCGAGGGCGAGGTCGTTGCCGATCATCGTCACCTTGGTCAGCGCCTCGGGGCCGTTGCCGATCAGGGTCGCGCCCTTGACCGCCGGCCCGATCTTGCCGTTCTCGATCAAATACGCTTCCGAGGCCGAAAAGACGAACTTGCCGGAGGTGATGTCGACCTGGCCGCCGCCGAAATTGACCGCGTAGAGGCCGCGGCCGACCGAGCCGATGATCTCCTGCGGGTCGCGGTCGCCGGCCAGCATGTAGGTGTTGGTCATCCGCGGCATCGGCGCGTGGCCAAAGCTTTGGCGGCGGCCGTTGCCGGTCGGTGCCGCACCCATCAGCCGGGCGTTCATGCGGTCCTGCATGTAGCCTTTCAGCACCCCGTCCTCGATCAGGGTGGTGCAGTTCGTCGGCGTCCCCTCGTCGTCGACAGTCAACGAGCCGCGCCGGTCGGGCAAGGTCCCGTCGTCGACGACGGTCACCCCCTTGCTCGCGACGCGCTCGCCGACCATGCCGGAAAAGGCCGAGGTCTTCTTGCGGTTGAAGTCGCCCTCGAGGCCGTGCCCGACCGCCTCGTGCAGCATGACGCCGGGCCAGCCGGGGCCGAGCACGACGGTCATCTCGCCGGCCGGCGCCGGCACCGCGCCGAGGTTGACCAAGGCCTGGCGCAATGCCTCGTCGACCTGCTCCTTCCAGTGGGCGGGGTCGAGATAGCGCTCGTAGGCCATGCGCCCACCGGCGCCCGACGACCCGGTCTCCATGCGGTCGCCGTCGGCGACCACGACCGAGACGCCGATCCGCACCAATGGGCGGATGTCGGCCGTCCGACGCCCGTCGGCGCGGATGATCTGCACCGCCTGCCACATCCCGGAGAGCGACGCCATGACCTGGCGGACCCGTGGGTCGCGGCTGCGCGCGTAGGCGTCGATTTCGGCAAGGAGCCGGGTCTTGGCGCCGAGGTCGACGAGACCCAGCGGGTTGGCGTCGGTGTAAAGGCTGCGGTTGGTGCCGGCGGGCGGCCCCGCCATCGTCCCGGCATAGCCGTGCGCGACCGCGCGCACCGTCGCAGCGGCGCGCCGGATCGCCGCCTCGGAGAGGTCGGAGGCGTGGGCATAGCCCGCCGCCTCGCCGGCGACCGCGCGCAGCCCGAAGCCCTGCGTCGTGTCGAAGCTCGCACTTTTGATCCGGCCGTCGTCGAGCGCCAGGCTTTCGGATTGGCTGTATTCGAGAAACAGCTCGCCGTCGTCCATGCCGGCGAGCGCCTCGGCGACGATCGCCTCGACCCGGCCGTTGTCCATGCCGGTGCGATTGAAGAAGAGTTCGTCGGTAACGGCGAGGTCGGTCATTCGCTGCTCCTGTAATGCCGCCCCTCAATATGGTCGTCGGCGCGCGCGAGCGGAAGCCGCGATTGCACCGCAGCACCGCCGTGGGACCCGGCCAAACCCGCTGCGGCGGCTTGACGCAATGGGTTAGCCCGGTTGTGGCGCGCGGCGGCGATGGTGTAGGCTCGCCGTCACTTCGCCGCGTGCGGCCGGAGCCGAAGCGCGACGCGGCGCCGGCGGGCCGAGCGGAAAGCGGGCCGAAGGCGCCCCTTTTGACCGTCCGTTGCGGAACAGCCGCCGCCGGTGGTTGGCGGGAAGGCCGGTCGGTCGGGGTGGGGCGGATCGAGGACGGCCGGGGCATGGTGCGGTTGACGGGCTTCTTGACAAGACGGCGGGTGGGGCGGGCGCTGATGCTGGTGGCGCTGGTCGTCGCCGTCACCGGGGCCCTCGCGGCGGTCTCCTGGGCGGCCCAGCCGCGCCCGTGGGAAATGGGGATGCAGCCGCCGGCGACCCCGGTCAAGGACCGGCTGAACGCGTTCCACAACGAGCTCCTGGTGATCATCTTTCTGATCGCCGGGTTTGTGATGGGGTTGTTGCTCTACGTCATCATTCGCTTCAACCACCGCCGCAACCCGGTGCCGTCGCGCACCTCGCACAACCCCGTCATCGAGATCCTGTGGACGATCGTCCCGGTGCTGGTCCTGGTCCTCATCGCGATCCCGTCCTTCAAGCTGATGTACTACATGGACCGGGTGCCGAACCCGGACATGACGATCAAGGTGACCGGGCACCAATGGTACTGGTCGTACGACTATCCCGACCAGAAGGACCTCGCCTTTGACAGCAACATCATCCAGCAGGCGGATCTGAAGCCCGGGCAATTGCGGCTGCTCGAGGTCGACAACCCGCTGGTGGTGCCGATCCACACCAACATCCGCGTGCTGGTGACCAGCACCGACGTGATCCACAGCTGGTTCATCCCGTCGTTCGGAGTGCAGGAATACGCGGTCATCGGCCGGCTCAACGAAAGCTGGTTCAACGTCGACCGCGAAGGGACCTATTACGGCGAGTGCAACCAGATCTGCGGCATCAACCACGCCTTTATGCCGATCAAGATCGTCGCGGTGTCGAAGGAAGCGTTTCAGCGCTGGCTCGTCGACGCCCAAAAGAAGTTCGCGCAGGATCAGACCGGCGGCGCCGCGGTGCGCGTCGCCGCCTTGCCGGCGCCGGCCGGCCACTAGGCCACTAGGAGCAAGAGGGTCGCTGATGACGTACGAGCGGGACGCGCAGGCCGTCGAGGCGCACGGCTACGGCGCGCACGGTCATGACGACCACCGGCCGGGGTTTTTCGTGCGCTGGCTGTTCTCGACCAACCACAAGGACATCGGCACCCTTTACCTGATTTTCGCGGTCTGCGCCGGGGTGATCGGCGGCGCCTTCTCGATCGCGATGCGCATCCAGCTGATGCACCCCGACAACCACTTCATCACCGACCACCAGATCTACAACGTGCTGATCACCGCGCACGGCCTGATCATGATCTTTTTCACGGTCATGCCGGCGATGATCGGTGGGTTCGGCAACTGGTTCGTGCCGCTGATGATCGGCTCGCCGGACATGGCCTTTCCGCGCATGAACAACATCAGCTTTTGGCTGTTGGTGCCGTCGTTCGCGCTGCTGCTCGGCTCGACCATGGTCGGCGAGGGCCCCGGGGTCGGCTGGACGATCTACCCGCCGCTGTCGGGCCCGATCGGCAGCCCCGGCCCGGCGGTCGACATGCTGATCTTCTCGCTGCACCTGGCGGGCGCGTCGTCGATCATGGGTGCGATCAACTTCATCACGACGATTTTCAACATGCGCGCGCCGGGCATGACCCTGCACAAGATGCCGCTGTTCGTCTGGTCGATCCTGGTGACCGCGTTCCTGCTGCTGCTGTCATTGCCGGTGCTGGCCGGGGCGATCACGATGCTGCTGACCGACCGCAACTTCGGGACGAGTTTCTTCAACCCGGCGGGCGGCGGCGACCCGCTGTTGTTCCTGAACCTGTTCTGGTTCTTTGGCCATCCCGAGGTTTACATCCTGATCCTGCCCGGTTTTGGCATGATCTCGCAGGTCATCTCGACCTTTTCGAAAAAGCCGATCTTTGGCTATCTCGGCATGGTCTACGCGATGGTCGCGATCGGCGTGGTCGGGTTTGTGGTTTGGGCCCACCATATGTTCACGACCGGGATCTCGGTCGACACGCGCGCCTACTTCACCGCGGCGACAATGGTCATCGCGGTGCCGACCGGGGTCAAGATCTTCTCGTGGATTGCCACGACCTGGGGCGGCTCGATCGAGTTCAAGACACCGATGCTGTTCGCGATGGGCTTTATCTTTCTGTTTACGATCGGCGGGGTGACCGGCGTCGTATTGGCCAACGCCGGCGTCGATTTCGCATTGCATAACACCTATTACGTGGTCGCGCACTTCCACTACGTGCTGTCCTTGGGCGCGGTGTTCTCGATCTTTGCCGGGTTTTACTACTGGATCGGCAAAATGTCGGGCCGGCAATACAACGAGACATTGGGAAAGATCCATTTCTGGACCACCTTCATCGGCGTCAACCTGACCTTCTTCCCGATGCATTTCCTCGGGCTCGCCGGCATGCCACGACGCATCGCCGACTACCCCGACGCGTTTGCCGGCTGGAACTTTGTCGCGTCGATCGGTGCGTACATCTCGTACGCCTCGACGTTGTTGTTCGTCTTTATCGTGCTGCAGACGCTGATCGCGGGCAAACGGGTCGGCGCCAACTATTGGGGCGAGGGGGCGACGACGCTAGAGTGGAGATTGCCGTCGCCGCCGCCGTTCCACAGCTACGACGAGCTGCCGGTTGTCGCCTGAGCCGGTGACAAGTCCTGGAGGTC
>DATMLF010000200.1:0-8561 GCA_035570595.1 Allostellaceae bacterium
CCGGCGCGCTGGATCACCGGCCCCGAGGTGGCGCGAAACCCGACCCCCATCTCGCGCGCGACGATCTGCGCAAGCGTGGTCTTGCCAAGCCCCGGAGGGCCTGAGAACAACACGTGGTCGAGGGCTTCGCCGCGCGCTCTCGCGGCCTCGACAAAAATCCGCAGATTGTCGCGCAGACGCCGCTGGCCGACGAATTCGGCAAGGTTCTGCGGGCGCAGCGGCGCCTCCACGGCATCACCATCGGCCGGTGCGGGGTCAAGGATGCGGCGCTCGCCCTCGCTCATGGCGCCACCCCTTGCGCCAGCTCCTGCAACCCGGCGCGGATCAGCGCGTCGGTCGCGGCTTGCGTGCCAAGCCGGCGGCTGGCGGCGGCGACGGCGCCGTACGCCTCGCTCCGCCGGTAGCCGAGGTTGACGAGGGCGGAGACGGCGTCAGCCGCAGGCCCCTCGCCGGCGGGCGGCGGGGAGGCGGATGCCGCCGCAAGCGGGGGCGCGATCGCGAGGCTTGTGGCCTTGTCGCGCAATTCGTTGACGATACGGCCGGCGAGCCGCGCGCCCACACCGTCGGCGCGGGCGAGCGCGGCGCGGTCCTGGGCGAGGATGGCGAGGCCGAGCTCTTCGGGCCCGAGCGCCGACAGCACCGCGAGCGCCAACCGCGCCCCGACCCCCTGCACCGTCGTCAGCAGCCGAAACCAGTCGCGCTCACCCGCGTCGAGAAAACCGTAAAGATGGATATGGTCCTCGCGGACGTGGGTTTCGGTCAACAGCCGCACCGGCGTCCCGACCGGCGGCAGCCGACCCAAGGTGCGGGTCGAGCAGAAAGCGAGATAGCCGACCCCGTTCACGTCGATGACGGCGGCGTCCGCCGCGACCTGGTCGAGAATGCCGGCGAGCTTTGCGATCATCCGCGGATTTTTCCCGCGCTCGCGTTCCAGACGCGGCGGGTTTCGGCGTGGTGAGCGTGGCAGATCGCCACCGCGAGCGCGTCGGCCGCGTCCGCCTCGCCGATCGCAAAGCCGGGCAGGATCCGCCGCACCATCAGCTGGACTTGCGCTTTTTCCGCGTGGCCGGCGCCGACCACCGCCTTTTTGACGAGGTTGGCGGAATACTCGGCGACCGGCAGGCCGCGTTCGGCGGGCGCCAGAAGCACGACCCCGCGGGCCACGCCGAGCTTCAACGTCGAGGCCGCGTTGCGATTGACAAAGCTTTCCTCTACCGCCGCCTCATCCGGACGAAACCGCTCCAGAACCTCGCCGATCTGGCGGAACAACGCCACGAGCCGCATCGCCAGCGGCTGGTCGGCGGCGGCGTGGGCTACACCGTCGGCGACGTGGGACAGCCGGTTGCCGTCGACGTCGATGACCCCCCAGCCGGTATGCCGCAACCCGGGATCGAGCCCCAACACGCGCATGCCCGCTGCCGCCCCCCGGCGCCGGCTCAGACGCCGAGCCGGGCGATCACGTCCTCGGCCACTTCGAAATTGGCGTAGACGTTCTGGACGTCGTCGCTGTCCTCGAGCGCCTCGAGCAGCTTGAAGAGCGCGGCGGCGGTGTCCTCGTCGATCGCTGCCGTGGTCTTCGGGCGCCATGCGAGCCGGGCGGAGCTCGCCGGGCCAAAACGCTCTTCGAGGGCATCGCGCACGGTGTTGAGGTCGTCGGGCGCGCAGGTCACGGAATGCTGCTCGGCGTCGCTGTCGACATTGTCGCCGCCGGCTTCGATAACCGCTTCGAGCATGTCGTCGATGCTCGCGACCGCCGCCGGGTAGATGATCTCGCCGACACGGTCGAACAGGAAGCCCACGCTGTTGGTCTCGCCGAGCGCCCCCCCGGACTTGGTGAAGGCGGCGCGAATTTCGCTTGCGGTGCGGTTGCGGTTGTCGGTCAATGCCTCGACGATGACGGCGGTGCCGCCGGGCCCGTAGCCCTCGTAGCGCACCTCGTCATAGGCGGCCTCGCCGTCGCCGCCGGCGCCACGCCGGATCGCGCGGTCGACCGTGTCCTTGGGCATGTTGGCCTGGCGCGCCGCCAAGACCGCGGCGCGCAGGCGCGGGTTCGCCGACGGGTCGGGTAGCCCGGTGCGGGCCGCGGTCGTCAGCTCCCGGATGATCTTGGTAAAGACCTTGGCGCGCTTTTTGTCCTGCGCACCCTTCCGGTACATGATGTTTTTGAATTGCGAATGGCCAGCCATCGTTCTCCGCGCGGCTCCCCGTGCGCCTGGGGTGCAACTCGACGCCACTGCTCATACGGGTTCACAATCCGGCTAACAACCCAATATGGCAGCATTGCGGCGTCTCGGCGGGGCACCGGCCAGTCGCGCCAAGCGCTTGCGGGGAATGGCGCCCCGCACAAAATCTGGCGGGCGCTGACCTAAAGGCGGGGCAGATGTGGGGTGAGGCGGCCGCCGATTCGCACCGGCTCGACCCGGCAGGCGAGCCCGGTCGCGTCGTCGGTCACAACGAGGACGCCGCACAGGGTGGCCTCGCCCTCGGCGACCTGCGGGCGCTCGCCAGGCATCTTGGTGACAAAGCGGCGCACCGCCGCCGCCTTTTCCAAGCCGATCACCGAATCGTAGTTGCCGCACATGCCGGCATCGGTCTGGTAGGCGGTGCCGCCCGGAAAGATTTGCGCGTCGGCGGTCGGGATGTGCGAGTGGCTGCCGAACACGGCGGAGACGCGGCCGTCGGCGAAATGGCCCATCGCCATCTTTTCGCTCGACGCCTCGGCGTGCATGTCGACGAGGATCGCGCTCGGCCCGCGGCCGAGCGGATGCTCGGCGAGGATTGACCCGAGCCGGGCGAACGGGTCGTCGAGCGCGTCCATGAACAGCCGGCCCATCAGGTTGACGACAAGCGCGCTGCGGCCGTCGTCAAACCGGTGCAGGCGCCAGCCGGCGCCCGGCGTGCCCGCCGGGAAATTCGCCGGCCGCAGCACCCGCGGGTCGCGCTCGACATAGGCGATCAGCTCGCGCTGGTCCCAGACATGGTTGCCGGTGGTTAACACGTCGACGCCGCAATCGTGGAACTCGCCGCACAGGCGCTCGGTCAGGCCCGCGCCATGCGCCGCGTTCTCGGCATTGACGACGACGAGGTCGAGCCCGAGGTCGCGACGCAGGCCGGGAACGTGTTTGCGGACCGCCTCGCGCCCCGGCCGCCCCATCACGTCGCCGCAAAATAGGATGTTCACGATCGTTGCACGGGCGCCGCCTCGCCTCCTGATCATCTCTCTTATTCGTCAGTCCCGCGAAGGCGGGAATCCAGAGCCGCAAATCCTAGTTGGTTGCCCGTGGGCCCGCTTTCGACGGAGGCGGCGACGGCAAGCGACCGACCTTTCCGGGTCCCTTCGATACGTTAGCGAACAACCCGGCGGGCTGCGGGGTGGAGCCGCCTCGGCCGTTGGCGTGCAATCCCACCGTGGCCCGCCATAGCAGGTGGGCGCCATGTGCCGGAGCCACGACTCCGGCAGGGACAGCACCCATGAGGTAGGTATCGGCCCCGGGGTAACGTGCGGCCTGACGCACCGCGCAGCCCCACCCCGCATCGGCAAGCTAGGGGTTCTCGAGCCGGGCCGCAAGCCCCTCGATCCGCTGGGCAATGCCGTGAACCCCGCGCACCGCGGCGTCGGCGGCCTCGCCCGCTTCGGTTTCGGCGGCGCGGGCGCGGCTCTGCTCCTGCTGCAACACCTCGTTGGCGTCGGACAATTCGTCGGCGATGACGAGTGCCGCCAGCAGCAGCAGCCGGGCTTCGCCGACCTGGCCGACGGTCCTGACAAACTCGCCGACCCGCGCGTCGACATATTGGGCGAGCCGGCGGATGCGCGGCTCCTGCCCGTCGTCGCAGGCGATCTTGTACGGGCGGCCATTGACCGTCACGGCAACCTGGCTCATCTCACCCTCCCTCCCCAATGCCCGCCCCCAACGCCTGGTCCACCCGGGCGAGCGCGCCGTCGACGCGGGCGGCGACGTCCTCGGCGGCGGCGCGCAGCCGCCGGTTTTCCGCTTCGGTCTCGGCGACATGCCGGGCGGCCGTCTCCCCCTCGCCGGCGACGCCGGTGCACGCGGCCTCGAGCCGCGCGACGGCCCGCTCGAGGCGGGCGAGCGCCTCGTCGAGCCGGCTCATCGCCGCCGCGGCTGCCGCCCGCCGGCGCTCAGCGCACCCGTGCGTATTTTTGCAACGAGCGGATATAGTCGGGGCGCGGCTTGTCCGGAAAGAATTGCGGCCATTGCGTCCACGACACCTCGCCGACATAGAGGTCGCCGCGGCTGTCGACCGCGAGCCCGTGCGGCCCGAGAAACGCGGTCGGGGTCGTGCCGGCGTGCATCTCGCCAAACCGCGACAACAGCTTGCCCTGGTTGTCGACGATGCTGACCCGGGGCCCGAGGTTCGGGCTGTTGCGGTTGACCGGCTGCACCGGCCCCAATTCGCCGATATAGGCGACCGGATGGCGGGTGTAGTCCATGTAGAGCCCACACGGCCGGTGCAAATTGTTCCACTGAGTCTCGTACTTGCCGTTGCCGTCGAACACCTGGACGCGGTGGTTCTCGCGGTCGGCGACATAGACCCAGCCGTCCGAGTCGGTGCAGACGTTGTGGACGATGTTGAACTCGCCCTCGCCGGTGCCGGGCTCGCCCCACGACATCAATAATTTCCCGTCGGGCGAATATTTGTGGACCTTGGCGTTGCCGTAGCCGTCGGACACGTAGATCTCGCCTTTCGGCGAGAGGGCTGTGTGGGTGCAGCGGTGAAACGGCTCGCCACTCATATAGGGCTTGGGCTCGCCGGGCACGCCGAGCTCCAGCAGTACCTTGCCGTCGAATGAGCATTTGCGCACGAAATGCCCGCCATCGTCGGTCAGGTAGATCGAATCGTCAGGGCCCATATGGACGCCGTGCGCCCGCGGATACTGGCCCTCCCCCCAGGAGCGCAGGAAATTGCCGTCGCGATCGAACACCATGACCGGATGCTCGCCGCGATTAAAGACATAGACGTTGTCGTGCTTGTCGACGCCGACCGAGCCGACTTCCTTAAACGACCACCCGTCCGGAAGCTGCGCCCAATCCTCGACGATCTCGTACTTGTAGTCGCCCTGGCCGACAATGGTTGCCATTTCTTTTTCCCTCGAAGCCCGAAGAATTTGGACACCCGTGCGCGGGCTTGACCCACGCATCCACGTCTCTGCTTCGAGCGCCCGCAGGCGTGGATGGCCGGGTCAAGCCCGGCCACGGGAATACTCGTCGTAAGCTCAGCGCACCCGCTCGTATTTCTGGATCGCCCGCAGATTGGCCGGATGCGGCTGGTCGGGGAACAGCCCCGGCCACAAGGTCCAGCACACCTCGCCGACATAAAGATCGCCGCGCGAGTCGACGGCAAGGCCGTGCGGCCCGATAAACGAGGTCGGCGCCGTCCCGGCAAACGGATCGCCGATGCGCGACAACAGCTTGCCCTGATGATCGACGATGCTGACCCGCGGCCCGAGATTGGCGTTGAGACGATTGACCGAAAGCTCGCCGATATAGCAGACCGGCTGGTGCGCGTACGGCATGTAGAGGCCGCACGGCCGGTGCAAATTGTTCCACTGCGTCTCGTACTTGCCGTTGCCGTCGAACACCTGAACCCGATGGTTCTCCCGGTCGGCGACATAGACCCAGCCGTCGGCGTCGGTGCAGATGTTATGGACCAGGTTGAACTGGCCGGGATCGCTGCCGGGCTCGCCCCACGACATCAGGAGCTTCCCGTCGGGCGCATATTTGTGGACCTTGGCGTTGCCGTAGCCGTCGGAAACGTAGATCTCGCCTTTTGGCGACAATGCGGTGTGGGTGCAGCGGTTGAACGGCTCGCCGCTCAGATAAGGCGCCGGCTTGCCGGGAACGCCCAGCTCCAACAGAACCTTGCCGTCGAGCGAGCATTTGCGCACGAAATGGCCGCCGTCGTCGGTCAAATAGATCGAATCGTCCGGCCCCATATGGACACCGTGCGCGCGCGGGTACCGCCCCTCGCCCCACGACCGCAAAAAGTTGCCGGAACGGTCGAACACCATGACCGGGTGCTCGCCGCGGTTGAAGCAATAGACATCGTCGTTGTTGTCGACCCCGACCGCGGCCACCTCCTTGAACGACCAGCCGTCGGGCAACTTCGCCCAATCCTCGACGATCCGGTATGTGTAGTCGCCCTGGCCAACGACGGTCGCCATGCCCAGCCCTCCCCAGCTTTGCCGCGGCCAGCCTAGCGAACCCCCCGCCCCGAAACAATCCTCCTCACCCGCGATCCCTCGGCCGGATCGGGGTGGGGCGCCGCTCCCACTCGCGATGCTACGGGCTGGTCTCGTCGCGGTAGAGGTTCAGGGCCTGCATCACCGGGGCGTCGCTGAAGCTGAACAGGAAGGCCGGGCGGTCCCCGGCGTTGACGTGCTCGCAGAACGTCCAGGTCGGCGCCGTGAACACGTCCTTGTCTTCCCAGTCGAGGCGCTCGCCGCCGACCACCGAATAGCCGCCGCCCTCGACCACGTGATAGTTCGTGCGGCACACACGGCGGCGCGCCCGCGTCTTCTCGCCAGGGCGCAATAGCTGCATATGGCAGGCGATGGTCGGCATGACCGGTCCCCCGGTGACCCGGTTCTTGTATTCGAGAATGATGCTCTCGCCAGCGTCGGCGGGGTTGGCGGCAGCCAGCCGCTCCAGGGCGGCGCGCATCTCCGACATCGGATAATGCCACTGGGAGGCGTTGACCGCCGCACCAATGTCCTGCCGCTCCCGCTCATACTCTTCGTAGAACCCGGCTTCGAGCATCCGCACCAGCGGGGTGTCGAGGCCGTCGAGCCACATCATCGGCCTATCGGTGTCGTTGGCGTGGTCGTGCCATGACCAGTTGGGCGTCAGCACGAGGTCGCCCGGGTACATCGGAACACGCTCGCCGTTGACGACGGTGTACCCCCCGCTGCCTTCGATGATCAGGCGCAGGGCTGCCGCTGTATGGCGATGGGCTCGGGCAATCTCGCCCGGCATCACGATCTGGATGTTGGCGACGAGTGTCGTGCTGGCGACTCCGGGCAGTTTGGGATTGGTCAGCCGCAGCACCCGGCGCTCGGCCTGCTGGGTTCCGACCAATTCGGCCGCCCGCATCGCCTGCGGCCGCAGATCGCGCCAATGCCACAGATATGGCGCCGCGTCGCTCCGCGGCTCGATGCTGATGCCGCCGCCGATCCAGGCCGGCGTCACGTGCTGCGCCTGCAACTGCGCGTAGTAATCGTCGAGCTCTCGTTGCGACGATCGGATGTCCGAAAGCTCCGGCATTTCGAGGTCCTCCCTGCGACACTACCCGTCATTCCCGCGTTCGCGGATTGCTGCGCGGGATTTTGCCGGTTTTCTGATTTCATTGGAAGGCGATGCAGGTTTGCGGGTTTGCGGCCGCAAGGGTTTGGGTGGCGGGATATTGACTTGGCTGAGGCGGAGAATGGGCTGAACAGGCTGAGTTTGAGACGGGTCAGGTGCTGTTTTTGAACAAGCGGGCGGCGATGAAATCGGGGTCGAGGGAAGCGCCGCCTCGCATTCCCGACGATGCTTCAGTGTCCTACTCGCGGTTTTCTACCGATTGGCGCTCTGCTGGTGCGGCGTTCTACTGGTGCGAGGGAGCTTGATGCTTCCCGCTCTCTCATCCCCGTCGTCCCCGCGAGAGCGGGGGTCCAGAGCCGGCCCCTGGCGTCAAACTCGGACCACTAGTGATCCGGGTTTCGATCGGATCGTCGGGGATGACGATGCGGTTGGCGGGGAGCCGGGCGAGTCCCTCTCCCCGCAATGCGGGGTGAGGGTGGTGAGGGGCGGCGGCCTACGAATGCTTGCCCAGCACGCGATCGAGCAGCCGCACGGCATTGTCGGGGCTGGGGTGCTTGTCGTCGTAGGCGGCGGCGAGGTCGGCGTAGAGGCGGGCCACCGCGGCGTAGATGTCCCGCGACGGCGGGCTCTCTTCGAGAAAGTCGGAAATTTCCTCCATCTCGGCGACCCAGCGGTAGGCCTTGTCGTACATCCGCGGGATGCCCGAGCGCATCCGCGCCAGCATCTCGGGCTGGCTCTCGGTCAATTCGGCGATCAGCGCCTCGCCGCACCCGAAACGCGCCGCACCGAGCAGCATGGCGCAGGCGATCGCCGTGGTACCCTTGGTGATCCCGGCATAGGACATCTTCAATGCCGAGGCGGCGCCCACCGGTCCGTCGATGATGCGCCAGTCGATCCCCCAGTCGCGCAGGACCGCGGTCTGGCCCGCGTTCGGCCCCGAGGCGTAGATCGTCGGGCTGTAGCCGGGCCGCGGCGGGCCGCCGATGATCCCACCATCTACAAACTCGGCGCCGCTCGGGGCAATGGCCGCAGCGATGCTCAGCGCGGTCTGCGGACTGACCGCGTTGCAGTCGACATAGGCGGGCTTACGGTCGAGCGCCTTCAACGCCGGCGCCAGACGGCGGGCCAGCGGCTCGGCCTCGCCCGGCGGCAGGATCGACAAAAAGAAATCAGCGCCGGCGAGCAGCGCATGCTCGTCCGCGGCGGGCTCCATGCCGGCGGCCCGCGCGCGCTCGGCGC
>DATMLF010000201.1:0-32308 GCA_035570595.1 Allostellaceae bacterium
CTGGGTCAGCGCCTCGGTCTTCGACTTGATCGCCTCGATATCCTCACCGGCCAACACCTCGCGGAGCGCCGCGATGGCGGCTTCGGCAGCCTGCTTGTCGGCGGCCGGGATCTTGTCCGCCGATTCGGTCAGGGTCCGTTCGGTCGAATGGGCCAGGCTCTCGCCATGGTTCCGCGCCTCGACCAGCTCGCGCTTGCGCTTGTCCTCGGCGGCATGAGCTTCGGCATCCTTGACCATCTTCTCGATGTCGGCCTCGGACAGGCCGCCCGAAGCCTGGATGCGGATCTGCTGCTCCTTGCCGGTCGCCTTGTCCTTGGCCGAGACGTTGACGATGCCGTTGGCGTCGATGTCGAACGTCACCTCGACCTGCGGCATCCCGCGCGGCGCCGGCGGAAGGCCGACGAGGTCGAACTGGCCGAGCAGCTTGTTGTCCGCCGCCATCTCGCGCTCGCCCTGGAAGACGCGGATCGTAACCGCGGTCTGGTTGTCCTCGGCGGTCGAGAAGGTCTGGCTCTTCTTGGTCGGGATCGTCGTGTTGCGGTCGATGAGGCGCGTGAAGACGCCGCCCAGCGTCTCGATGCCGAGCGACAGCGGGGTCACGTCGAGCAACAGGACGTCCTTGACCTCGCCCTTCAGCACGCCCGCCTGGATCGCGGCGCCGATCGCCACGACCTCGTCCGGGTTGACGCTGCGGTTGGGCTCCTTGCCAAAGAACTGCTTGACCGTGTCGATGACCTTGGGCATGCGCGTCATGCCGCCGACCAGGATTACCTCGTCGATTTCGGACGCCTTGAGTCCCGCGTCCTTCAGCGCGTTGCGGCACGGCCCGATCGTCCGCTGGATCAAATCTTCGACCAGCGCCTCGAGCTTGGCCCGCGTCAATTTGATGTTGAGGTGCTTCGGCCCGTGCTGGTCCGCCGTGATGAACGGAAGGTTCACGTCGGTCTGCATCGACGACGACAGCTCGATCTTCGCCTTCTCCGCCGCTTCCTTCAGCCGCTGCAGTGCCAAGCGGTCGTTGCGCAGGTCGATCCCCTGCTCCTTTTTGAATTCGTCGGCGAGATAGTCGATGATGTTCTTGTCGAAATCCTCGCCGCCGAGGAACGTGTCGCCATTGGTCGACTTGACCTCGAACACGCCGTCGCCGATCTCGAGCACCGAGATGTCGAACGTGCCACCGCCGAGATCGTAGACCGCGATCGTGCCGCTGCCCTTGCGCTCCAGGCCGTAGGCGAGCGCCGCCGCGGTCGGCTCGTTGATGATCCGCAGCACCTCGAGGCCGGCGATCTTGCCGGCGTCCTTGGTCGCCTGGCGCTGCGAGTCGTTGAAGTAGGCCGGAACCGTGATGACCGCCTCGGTCACGGTCTCGCCGAGATAGGCCTCGGCCGTCTCTTTCATCTTCTGCAGGATGAAGGCGCTGATCTGGGACGGCGCGTACTTCTTGCCGCGGCTCTCGACCCAGGCGTCGCCATTGTCGCCCGCGACGATCTTGTACGGGACGAGATCGATGTCCTTCTTGACCATCGGATCGGTGAAGCGCCGCCCGATCAGGCGCTTGATCGCGAAGAACGTGTTTTCGGGGTTGGTCACCGCCTGGCGCTTTGCGGCCTGGCCGACGAGACGCTCGCCCGAATCGGTAAATGCAACCATCGAGGGCGTGGTGCGCATGCCCTCGCTGTTTTCGATCACCTTGGCGTTCTTGCCTTCCATTACGGCAACGCAAGAATTGGTCGTACCGAGATCGATACCGATGACCTTGCTCATGGACACCTCATTTCAAAAGCAGGACCGGGCGGCCCGGGGAAGCACCGTCCCGATCCCCCGGAAGCGGTTGATCAGTCATCCCCCTCACTTTGCTAACGTATATATGGCGGGGCCGAGAGCCCTACAACGGCTCGTCCGGGCTCGCGGCCGGCCTTGCCGGCGGCTTGGCGACGCCGACCATCGCTGGCCGCAGCAGGCGGTCGTGCAGCACGTACCCGGGCTGCAAGACCTCGACGATCGTGCCGGCCGGCCGGTCCGCGCGCTCGACCTCAAAGATCGCCTGGTGAAAATTATGGTCGAAGCGTTCGTCTTGCGGGTCGATCCGGTGGATGCCGTGCCGCTCGAACACCGACAAGAGCTCGCGCTCGGTCGCCGCGACGCCGGCGAGCAGGCTGCGGGTGCGCTCGTCCCTGACCTCCGCCTCGGGGAGGCTGTCGAGCGCGCGGCGCAGATTGTCGGCGGCCGAAAGCAACTCCTTTGCAAAACCGCTGACCGCGTATTTGGTCGCGTCCTCGCGTTCGCGCTGAGCGCGGCGGCGGGTGTTCTCGGTTTCGGCAAGCGCCCGCAGCAGCCGTTCCTTGTGGTCCGCCAACTCGGCTTCGAGGGCTCTCACCCGCTCCTCGGGCGAGGTCAGGGCGCCGTCGTCGGCATTGTTGTTCGCGGTTGCGTCATCAGCCGGGGCCGTCCCCGCCATGTCGCGTTCGTCTCCGACATTCGTCATTGCATGCTATCCGATGAGGCGCCCGATCACCTTGGCGGTGTAGTCCACCATCGGGATGATCCGGGCGTAGTTGATCCGGGTAGGGCCGATGACCCCGATCGCGCCGACGATCTGCTCACGGCTGTTCTGGTAGGGTGCGATCAGCATCGCGCAGCCGGCCACGCCGAACAGGCGGTTCTCGGCGCCGATGAAGATCTGCACGCCCTCGCCCTGCTTGCTGGCGTCAAGCAGTCGCAGCATCGTCTCACGCGTTTCGAGCATTTCGAAAAGGTTGCGCAATCTTTCAAGGTCGGCGAGCGCCGTCACGTCGTCGAGCAGCTTTGCCTGCCCGCGCACGATCAGCGCCGTGCCCTTGTCGTCGCCGGCCCAGCTTGCTAGCCCGGCCGCGACCAGCTTCGAGGTCAGCGCGTCGAGCTGGACCTGGTGCGTGTCGATCTCGCGCTGGATTTCCTCGCGCGCCTCCTCGATGGTGCGGCCGATCAAGCGGGCGTTCAGGTAGTTGGCGGCGGCGACGAGCGAGGCCGGCGGCAACCCGAGCGGCACCTCGATGACCCGGTTCTCGACAAGCCCATCCTCGGTGACAAGCACGACGAGCGCCCGCCCGGGGCCGAGATTAACAAATTCGAGATGCTTCAGCGGCCGGTCCTGCTTGGGTGCGACGACCACCCCGGCGCAATGCGACAGCCCCGACAGCGCGCTGATCGCCTCTTCCAGCGCCTGCGACAGGTTCATGCCGCGGGTGGCACAGATGCTCTCGATGCTGCGCCGCTCGTCCTCGGCGAGGCTGCCGACCTCGAGCAGGCCGTCGACGAACAGCCGCAACCCGGCGTCGGTCGGCATTCTGCCGGCCGAGGTGTGCGGCGCGTACAGCAGGCCGGCCTCCTCGAGGTCGGCCATGACGTTGCGGATCGTCGCCGGCGACAGGTTCTGCGAGAGCATTCGCGAGATCGTGCGCGACCCGATCGGCTCGCCGGTGGCGACATAGCCGTCGACGATCACCCGGAAGATTTCCCGGCTGCGCTCGTTCAGCTCGGTTATCGGCGACGGGGCAATCGATCGAGGCATCACGACCCAGCGAGGTTCACGACGGCGGTTCGCCGGCGTCCGCGACGCCTCGCCCGCAGCGGCTGCCGTGCCGGGTCCGGCGAGCGCCTCCGGCATCGGCAAAATCTGGTCATCCCGGAGGGCGCCGTCAACTCGCGATGCAGGCCGGGTCGCGATGCAGGCCGGGTCGCGATGCAGGCCGGGTTGCTACGGTGTCGCCTTGAACGTCGCCTGAAAGCTCTCGCCCTTGGGGTCGACCCAGTGCCCGACCATGTCGACCAGGCCCGGGCGGAACGCGTACTGGCTGCCGTCTGAGTTCTGAAACCGCAGCTCGCCGTCGCGAACAACGCCGGTGCCGTGCAACACCGCGCCCGACACGGTCGATTCGGACCCCTCCGGGCCCAGGATATAGATGATCGACGCGTGCCCGTCCGCCTGCACGTCCTGCACGATCAGCGCGGCGCAGGTCCGTGCATCCCATGCCGCGTCGCTCCAGACGCCGACAAAGCCCCGGTACTGCTCGGGGACGGAAGACGGGTCGGCCAAATGGTAGGTGATGTTCTGGTCGCAAAACACCCGCGCGGGCTGCTCTTGCTCGGGCGATTGTGGCGGTGGCGGCGGCTGGGGCTCCGGCTCGGCCGTCGGCGGGTTGCCGGGCGGCGGCAGAGCCTGAGCCATCGCCCCGGCGGATTGCAGGGCGAGGCAGAAGGCGGCAACGGCAACGACACGAACAAACATCGGTCAACACCGGCGGGCGAAAACGGGCGCAGGCTTGTACGGCGAAAGCCGCGGCGGCGCCAGCCGGCCCGGCAGCCAAGCCGTGCGCCGCACCCGCGCCGCGTCGCCTACCGATTGGCTGGCTGACCGGCCGCCGGGTTGGCTTGCGCAGCGGCGCTCGACGCCTCGGCGGCGGACGGGTAGGGCGGCCGGTGCAGACCGGCGGGCGACACGGTAAAAATCTCGTGTCCGCCGGCGGTGACCCCGACCGTGTGCTCGAACTGCGCCGACAGCGAGCGGTCCTTGGTCACCGCGGTCCAGCCGTCGCTGAGAATCTTCACCTCCCAGCGGCCGGCGTTGATCATCGGCTCGACGGTGAAGAACATGCCCGCCGCCATAACCGGCCCCTCGTCGGGGCGGCCGTAATGCAGGATCGACGGCGCGTCGTGAAAGATGCGCCCGACGCCGTGGCCGCAAAAGTCGCGCACCACCGAAAAGCGGTGGCTTTCGGCATAGCGCTGGATCGCGTCGCCGATCGCGCCGATGCGCACCCCCGGCCGGACGACTGCGATGCCGCGCATCATCGCCTCATAGGTCACGTCGACCAGGCGGCGCGCCTTGACCGGTATCCGCTCGCCGACAAAGAACATGCGGCTCGTGTCGCCATGCCAGCCGTCGAGGATCGGGGTCACGTCGATGTTGAGGATGTCGCCCTCGACGAGCCGCCGGTCGCCTGGGATGCCGTGACAGACGACGTGGTTGACCGAGGTGCAGATCGACTTGGGAAAGCCGCGGTAGTTGAGCGGCGCCGAGACCGCGCCATGATCGAGCACAAATTCGTGGCACAGCCGGTCGAGCTCGCCGGTGGCGACGCCGGGGCGGACATGGGGCGTGATAAAGTCGAGGGTGCGCGCCGCCAGCTGCCCGGCCCGCCGCATGCCCTCAAAGGCCTCGGCGCCGTGGAGCTTGATCCTGCCGTCGCGCGTTTCGCCGGGCGGGAGGCCGGTCACGGGATCGCGCTCTAATCCGGGTATGCTTCGCATCTTCGGTCGCCGGGGCTAGCCAAATCCTGTGCCAACAACGCTTGAAACGTAAGCCCTCGGCGACCTCGCGGCAACCTCGTCGGCGCGCGCACCAATCGCCGCATCCCGATCCGTGTGCTATGAGGCGGCCACGGCGCCGATCTCGCGGGGCGCGCGCTGACCCGAAACTCGCAGCGGGCGTCGGCAATGAAGGCAGTTCCGATCATAGCCACGCTCGCGGGGCTCGCGCTGACGGCGGCGCTCGTCGTGGTCTTCGGCGCGGGCGCGGTCATGCGCTCGTTTCTCGCCGTCGGCTGGCGGGGATTTGCCGTCATCTGCCTGATACATCTCGGCCTCGTCGCGGTCATGGCGATGGCGTGGCGGGGTCTTGTCCCCGGGGCGCCGGTCGCGGCGTTTCTGGCGGCGCGGCTGGTGCGGGACGGCGGCTCGGAAGTGCTGCCGCTCTCTCCGATCGGCGGATGCGTGCTCGGGGCGCGGGCATTGGTGCTGGCCGGCATCCCCGGCCCGGTCGCCGCGGCGAGCACGATCGTCGACCTCACCCTCGAATTTTTCGCGAAGCTGGCGTACACCGCGCTTGGCTTGGTCTTGCTTGTCAGCCTGCGGCCGGGATCGGCGATCACCGCGCCCTTGGCCGCCGGGTTGGCGGTGGCGAGCGTGGCGGCGGTCGGTTTTGTCGCGGCGCAACGACGCGGCCTGCATCTGTTCGACCGCGTCGCCCGCGCGCTCGCTCGCGGCTGGGCGGAGCGTGTCGCCGCCGGTGCGGTGGCGTTGCGCGCCGCGGTCCGCGCCAGCTATGAACGCAAGGCCGGTCTGTGGGTCGGCTTTGTCCTTCACCTGTTTTGCTGGATTTCGGGTACGCTCGAGGCATGGATCGCCCTGCGCCTTCTCGGAAGCGGCCTTCCGTTCCGGACCGTGCTGGTCATCGAGAGCCTGCTCTATGCGCTGCGCACCTTTGCCGTCGTGATCCCCAATGCGGTCGGCCTTCAGGAGGGCGCCTATGTGCTGGTCGGCGCCGGGTTCGGCTTGACGCCGCAGGTCGCGCTGGTGCTGTCGCTGGTCAAACGGGCGCGCGATTTGGCGATCGGGCTGCCGGCGCTCGGCGTGTGGCAATTCGTCGAAGGCGGGCGGCTGTGGCGCCGACGCGTCCCCGGCGCGACACCGCGCCAACCCGGAATTCCCGACAGGAGTAGCTGATGCCCGAAGCGCTGCCCCTCCTCTATCTCGGACGCCACGGCGAGACCGAATGGAGCCTCTCGGGGCAACATACCGGCCGCACCGACCTGCCGTTGACCGAGAACGGCGAGCGCCAGGCGCAAGCGCTCGGCGAGCGGCTGGGGGGCGTGGCCTTTGCCGCGGTCCTGACCAGCCCGTCGCAGCGCGCGGTGCGCACCGCCATGCTCGCCGGCTTTGGCGCCGCCGCCGCGGTCGATCCCGACCTCGCCGAATGGGATTACGGCGCCTACGAGGGTCGCCGCACCGCCGAAATCCTGAAGGAGCGGCCGGACTGGCAGCTGTTTCGCGACGGCGCCCCCGGCGGCGAGTCGCCGGACGAGATCGGCGCCCGCGCCGACCGCCTCGTCGCCCGCATCCGCGCGGCGCACGGCAACGTGCTCGTCGTCTCCAGCGCGCACATCTCGCGCGTGCTCGCCGCCCGCTGGCTCGGGTTGCCCGCGTCAGGCGGCCGCTATCTGGTGCTGGGCACGGCGAGCCTCAGCATCCTCGGCTATGAGCACAACATCGCCGAGCCGGTGATCCGCCTATGGAACGACACCAGCCACCTGCCGAAGCCGTAGCCCCGAGGGATGGCTGATTAAGGGGTGAAGTTGATTTGTCGCCCCCGCGAAAGCGGGGGTCCAGGGCGACCGTAACGGCTCCCACACCTGGATTCCCGATTTCGCGGGAATGACGGCGGACCCACTCGGGCGCGTCGTCAATCATCAGAGTCAAGGTTTCAGCTTCGCGTCGGGCCGCGCTGAATTGGACAATTTGAGAGCTCGTCCCTACGGGATGCCCTTGGCAGACCCGGAACCTAATGCAAACGGCGCCTTGCGGGTATTCTCAAGGGCGTTTGCTTGGGTTCCGGGCGCGCGGGCCCTGCCCAAGCCCGGGGATGACGGTCCCTCGGGTTTCTCACTACTTGTGCCGACCAAAAGCCAAGCTCGGGCGCAATCGGCCGCATCTCATCTCGAACTCCTCGCTTTCGGCGTAATAGCGGATTACTCGGCGGCGCCGGTACGGACCGGTTCGAGAACTTGGGGGTGCTTGCGCGTCTTGCGCGCTTCGTCGAAGCGCTGCAATACCGTGAAAAAGGACGGGACGAACAACACCGCGAGACAGGTCGAGGCGATGATGCCGCTGAGCACGCTCAAACCCAGGGAGATGCGCGAGTTGGCGCCGGCGCCGGTCGCCAGTACCAAGGGCAGGACCCCCATGCCGAACGCGAACGAGGTCATCAGGATCGGGCGGAAACGCATGCGCGAGGCCTCGACCGCGGCTTCGAGGATCGGCAGGCCCCGGACCATGCGGCCTTCGCGCGCGACCTCAACGATCAGGATCCCGTTTTTGGCCGACAGCGCGATCATCAGAATGAGGCCGATTTGGGTGTAAAGATTGTTGGCGACGCCGAGACTAGTCAACGCAATCACCGGCCCCAGCAATGCCAGCGGCACCGCCGACAATACCGCCAATGGCAAAATCCAGCTTTCATATTGTCCGGCGAGACAGAGGTAAACCAGCAGCACCGACAAACCGAACAGATAATAAAGCTGGTTTCCAGTCAATTTTTCCTGAAAGGACATCGCCGTCCATTGGTACGACATCCCCTGCGGCAAGGTTTTGCTGGCAATGTTTTCCATCAACGACAGCGATTGGCCGGAGCTGAAACCGCGCGCCGGCGCGCCGACGATCGTCGCCGAGGGATACAGGTTGTAGAGGGTGACGAGGGGCGGTGCCAAGGTCGAGCTGAGATGCGCCACCGCCCCGATCGGCACCATCTGGTTGTCTTCGCTGCGGACGTAAAGATTCAACAAATCATCGGGCTTCAGGCGGAATTTCGAGTCGGCCTGGGCATAGACCTGCAAGGACAACCCGAATTTGTTGAACTGGTTGACATAGGTCGAGCCGAGGTAGGAGGTCAGCGCCGAGAAGACATCGCCGACCGAGACGCGCAACGTTTCTGCACGGTCGCGATCGACGGTGACCGCGACCTGGGGTGCCCCCGGGCGGAACGTCGTCAAGACGTGCTGCAGCCCGGGTTCGGCGTTGGCGTTTTTGACAATCCGGTTGGCGGCGTCGCTGAGCTTTTGGTAATCGAAGCTGCCGCCCAACAGCACGGTCTGCATCTGAAAGCCGCCGGCATTGCCGATCCCTTGGATTGGCGGCGGCGCCAGCACGAACAGCCGTCCGTCCGGCGCGCTGTTGAGAGCGTTCTGCAGATGCTCGGCGATCGACAGAATGTCGGTCCCTTTTGCCTTGCTGCGCTCGTCCCAGGGCTTGAGAACGACAAACGAGACCCCGGCATTGGCGAGGTCGGCGAAATTGTCGAGCGCGGACAGCCCGGAAATCGCGATCACCTGGTCGACCCCGGGGGTGGCCAGCGCGAGCTTCGTCGCATTGTCGAGCGCCGCCGTCGTCCGCGCGAGCGAGGCCGCGTCGGGCAGCTGCGCGGCGATCATCAGGTAGCCCTGATCCTCGTTCGGGATAAAGGCGGTCGGCAGCCGCGCGATACCCCACACCGCCACCACCGCCAGCGCCACCCCGATCAAGACGACAAGCCCGGCATGCCGCACCATCCGGCCGATCAGCCCGGCATAGCCGTTCTCCGCCCGGCCATAGAGGCGCTCGAAGCCGCGAAAGAAAAAGTTGCGCTGCGCGACCGGTTTGGGCGTCCGCAGCCACAGCGCGCATTGCGTCGGTTTGAGGGTCGCGGCGTTGACCGCGCTGATCAGTGCGGTCGCGGCGATGACCAGCGCGAATTGGGCGAAGATCTGGCCGCTGAGGCCGGGGACAAAGGCGGACGGCAAAAACACCGCCATCAGCACCAGGGTGATGCCGATGATCGGCCCGAACAATTCGTTCATCGCCCGGATCGCGGCGTCGTGCCCGGACATCCCCTGCTCGATGTATTTCGAGACGCCCTCGACAATGACGATCGCGTCGTCGACGACGATGCCGATCGCCAGGATCAGCGCGAACAGCGTGGACAGGTTGACCGTGTAGCCGAGCGCCGCCATCGCCGCGAAGGCGCCGATGATCGTGACTGGCACCGTCGTCGCCGGCACCAGGGTTGCGCGAAAATTCTGCAGGAACAGCAGGATCACGATCAACACCAAGACCCCGGCCTGCCACAATGTCTTGTAAACCTCGTTGATCGAATTCTTAACAAAGATCGTCGTGTTGTAGGGGATGCTGTATTCGAGGCCAGGCGGAAAGTGACGCGCCAACTCCTTCATCTTGGCGTCGACTTCGGCGGCGACTTTGAGCGAATTGGCGTCGGGGGTTTGATAGATCGCGATCCCCGCCGCGGGCTTGCCGCTAAGCTTGAAATCCTGGGAATAGGTCTGCGCGCCGAGATCGATGCGCGCCACATCCTTCAGCCGGACAAGGCGGCCGCCTTGTGCAGTCTGGTCCTTGACGATGATGTCGCCGAATTCGCTTGGGTCGTCGAGCCGGGACTTGATGTCCACGGTGTATTGGAACGCCTGGTCGGCAGGCGCCGGCGGCATCCCGACCTGGCCGGCGGCAACCTCCTGGCTCTGCTGCCGGACAACCCGGATCACGTCGGACGGAACCAAGCCATAGGTATAGAGCTTGTTCGGGTCCATCCAGATCCGCATCGAGTATTCGCCCGCACCCATGACGTTGACGTTACCGACCCCGGGCAGACGCGCCAGTTCGTTGACCAGGTTGATTGTCGCGTAATTCCACATAAAGAGGGCGTCGCGCGACTTGTCCGGCGAATTCAGCGTGACGAATTCAAGGATCGACGAGGATTTGGCGCGGATCGCCACACCCTGGGCCTGCACCTGCTCCGGCAATTGGGCCATCGCGTTCTGCACGCGGTTCTGCACCAGCACCTGGTCCATGTTCGGATCGCTGCCGATGTCAAAGCTGACGGTCAGCACATAGGTGCCGTCATAGGCGCTCGTCGACTGCATGTAGATCATGCCCGGCACGCCGTTCACCTGCAGCTCGATCGGCAGCGCGATCGTGTTGACGACGGTCTGCGGGCTGGCGCCGGGATAGCGGGTCGTGACCTGCACGGTCGGCGGCGTGACGTTCGGGTACTGTGCGATCGGCAGGCGCAGCAGCGACACCGCGCCGAGGATCACCAGCACGATCGCCAGGACGTTGGCGAGAACCGGATGCTCGATAAAAAACTTCGAGATCATTGCTGGGCCCCCGGAGCCGCCGACCCGGTGACGGCCTCGATCGTGGTCGGCTGCGGCACGACTTTAGTCCCCGGCGTCGCGCGCCACAAATCGCCCACCACAACCCGGTCTTCCGGCTGAAGCCCCGACGTGACGACGCGCAGCGCTCCCATCAACGAGCCGACCTGGACGTAATGCTGCCGCACCACGTCGCTGCCGTCGAGCACGAGCAGGTACTGCCCGCCCTGATCCGTCTGCAATGCCCGGTCCGGCACCAGCAGGGCGTTGCGGTCGACCTTGCCCATCGGCAGCCGCATGCGCACAAAAAACCCCGGCAGGAATAGCCGGTCGGGGTTGGGCAGGATGCCGCGCACCAGCAGGGTCCCGGTCGCCGGGTCGAGAGCCGGGGCCACATACTCGATCGTGCCGCGATGCGGAAAGCCCTGCTCGTCGGACAAGCCGACATCGACCGGGACCTGGTGCAAGTCGGCGAGGGTGAGCCGGTGCTGACTGAGATTTTGCCGGATCTTCAGGACGGTCTGCTCGCTCAGGTTGGCGACGACGTAAATCGGGTTGAGCTGGGTGATGTCGGCCAGCGCCGCCTGCTGGGCGTCGCCACCGACGACGTTGCCGGGGTCGACCAGGTGCTTGCCGACGATCCCGTCGAAGGGTGCGCGAATTTCGGTATAGCCGAGGTTGACCTCGTCGATCGCGACCTGGGCCTGCGCGCTCAGCAATTGCGCGGCCGCACTCGCCCGCTCGTAATTCCAGTGGTCGACCTCGGTTTGCGTCGCCGCGTCCTGCTTGACGAGCGAGGTGTAGCGGACGACCTCGGTCTTGGCGTAGACAAGCGCCGCCTGGGCGGTCAGCACCTGGGCATGCGCCTGCTGCAGCTGCTGGCGGTATGGATCCTGCTGGATCGTAAACAAAAGATCGCCTTTTTTGGCGAACGCCCCGTCTTGGTAGTGAATTTTGTCGAGATAGCCGGTCACCCGGGCAATCAGCTTGACCTGGTTCACCGCCGCCGCGTTGCCGGTGATCTCGATGTAGTTGGTGACCGACTGCAGCCGGGGCAGCACGACCGGGACCGGCGCCGATGTCCCCGCCGCGGGCAGTTGGGCGTCCTCGACCGGCGCGCGCGGGCGCTGCGGCGCGGCGAGCCGCGGCGCGGCGGCGCTGGCGCTGGCCAGCGGCCAGCCGGCCCACAGCCTTGCCATACCCGAGATCGCGACGGCGGCGAGCGTCGCTGCGGCAATCGCCGGCACGACGCGGCGGCGGAGCGAAAACCTGTTCATGTCGTCCTCACCATTCCGGCAGCCGGGGCTTGGCGCTGACATCGGCGGGCGTGGGCAACCCCGGCGCCGGCTGCGGCGGCTGGTTCGGAGGCGGCAGCAGACTGCCCCAATTCGTCCGGTTGCGCATCTCTTCGACGGTTTGCGCCGGCACGAACTCGTTGTTGTCGCGAAGCTGCCATCCGCCCCCCAGCGAGCGGTAGACCGTGGCGAGCCCGGTTGAAACATTGCCCTCGGCGGTGGCAAGGTCGGTCTGCGCCGTATAGAGATTTTGCTCGGCGGTCAGCACGGTCGTAAAGTCGCGTGTCCCCAGCTGGTATTGCAGAAAGGCGAGCCCGAGCGCCGCGTTTGCCGCAGCGACGCTCGCGCGCAAATCGTCGACCTCCTTGCGCGACTGCAGAAAGGTCGCCAGCCCGTCCTCGACCTGCTGCTGCGCGGTCAGCACCGAGTTCTGGTAGTCGACCAGCAATTCCTGCAGCTTGGCGTCCTGCACCCGGACCGTGTTGGTGATCTGACCGTAATTAAGGATGTTCCATGTAAAGGTTGGGCCGAAGCCGAAGGTGATGCCCTTGCCCATCACCAGGTCGCTGAGCTTGTGACGGCCGATGTTGGTGGAGACCGTGCCGAAGGTGCCGAGCAGGCTGAAGGCCGGGTAGAGCTGTGCCTCGGCAACGCCGATCTCGGCGCTTTGCGACATTGCCGCGAGCTCGGCCGCACGGATGTCGGGGCGGCGGCGAACCAGATCGGCGGGAATCCCGACCGCCACGTCCCACGGCGGCACCGGGATCGATGTCGGCCCGCGCAACAGGTCATCGAGCGGCTGCGGCGCCATCCCGAGCAATACCAGCAGCGCGTCCATCCCTTGTTGCAGCTGCGCGGTCAGCTGCGGAACTGTGGATTCGGTCTGCCCCAGGACGTTCTCGGCCTGATAGACGTCGAGCTTGGTCGCGGCGCCGCCGTGAAACCGCGCCTCGGCGATCGCCAGCGCCTTTTTCTGCTTGACGATGTTGTCCTCGGCGATCGCGATCTGCGTCTGCAGGGTGCGAATGCCGATATACGTCGTGGCAACGTCGCCGAGCAAGGTGACAAGCGTGTCGTCATAAGAGGCGATGGAGGCGAGATAGGCGGCGTCGGCCGACTGGATCGCGCGGCGGAACTTGCCCCAAAAATCGAGCTCCCAATCGACCGACGCGCCGAGCGTGGCGCGCCAGAACCCGGAAACCTGGCTCTGGGGGGTCGCGGTCACGTCGGCTCCGCTCGGGCGGGCGTAGATCAGCGAGCTCGTCGCCTGCTGCGACTGCGGATAAAAGTCGCCGATCGCCACACCAAGCTCGGCGCGCGCCTGCAACACCCGAGTGCCCGCGGCGACCAGCGACAGATTCTGGTTGTAGGCGATGGAAATCAGCCGGTCGAGAACCGGGTCGTGGAACACACGCCACCAGTCCCGGTATTCTTGTCGCTTGGTTTCGACCGACGGCTGGTTCGCTGCGAGAAACTTCGCCGCGACGGGGGCGGTCGGGGATTTGTAATCGGGTCCGACCATGCACCCGGCGCACAGCGTCGCAAGCGCCACCGCGAACGCCCGAAACGATCGCGTCGAGATGCTCGCCGAACCGGCGCACGCGCTAAAACGCTTCGACGGGATCTCCCTCATTCCGCCGTCACCGCTCCCCCGCATACCAAACCGCCCCGATCGATTGGTGCTCGCCACGCTCGGGGAGGCCACTTGTGTTCCCGGCCCTCAGCGGATCTCCCGATTGATCGAGCGGTAGATTATCCTTTTCCCCGTCCCAACGCAAGGTTGCGCCTGGCGATTGCTTCCGAATTCGACCCCTGCTGGCGTCAAAAAAACTGCCCGTTGCCGAGCGCGGTGCAATCGTCGTCGGCGCCTGACTGCCGGGCGGCTGCGGCGGGCTGGGGGGTGCGCTTCGATAGCCGTTACGTCGCGCTGGACATCCGGCGGTGCTCGGGCGAACCTGCGGCGGCGTCGGTCGACAACAAAAGCGGCTGAAGAAGCGGCTGCCTACGACACCGGCGAGCCGACGCCTCCGGTGTGATTTGGGAGGTCGGACATGATTGAGGCGAGCGGGATCGACCACATCGTGCTGCATTGCAGCGACGTGGAGCGCGCGAAAAAGTTCTACACCGAAATCCTTGGCATGAGCGTCTACCGCGAAGGCGGCGGCCAGGTCTTCATGCATGCCGGAGCCCAAGGGGTGGCGCTGTTCGAAACCGCGGGCGAGCCGGCGCCAAGCTCGGGCAAAGACCTCAACCACCTGGCGTTAAACGTCGAGGGCGCAACCTACGAGACATTGAAGGCCGAGTTGGAAAGCCGCGGCGTCGCGGTCAGCGGCCGCCCCGGGGAGGATCGCTGCATTTATTTTCGCGACCCCGACGGGCACCGGCTGCAGCTGGTGTTCCGGCGCTGAACCGGCGGCGTCAGCGGCCGAGCTGCCCGCGCAGCCCGGCGACGGCCTCGAGCTGGCGCTCGTGGTCGCCGGTGAAGCGCACGATCAGGTCGGTGACGCCGGCATCGGCGTAACCCTTCAGCCACGCCGCCGCGGCCGCCGGCGGGCCGCCAAAGCAGGCCTGGCGCCGGCGCATCGCCGCCGCGGGCTGGCCGTAATAGCTTTCGAGGAAGGCGTCGATGCGCTCTTCGGCGCGGGCCGCATCATCGTCGAGCGCGAGGGTCACATAATTCGCCGCCGCGAACTGCGCGGAGTCGCGCCCGACCTCGCGCACGATCTCTTGCACCTCCTGCCATTGCGCGGTCCAGCGCTGGAGATCGGGCTCGTTCGCGAACCACCCGTCAAAGTGCTTCGCGGCGCGCTCGAACGCCGCGCGCACCGAGCCCGCGAGCCAGATCGGCGGCCCGCCGGGGCGATGCGGGATCGGGCCCAGCACGCCGTCCTTGACCGGCCAGCGCCCGTCCCAGTCGACCGGGTTGCCGGTCCACAAGGCGCGGGCGAGGCGGAGCCCCTCCATCATGCGGCCGACGCGCCCTTCGAACGGCACCCCCGCCGCGGCGAATTCGGCGCGGATGTTGGCGACGTCGGTGGCGATCCCGGCGCCGAGCACGAGCCGGCCCTCGCTGATCCGGTCGAGGGTCGCGAGCTGGTGCGCCAGCACGACCGGGTTGCGCAGCGCCGGCAGGAAGACGGCGGTGCCGACCATGACCCCTCGGGTGCGCGCCGCGACCGCGGCGAGCAGGGTCAGCGGGTCGTGCCGCGGCCGCGCCAAGAGCGAGTCGCCGACCCACACGGCGTCGTAGCCGAGGCCTTCCGCCCGCTCGGCGAGCGCCAGCAGCGGCCCTGTCTCGGGCCGGCCCTGCATGACCGCCTCGCGGGTCGGCAGCAAATATCCGAAGCGCGGCGCCATCACCAATCTCCTTGCCTGCGCGCGGTCTGACCTGCGATGGCCCCCGCCAAGCGCCGCCGCCCCTCGAAATAGGCGTCGAGATTCCCTACCGCGTAACGACCTTGTGGAACCGAAATCCTCGGATCGTCAAGCGACGGGCCGTCCTGTTGCCGACCGATCTATGTCAGGATTTTGTCGAGGCGGATCGGCAGGTCGCGAACGCGCACCCCGGTGGCGTGCCAGACGGCGTTGGCGATCGCGGCCGCGACCCCGACGATCGGCAGCTCGCCCAGCCCCTTGACCCCGACCGGGTTGACCAGCCGGTCCTGCTCCTCGACAAAGATCGTCTCGATGTCGGGCACGTCGGCGTTGACCGGCATCAGGTACTCGGCGACGTTGGGGTTTGTGACGCGGCCGATATTGGGGTCGGTCTCGGTCGCTTCCAGCAACGCCATGCCGATGCCGAAGACGATGCCGCCGATCGCCTGGCTGCGCGCGGTCTTGGCATTGAGGATGCGGCCCGGGGCAAAGGCGCCGACAACGCGGCTGACCCGGATCTCGCGCAGCACCGGGTCGATCCGCACCTCGACGAACTGCGCGCCAAAGGAATGCATCGAATAATGCTGCTTCTCGTCGCCGGGGGCGGCGCTGCCCGTGGCCTCGAACCGTTCGAGCCGGTTGCGGGCGAGCAGGCCGCCGAGGCTGACCCGCCGGTGCGGCGCGTCCCGCATGCGGATAAACCCGTCCTCGAGCGCGAGGTCGTTGGCGGCGGCGCCGGCGAGCGGCGAACGGTTGTCGGCGAGCGCCAGCGCGAACAGCTTCTGTTTCGCCGCGTCGATCGCGGCCAGCACCGCCGGGCCGACGCTCGCCGCGGTCTGCGACCCGCCCGACACCGGGGCTGGCGGAAACCGGCTGTCGCCAAGCTCGAAGCGCACGCGGTAGAGCGGCATCCGCAGCGCGTCGGCGGCGAGCTGGGCCATGACCGTGTACGTGCCGGTGCCGAGGTCTTGCGTCGCGGCCTGCACGACCACCCCGCCGTCGGGGTCGAAGACCACGCGCGCGCTCGCCTTTGAGCGGTTCATCGGATAGGTGGCGCTCGCCATTCCCCAGCCGACCAGCGCGTCGCCGTCGCGCATCGACCCCGGCTCGGGTGAACGGTCGGGCCAGCCGAACGCCGCGGCGCCGGCCGCGTAGCACTGGCGCAGGGATTTGCTCGAGAACGGCTTGTCCTCATGCGGGTCGGTTTCGGCATAGTTGAGAAGCCGGACCGCGATCGGGTCGAGCTTCGCGGCGGCGGCGAGCTCGTCGATCGCCGATTCAAGCGCAAAGCTGCCGCTCGCTTCGCCCGGCGCGCGCATAAAGGTCGGCAGCGGCATGTTCAACGGCACGAGCCGGTGGGTGACCGCGACGTTCGGGCAGGCATAGAGCATCTCGGTCACGAGCCCGACCGGCTCGGCAAACTCGCCGATCGCCGGCACCGACATCTCCGACAGGCCGTCGTGCCGCATGGCCATCAGGCGGCCGTCGGGCGAAGCGGCGACCTTCAGGTGCTGGATGGTCCGCGGCCGGTAGCCGTTCGAGGTGTACATCTGCGCTCGCGTCAGGACGAGCTTGACCGGGCGGCCGACCTCTCGCGCCGCCATCGCGGCCAATGTCACATGCGGCCAGGTAACGCCCTTGCAACCGAATCCGCCGCCGACAAACGGGCAGATTACCCGGATCTGCTCGGGCTTGAGGCCGAACAGCACGGCGAGCGTGTGGCGGGACGCGTCGATGCCCTGTGTCGCGCTGTAGACGGTCAGCCGGTCGCCGTCCCACAGCGCGATCGTCGCATGCGGCTCCATCGGGTTGTGGTTCTCGACCGGCGTCGTATAGGTCAGGTCGAGGCGGATCGGGGCGGCGTCCCAGGCGGCCTCGGGATCGCCGCGGCGGCTGTCGGGCGGGCGCGAGCCGTTGCGAAAATGCTTTGGCGGATAGGCCTCGGCCAATGCGTCGGCCATCCGGACCGCGGCCTCGCCTTCCTGATAGCTCGCCTTGACCAGCGATGCGGCGTATTGGGCGCGTTCGAGCGTGTCGGCGACGACAACCGCGATGTGCTGGCCGTTGTAGTAGACCTTGTTGTCCTGCAACAGCGGGATCGCGACGACGTTGGGGCCGGCCGCGTTCTGGTCGGGGGACGGCGCATGCGGCAGCCGCGGCGCGTTGTCCGGGCTCAGGATCGCCAGCACCCCCGGCACGGCTTTGGCCGCGGCGAGGTCAAACCCGGTGATCGTGCCGCTGGCGATCGTGCTCTGGACCAGAACCGCGTGGGCGACGTTGTCGATGGCGAACTCGGCGGCGTATTTGGCGCGGCCGGTGACCTTGAGCCGGCCGTCGCGGCGGTCGACCGGCAAACCGGTGACGGGGATCATGCGGTTTTCTCCTCACGCCGTCGCCGCAGCGAGCGCCCGGGCCAGCGCGCGCTGCATCAGCGGGATCTTGAATGCGTTCTGGCGCAGCGGGCGCGCGTCGGCGGCGGCGTGCTCTGCGGCCGCCGCAAACGTCGACGGGCTCGCCGGGGCGCCGGCGAGTGCCGCTTCGACCGCCGGCAGCCGCCATGGCCTGGTGCCGACGCCGCCCATCGCGACGCGCGCGCTGGCGATCTGGCCGTCCGCCATGCCGACGACCACGGCGGCCGAGACCAGCGCGAACTCGAACGAGGCGCGGTCGCGCACCTTCACATAGCGCTGGCGCAGCCCGGCGGTGTCGGACGGCAGGAGGATCGCGGTGATGATCTCGCCGGGCTCTAGAACCGTCTCGCGCTGCGGCGTCGCGGCGGGCAACTGGTAAAACTCCCCGAGCGGAACCCGGCGGGTGGCGGTACCGGCGCCCGGCTGCGCCGCGCCGCTCAGCTCGACGACGGCGTCGAGCGCGGTCAGCGCCACCGCCAGATCCGACGGGTGGGTCGCGACGCAATGGTCGCTGCCGCCGAGGATCGCGAGCATGCGGTTGTCGCCGGCGATCGCCGGGCAGCCCGAGCCCGGCAGGCGCTTGTTGCAGGCAAACCCGACATCGCGGAAATAGCCGCAGCGCGTGCGCTGCAGCAGGTTGCCGCCCATCGTCGCCATGTTGCGCAGTTGCGGCGAGGCGCTGGCGAGGAGCGCCTCGGCGACGACCGGCCAATGCCGCCGCAGCTCGCCGTGGTCGGCGGCGTCGCTCATCCGCACGAGCGCGCCGATGCGCGCGCCGGCGTCGCCGATGTCGATGCGGTCGAACGGCAGTCCGTCGAGGTCGACGAGCCGGTCCGGGCGCTCGACCCCGTCCTTCATCAGCTGGACGAGGTCGGTGCCGCCGGCGATGTATTTCGCGCCCGCGCCGGTGGCGACGAGCGCCGCGTCGAGGCTGGCCGGCGCCGCGAGGGTGAAGGGCTGCATCGCTCAGACCCCCCGTGCTGCTTGTTTGATCGCGGCGCGGATGTTCGGGTAGGCGCCGCAGCGACAGATGTTGCCGCTCATCCATTCGCGGATCGCGTCGTCCGACAACGGCCGCCCCTCGGCGACCAGCGCCGCCGCCGACATGATCTGACCGGGCGTGCAGTAGCCGCACTGAAACCCGTCTTGCTCGAGAAAGGCGGCCTGCATCGGGTGCAGTTCGCCGTCCTTGTCGGCCAGACCCTCGATCGTCGTGATCGCCTTGTTCTGCGAGCGCACCGCGAGCGTCAGGCACGCGACCACCCGGCGGCCGTCGACGTGCACGGTGCAGGCGCCGCAGGCGCCGCGGTCGCAGCCCTTCTTCGTGCCGAACAGCTGCAGGCGCTCGCGCAACGCGTCGAGCAAGGTGACCCGCGGCTCGACGGTCAGCTGGTGGGGCACCCCGTTCACTTCGAGCACGATCGAGACCATGTCGGGGGTTTGCACCGGCTGCCCGCCTGGTGCCAGCGGTGGTGCGGCGCGGGCGATCGCGGGCAAAACCGCCGCACCGCCGGCCGCTCCGGCGGAGGTGCCGAGAAAACCGCGCCGCGTCATATCTCGTAGGAGCATCGGTCATTCCACTCGGGTCGGGGCGTTGTCCCGTGGCTAACGCCGTGAGCGGCGCGGTTGTTGCCGAACGGTGCGCCGGGCGCGCCGGCGCGGCGGCGAGTTCCGCGAGCGCGCCGCCGGGCATATGGCGGCCGCCGCGGGCCACGGACTGAAGCCGTGGGCGGCCGGCGGGCCGCAACAGACCTGTTGATAAGTTGGCGTTTGATGGATTACTAGATCGCCGGCTTGACGCCCCGGCGACAAACAGCTTGACAGGGAAGGACCGGAGATGGCGCAGGTCGCGCTCCGCAACATCGTAAAGATGTTCGACAAGACCCCGGCGGTGCAGGGGATCGACCTCGACATCGCCGATCGCGAGTTTATCGTTTTGGTCGGGCCCTCGGGCTGCGGAAAGACCACGACCCTGCGCATGATCGCCGGGCTCGAGGAGGCCACCTCGGGCGAAATCTACATTGGCGACCAGTTGGTCAACGACGTGCCGCCAAAAGACCGGGACATCGCGATGGTGTTCCAGAACTACGCGCTGTATCCGCATATGACCGTGTTCGAGAACATGTCGTTCGGCCTGCGGCTCAAAAAGTTTCCAAAGCCCGAGATCAAGCAGCGCGTCGAGGCGGCCGCCCACATTCTCGACATCACGAGCCTGCTCGAGCGGCGGCCAAAGCAGCTTTCCGGCGGCCAGCGGCAGCGGGTGGCGATGGGCCGCGCCATCGTGCGCAACCCGAAGGTCTTTTTGTTTGACGAGCCGCTGTCGAACCTCGACGCCAAGCTGCGCGTGCAGATGCGAACCGAAATTAAAAAGGTGCACCAAAAGGTCACGACGACGACGGTCTACGTCACCCACGACCAGGTCGAGGCGATGACCCTGGCCGACCGGGTCGTCGTCATGAACGCTGGGCGGATCGACCAGATCGGCACGCCGCAGGAGGTGTACCATCATCCGAAAACTCGGTTCGTCGCCGGCTTTATCGGTTCGCCGACGATGAACTTTTTGCCCTGCCGGCTTGTCCAAAACGGGGCGGGGCTGCAGGTCCGGCTCGCCGATGGGCTCTCGCTCCCGGTGCCGGCGTCGCGCGAAGCCCATTACCGGCAGCATGTCGACAGCGAGCTGTTGTTCGGGCTGCGACCCGAGCACATCACCGAAACCCGCAGCGACGCGGCGCCGGGCGTGGTGCCGTTTTCGATGCGCCTCGACGTCGTCGAGCCGATGGGCATGGAGACGATGGTCTATTTTGTCGTCGAGGGCGTCGAGGTTTGCGGCCGCGTCGACCCCGCCGCGGCGGGCAACGTCGGCGAGACGATGCCGCTCGCCGCCGACCTCAACCAGATGCATTTGATCGATCCCCGCACCGAGCAGGTGATCTGACCCGACGCGACGCGCCGCGCTCGGCTGATGTCATGCTGGAGGATCGAGGAGCAAGCGCGATGACGTTGTCCGGCAAAACCGCGCTTGTCAGCGGTGCCGCGGCCGGGATCGGCCGGGCGATCGCGACCGCCTTTGCCGAGGCGGGGGCCGCGGTCGCGTGCTGCGACATCGACGAGGCGGGTGCCGAAGAAACGGCACGGCTGGTCGCGGCGGCGGGCGCCCGCGCCCTCGGCCGGCGCTGCGACGTCGCGGTGGAGAACGACACCGTGGCGGCGGTCGCGGCGGTAAAGGACGCATTCGGCCGGCTCGACATCCTGGTCAGCGGGGCGGCGCCGCACGACGCCGGCGGCAGTGTCGTTCAAACCAGCATCGTGGAGTGGGAGCGCGTCGTGTCGGTCAATTTGACCGGCTCGTTTTTGCTATGCCGCGCCGCGTTGCCGCTGATGATCGCGAGCGGCGGCGGCTCGGTCATCCTGATCGCCTCGCAGCTCGGCCGCGTCGGCAGCGCCGGGCGCGCCGCCTATTGCGCGACCAAGGGCGCCTTGATCCAGCTCGCCAAGGTCATGGCGATCGACCACGCCGGAGAGAACATCCGCGTCAACGCGTTGTCGCCGGGTGCGGTCGAGACCGGGCGGCTGACCCGCCGCTACGGCAGCTTTGAGGCGGCGCGGGCGGTGATGGCGCCAAAGCATGTGCTGGGACGCCTCGGCCAGCCGTCCGAGATCGCCGCGGCGGCGGTTTTTCTTGCCGGGGACGAGTCGAGCTTTGTGACCGGCAGCGACCTGCTCGTCGACGGCGGCTACACCGCGATCTGACCAGTCTGGCGGCGGGAAACTGGGCGATCAGACCTCGACCCGGTCAAGAACGCTGCCGTCCGGGGCAAAGCAGGCGGCGACGAGATGTCCGCCGCCGCCGTCGAGCGACACGCCGAATTCGCGCTCGACGAGCCCGCGCTGGCCGCGGCCGACGCCTCGGACGACGCGGCGGAAGCCGCCGAACGCCGCCCCGAGGTCGAGGATGTCCCGGCGCCCCCACCAGAATGCGTCGCCCTGCGCCGCGAGAGGGCGCGCCGGGTCGACCGCGGCATGGACGAACAGCACCCCGCCATCCTCTTCGGTGAACGCGGCGTGGCGTAGCGCCGACAACAGCTTCGTGTGCCCCGGGGCGGCGTTGATCGTCGCGCGCAACCCGCTCGTCCAGCGGGTGATCGTGCGCGGGCCGTCGCGCGTCGCGGCAAACCCCTGCCGCAGGTCGCCGCCGTAGGCGCGCACCGTCGGCTCGACGCCGGCGTTGACCATCCAGCTCAAAACCTCGCCGGGGTTGGGGGCGAACTGCAGCTGCAGCAGTTTTTGCAGCATCTCCTCCTGCGCCCCGCGCAGGAACGTCACGTCGCAGGCGAAGCCTTCGCGCCGCGCCAGAACCCGGCGGCGAAAATCGAGCAGCTCGTCGATCGTCGCGCGGACCGCCTCGCCGTAGCCGAAATAATCGCCGAGATAGACGAGCCGGTCGCCGTCGCCGAAGCGCTCGCTCAGTTGGTCGTGGAGACGGGCAAGCGGTTGCGCCGCGGCGCGGATCGCGGCCACCGCCCATACCCGCCGGGCGCCGCGCAGCCATGCGAGATTTTGCGGCGCGAGATTTTGCGGCGCCCGGGCTGCGCTCACCCCACCCCGCCAGCCCGAGTCGAGGCCGGCCGGATCACGCCGTCAGCAGCTGCTCGACCCGTTGCGTCGCGGTGGTCTCGTCGATGCGCTCCACCGCGGCGAATTCGCGCACGAACCGATCGAGCGCGGCCTGGTAGATTTGCCGCTCGCTGTAGGACTGCTCCGGCTGGCCGGAATTGCGGTAGAGGTCGCGCACCACCTCGGCGATCGAGCCCGGGTCGCCCGAGGCGATCTTGGCCTGGTATTCCTGGGCGCGCCGGCTCCACATCGTGCGCTTGGCGCGCGACCGCCCGCGCAGCTTGGCGAGTGCTGCGTCCATCTCCTTGCGGCTCGACAGTTTGCGCAACCCCGACACCTTGGCTTTCGCCAACGGCACGCGCAAGGTCATCCGGTCCTTGTCGAACGCGACGACAAAGACGCTCAGCGTGTGCCCGGCAATCTCCTGGGTCTCGATGCCGACGATCTTGCCTACGCCATGGGTCGGATAGACGACGAGGTCGCCGGTGCCGAATGGGGGTTTTTCCGACGTCATGTCCGTCTCTCGCAATCGAACCGAGTGATCATGCCGGGACGCTTCAACCCGCCGCGCGCCGGCGGCAGCGACCCCCCGCACTTCGACGAACAGCGCGGAACCGGAGAGGAACGCGTCAAGAGCACTGATAGAACAATATCATGAAAGAGCCGCCGAAGGCCAGCGGGTCACACATGCCGAGGACGCATATCCCGGCCTTCCGCCCGGCGTCGGGCGGCTCAGCTGCCGCCCGGCTTGGGGCTGAAGTGTTTTTCGTATTTGTCGGCGACCTCCTTCCAGTCGTCGGCGTCGGGCGGCTCGGGCTTTTTGCGGGTGATGTTGGGCCAGGCGGCGGCGTACTCGCGGTTGACCTCGAGCCAGCGCTCGGCCTCCGTCTCGCTGTCGGGGATAATCGCGTCGACCGGGCATTCCGGCTCGCACACCCCGCAATCGATGCATTCGTCGGGGTGGATGACGAGCATGTTCTCGCCCTCGTAGAAGCAATCGACCGGGCACACCTCGACGCAGTCCATGTACTTGCAGCGGATGCAGGCTTCGGTGACGACATAGGTCATGGCAGGGGCTTCTTCTCCTGGGCTTGGGGCCGGCCGGCTCGGCGAGGATCAGACGGTGTCGTCGAGCCCCAGGCGCCTGAGCACACGCTGGCGCGCCATGCCGCGCTCGCGGTCGGGCACGTAGATCAGCCCACCGACGCGGCGCAGCAGGCTGTCCTCATACTCGTCGAGCACGCCGTCGGCGTACGCGACCTCCCACAGCATCTCTATCAGCTCGACGCGCCGGTCGAAGGAAAGCCGCTCGTTGATGATCCGGGTGAAATGGAACAACTCGGCCGAGCGCTCGGCCTCCCGCTCGCCGGCGGCGAGCAGCGCCCGCGCATCGGCCGGCGACAAGTTGAAATGCCGCTGCAGCAGCTTGGCGACGACGGTGCGCTCGTTTTCGTCGAAGTGGTCATGGCTGTGCGCCACCTCGACGAGGAGTGCCGTCAACGCCAGCCTGACTTCGTCCTGCGGCGCGCCACCGCCGTTCGACGCGCCTCCCGTCAGCCATCCGATGATGCCGTCGATCATTGGTTCTGCCTAGCATGGCGGGTCGCGCGCCGGCAACCCCACGCGGTTTGGGGTCTTGCGCGTGACTGGTCGACCCTCGCCGGCCCGCAGGTCCCGGGAAGCGAATCGCGGGGCCGGCCGTTGTGGCGGCGCGAACCACAATGGACAGGCCCCTTGAGCAAGCGCGGCACGATCCTCGTCCTGCATTTCGTCGGCCAGATGCCGCTCGCCGGCATTGCCTGGCAGGCGATGCATTACCTTGTCGGCCTCCAACGGCTCGGCTACGACGTCTGGTATATCGAGGATGGCGGGGCCAATCCCTACGACCCGCGCGTCGCCAGCGTGATGATGGGGTGCGGCTACAACGTCGCCTATCTGCGGCGGGCGATGGAGAGCTTTGGGCTCGGCGGGCGCTGGGCCTATTGGGACGCGATCAGCGACGAATGGCACGGGCTGCCGCGCGCCGAGGTGCGCCGTCTCTACGCCGCGGCCGACGCGGTGATCAACCTGTGCGGGGCGACCCGGCTGCGCGACGAGCATCTCGCCTGCCCGGTGCGCATCATGGTCGACACCGACCCGGTCTACGAGCAGATCAAGTATGCCCTCGCCGACCCGGCGGCGCGCGCCTACCTCGACGCGCACACGCATTTCTTCAGCTACGGCGAGAACCTCGGGGCGCCGGACTGCCCGGTGCCGCTGTCCGGCATTGCCTGGCGCCCGACCCGGCCGCCGGTCGTCCTCGACCTGTGGCCGCAAGCGGACGATGCCGGCGGCTGCTTTACGACGATCGCCACCTGGGAAAACAAAGGCAAGGACATCGTGTTCGCCGGTTCGCGCTACGTCTGGTCGAAGCACGTCAACTTTCTGCGGTTTCTCGACCTGCCGCGCCGCCGTCCGCAGACCTGCTTTGCGCTGGCAATGGACCCACCCGACGCGGCCGTGCGCGGCCGGGTCGCGGACGCCGGCTGGCGCCTCGTCGATCCGGGGCCGGTTTCGGCCGGGATGGCCGCCTATCGCGACTTTATCGTCGACTCGCGCGGCGAGTTCACTGTCGCCAAAGACATCTACGTGCGCCCGAACAGCGGCTGGTTCAGCGACCGCAGCGTGTGCTACCTCGCCGCCGGGCGGCCGGTCGTGACGATGCGCACCGGGTTCGGCAAATTCTACCCGGTCGGCCGCGGGCTCTTCGAATTCGCGAGCGAAGACGAGGCGCTTGCCGGCATCGACGCGGTCGCCGCCGACTACCGGGCGCACAGCCGGGCGGCGCGGGAAATCGCGGCCGAGCATTTCGCCGCCGAGCGCGTCCTTGCCACGATGATGGCGGCGGCGGGGTTGTGACCCCGCCTGGCTGCCGGCGGCGCGGAGTATGCCGTTGCCGGCCGGGCATGCCGCGCTCGCGCGAGGTCGGCCGGTCTTTTGAGGCAGCAGAAAATTGACCTACTACGCGAGCCTCGCGGTGTCGATCCTGCTCGGAATCGCCGGCCAGATCGCCTTGAAGACGGCGGCCAACGGCTCGCCGACGCTCGCCGCGCAGTTCCTCAACCCGATGACGGTCGTCGGTCTCGCGATCTACCTGTGCGCCGCCCTGTGCTACATCGTGGCGCTGAAGGGGATCCCGGTGTCGCTCGCCTTTCCTTCGGTCTCGGCGAGCTATGCGGTGGTCGCCGTGCTGGCGCACCTCTTTTGGGGCGAGCCTCTGGGCTGGCCGCAGATCGGCGGCATCGTGCTGATCGGCGGCGGCGTGCTGCTGCTGAACCAGCGCTGACCGCAGCAGCTATTCGGCCGGAAACCCGGTGAACTGATGCGGGATGCTGCGGATGTCGGCCAGCAGCTCGCGCTGCAGTTCGGCCGGCGCGCCGGCCGGGAACGCGAGATCGATCGAATCGGCGAGGTTCGCGAACCGCGTTTCGATCGCGCGCGCGATCTCGCGATAGGTGCCGCAGGCGGCGAAGAGCCGCACCATGTCGTCCGAGACTTCAGCCGGCATCTCGCTCCACCGCCCCTCGACCGACAGCCGGTGCAGCTTGCGGCCGAGGTCGTCGTAGCCGTGCAGCGCCAGCACCGGCAGGTAGGTGCGGGTCGAGCCGTAAAAGGCGACGCGGCGGCGCACCGCGTCCATCGCCGCGGCGACCGTCGCCTCGTCCGGCCCGGTCGCGACAAAACCGCCGCCGTTGAGGTCGAAGCGGGCGCGCTCGCGCTTGCCGCGCCGCATCCCCTCGCGCAATTGCGGCAGGCATATCTCCTCGAGATAGCGGCGCGTGCACAGCGGATGCAGCCGCACCCCGTCGCACACCTCGCCCGCGACCCGCAGCATCGCCTCGCCGACCGCGGCGATGACGACCGGGATCGGCGGCAATCCGGTCGGCTCCGGGGAAAAATCCGGGGTCATCAGGGTCAGCTGGTAGTGCGTCCCGCGATAGTCGAGCGGCTCGCCCGTCTGCCACGAGCGCCAGACTGCGCGCAACGCCAGGACGTAGTCGCGCAAGCGCGGTGCGGGCGGAGTCCACGGCACGCCAAAGCGGCGCTCGATGTGGCCCTTCACCTGGCTGCCGAGGCCGAGGACAAAGCGGCCGCGCGAGTTGGCGTGCAGGTCCCAGGCTTGCGCCGCGACGACGGTTGGGCTGCGCGGAAAAGCAACCGCGACCGAAGTCGTCAATTCGACCCGCTCGGTCGCGAGTGCTGCGACCGCGAGCGGCGCGAACGGGTCGTGGCCGAGCTCGAACGTCGCCAGCGCGTCGAACCCCGCCGCCTCCGCGGCAGCGGCAAACCCCCCGGCCTCGCGCCACGGCCGCGGCGGCATCGGCGCGAAGACGCGCATCAGCGCGCCGCGACGGCGGCGGGCGCGACCCGCGCCATCACCAATGTCATGAACAGCGAAAACGACAAGGTCCCCTCCCACCATTCCTGCCAGACGCCGTAGGTCGCGACCGACGCGACAAAGGCAGCCGCGAGACCGCCGCCGGCCGCCGCGGCGTAGAGGTGCTGCCAGTCGGTGCGGCCAAACGCGAGCAAAAGCCAGCCGGCGAAGAGGGCGAACGGCACGACCCCCGGCACGCCGAGCTCGAGCCACAGCTGCAGCGGCGCGTTGTGCGGGTGCAGCGGCAGCCACACCTCGTTGAGGCGGATCGGCTCTTTGCCGCCGGGGATGGCGCGCGACGAATCCAGTCCCCAGCCACGCAGCGGGTGCTCGGCGACGCGGTCTCCGACAAACGACCAGATCAGCAGGCGATGCCCGGCGGACAGCTTTACCATGTCCGCGACGTGGACGAGCCCCGACACGCCGTCGAGGCGGGCAAAGGTGAGGGGTGCGGTGACAATGGCGAGCACCACCAGCACGGCGGCGCCCCGCGCTGCCCAGGCGCGGCGGTAGCCGCACAGGACCGCGAACGGCACGCCGGCGGCGAGCGCCGCCTTTGCCGCGGTGCCGGCGAGGACAAAGATGGTTGCGGCACCGAGGGCGGCAAACACCCAGCCGGCCAGGCGGCGCCCGTCCACAACCAGCGCGGCGCTTGTCGGCAACAGCAGAACCGCGAACGCGACCGATGCCTGGTTCAGCCAGGCCGGCTGATAGGCGCGCTCGGAAAAGGGCGTGGTGAGCGCCCCGTGGGTGGCAAGGTCGAGCGTCGCCATCACCAGCGCGACCGCAAACCCGGCGAGCAGCAGTGCACTGAGCCGGCGCGGCGCCGCGACGAAATCCGCCGCCGCCGTCATCGCCAACGACGCGGCAAAAATCCCGGCGAGACGCGCCGCCTCGACCAGCGCGCGCTGCGGCTCGGGCGACCACGCCGCCGACACCGCACCCCAGACGAGCAGCGACGCGAGGAGGGCGGCGGGGACGGCCAAAGCACGAAAGTGGGCGGGCTCGCGGCCGCGCGGCAAAATCAGGCCCGCGCTAAACAGGCCCGCGCTCGCGGCGAGCGGCGCGATACCGCGGGGTGCCACGACCAGCAGCGGGAAAAACAGCAATGCCGCCGCACCGAGCCCGGCCTCGCAGGTCGCCGCCAGCCAGGGCGGCGTCGTCCTCGTCACGGCGCAGCGCGAAGGCTCCGCGCGAGCGCCGACCGCCGCCCCGAGATGCCCGCCGGCGGCCATCAAGCCGGCCCGTGCTATGGGAGGATTTCGATCGCCGAAAAGAAGAAGGCGATCTCCTCCGCCGCGTTGTCGAGCGAATCGGAGCCGTGCACCGAGTTGGCCTCGATCGACTCGGCGAAATCCTTGCGGATCGTCCCCGGCCCGGCCTTGGCCGGATCGGTCGCGCCCATGATCTCGCGGCTCAGCGCCACTGCGTCGAGCGCCTCCAGCACCTGGACGACGACCGGCCCCGAGGTCATGAACTCGACGAGGCTGCGGTAGAATGGCCGCTCGGCGTGGACGGCGTAGAATTGCTCGGCCTGCGCGACGGTCAGCCACACGCGCTTTTGCGCGACGATGCGCAGGCCGCGGCGCTCGAAGCGGTCGTTGATCGCCCCGGTCAGGTTGCGCCGCGTGGCGTCCGGCTTCAGGATCGACAGCGTCCGTTCCATGGCCGTCGGCACCCCTTCACGATCCGCGAAAGCGGCGGTTTATAGCCTCGGCCGGCGCTGACGGCAATATCGCCGGGTGCCGCCCGCCGTGCTCAGCCGCGGCGGTCCCAGCCGGTGCCGGTCTGCTGCCAATAGGTCAGTGTGTGGCCGGCGTCGCGCGCCCGCCGCCAGCGCTCGCGGGCGGCTGTGACCGCATCCTCGTCGCCGCCGTCGAAGAGGTCGGCGCAGCGCGCGAACGATGCGAGGTCCGCCGCCTCGACGCCGTCGACCAGCACCAGCATGGTCGCCCGGTTCGGGTTTTCGTCGCGTTCGGTCAGCCAGATCGGCTGAGCCGCCGCGTCGCCGTCGCGGGCCGAGCCGTGCGGCAGAAAGCTCGCCTCGTCGTAGGTCCACAGGATCGCGTCGAGCTGGGCGACACGCTCGCTCGACCCGCACCGGACGACAATCGGGTGGCCGTGCGCCCGCGCCCGCTCGAGAAGCCTGGGCAGGGCCCGCTCGAGCGGCATCGACGACAAATGATAGAACCCGACCTCCGCCACGGGCGGCTACTCGTCCTCGTAGTAGCGGGCCACAAAGCGGTCGAGCAGACGCACGCCGAACGCGGTCGCACCCTTTGGCACGGTCGCGGCATCCTTGCTCGACCACGCCATGCCGGCGATGTCGAGGTGAGCCCACGGCACCTTGTCGACAAAGCGCTGCAGAAACTGCGCGGCGGTGACGCTGCCGGCGGCGCGGCCGCCGCCGATGTTCTTGACGTCGGCGGCGTCGCTGTCGATGTCGCGGTCATAGGCATCGCCGAGCGGCATGCGCCAGACCTCCTCGCCGACCGCCTTGCCGGTCTCGATCAGCCGGGCGGCGATCTCGTCGTCATTCGAAAACAGGCCGGCGTTGTTGTGCCCGAGTGCCACGATGACGGCCCCGGTCAACGTCGCCAGGTCGACCATCAGCCGCGGCTTGAACCGGTCCTGGCAGTACCACATGGCGTCGGCGAGGACGAGCCGCCCCTCGGCGTCGGTGTTCAGCACCTCGATCGTCTGGCCCGACATCGAGGTGACGATGTCGCCCGGCCGCTGGGCCGTGCCCGACGGCATGTTCTCGACGAGGCCGACGATCCCGACCGCGTTGACCTTGGCCTTGCGCGCCGCCAGCAGCCGCATCAAACCGATGACCACGGCCGAGCCGGCCATGTCCCATTTCATGTCGCCCATGCCGGCGGCGGGCTTGATCGAGATGCCGCCGGTGTCGAAGGTGACCCCCTTGCCGATAAAAGCGAGCGGCCCCGGCTGGTCGTTGGCCCGACCGGCGCCGCGCCACTGCATGACGACGAGCCGCGGCGGCCGGGCGCTGCCCTGCGCGACACCGAGCAGAGCGCCCATGCCGAGCTCGCGCATCGCCTTCTCGTCGAGCACCTCGACCGCGACCCCGAATTTTTCGAGGGTGCGCGCTTCGGCGGCGAGGGTTTCGGGATAGATGACGTTGGCCGGCTCGGACACGAGGTCGCGGGTGAAAAACACCGCCTCGGCGGTTTGCTGGAGCGGGCGATAGGCGCGCTCCGCGGCGTCCGAGGCCTCGCTCGACACGGTCAGCTGGGCCAGCGACCGCTTTTGCTCCGGCTTCTGCTTCGTCTTGTATTTGTCGAACCGGTATGTGCGGAGCGCAGCCCCAAAGGCGAGCGCCGCCGCAGCTTCGCCCGCGGCAATCGGCGCCTCCTCGGCGACGTCGCCGGCGATCGTCGCCTCGGTTTCCCCGGCGCCGTTCAGATGCGCCGCGAGCGCCCCGCCCAGATCCTCGTAGAGGCGCGCGTCGGCTTTCTCGCGCTTGCCGAGCCCGGCCACGACGATCCGGCTGAGCGGCAGCTTCGCCGGCGCCACAATCGCCAGGAGCTCGCCCTTTTTGCCGCTGAACCGAGCCGCGCCGGCAAGCGCGCGGGTAATCGCTCCGTCCGTCGCTTCGTCGAGCCGGCGCGCGCCGGGCGTCAGCCCGCCGCCTTCCCAGATCCCGGCGACCGCGGCGCCGGAACGGGGCAGATCAGGCTCGGCAAAGGCTATTTTCATCGTGCAACCTCAAGCTGGCGCTGCGGACGGCACCGCGCCGTCCGCAGCATGGGTGGCCCCGTGATAGATATATCAACCTTGCCGACCCATGCCAGAGATCACCGTTTAAGATCCGGATGCCCCGCGGTTCGGGCCCGCCGCGCATCCCAAGCACCGACGCGGGGCGGGGTCCGGGCCGCCGAGAACGCCGGGCGTATCGGAGGGTTAATTCACCCGAGGGCGCGGCAAGCGCACCGCGCTCGTCGAGTGATCCGGGACCACCCGATAAAGCCGGTACCTCTGGATCGCGACGCCGTTGTGTGCGCGCGTCACCGTCCCGATTTCCTCGGTTGCGGGCCAGATCGACGTCTCGTGGCGATCGGATTCGATCAGCACCCCGGTCATGCCGTCGACCGACGCCGGCGGCAGGTCGAAGCTCCACCAGCGCGGCCCGATCGCGATCACCGGCACGGCCGCGTGCAGGTCGCGCGCCAATTCCGCGGCAAGCCCGGATTGATCGGCCGCGACAAAGCCGGCGCCGCTGCGGCGGCGCGCGTCCTCGACCGTGGCCGCGAGGCCGCGCCACCCCTCCATCTGCAGCGCGATCGGATCGAGCTTCGGCGGCAGCGACACCGGCGCGAACGCTGCCTGGACATAGACGGCGGCGGTGATCAGGAGCCCGAGCGCGATCGCCGGGGTTCGCAATCGGCGCCAAAACCGGCTGCTCAGGCCGGCCGCGGCGACGCCGGCCGCGGGATAGACGATGGCCGGCCAATTCGCCTGCACCCGGTCGCCGATCGCATGCTGGACAAAGATCAACGCCGGCAACAGGCTGAGGATCGCGAGCAAGCTCCACGCCGGGTCACGCTTGCGCCAGGCAGAGCGCAGCGCCAACCCCATTCCGGCGACGCAGAACAAAAAAATCAGCGGCGTTGCGGCGGCGATCTGGCCGCCGAGAAGCTCAAGCAGATACTGCGGCGCCTGCCCCGGCGACCACACGCCGATCCGCACCCCCTGCCGCAGGAAGCTCACCCATCCGTGCGTCGCATTCCACCACAGCACCGGCGCGACGACGGCAAGGGCCACCACCGCGCCGGCGTAGGGCTCAGGCCGCCGCAGCCAGTGGCGCCCGGCCAGCAGGAGCCAAATTCCGATGCCGAGCGCCAACAGAACCCCGGTATACTTGCTCGCCGTGGCGAGGCCGACGAAGAGGCCGACCGCCAGCCACCAGATGCCCGAGCCGCGGGAGGCGCCCGAGCCGCGGGCGACGATTCGCGCCATCGCCCAGAGGCTGAGTATCCAAAACAGCAGCAACGGCGAATCGGGGGTCATGACAACCGCTCCGACGCCGACCAGGAGCGTGGCGTTCAGCAGCGAAACCGCGATGATCCCGGCGTTCCGGCCCGGCAGCAGGCGGTCCGCCGCGTCCCACAGCAGCACCGAACCGAGCGCGATCGAAAGCGGCCCGAGCAACCGGATGCCGAGCGCCGTATCGCCGGCGAGCCACGTTCCGGCGCGAATCCACAGGGCGACCATCGGAGGATGGTCGAAATATCCCGCGGCGAGAGCGCGCGACCAGGTCCAATAATAGGCCTCGTCCGGCGCCAGCGGCATCGCCGCCGCCATCGCGAGCCGCAGCGCCGTCAGCAGCACGAGCCCCGCCGCCATCACGGCGATGGGCCGGCCCGAACGGATCCCGAATGGGAGGCAGCGGGCGCCGCCCCCGTCGCCGCGTCCCGGCAATCCGGTTTGCGAACCAATCGGGGAAGCGCCGACGGAAACGTGTTGTGCGGCGTGGCTCCGTTCGGGTGGATTGACCGG
>DATMLF010000202.1:0-10206 GCA_035570595.1 Allostellaceae bacterium
GGCCGCATCGAATAGGGCTTGCTCGGCTGCCGGCCTACTCGAAGCTGATCCTGCCGGAGCCGTTGACCTGGGTGCTGCGCGCCTGCGGGTTGCCGTAGACCGAGATCGAGCCCGCGCCCGAAATTTCGGCGACGATTTGACGCCGCGCCTCGACCTCGGCGCTCCCCGAGCCGTTCAGGCTGACATTCGCGGAATCGGCGGTCAGCTGGCGGGCGGACAGGTGGTTCGAACCGCTCATATGCGCGGTCACCGCCGAGACGCTGCCGCTCAGCACCGCGGTGTTGGAGCCGTTTAGCGAAACCGACAGCGGCCCGCCGCCGAGCCCCACGCCGTCGATCCGGTTGCTTCCCGAGGCGGAGATGTCGGTGACGTTCGGCGACGTCACCGTGACCTTGATGCGCCCCTCGACCGAATAGGACCGGTCGGTGTAGATGTCGAGCCGCCCGTCCGCCACATCGGTCCTGACGATCGGCAGCAGGTTCTTGTCGGCCTCGACCGTCAGCCCGGGCGGCCCGATCTGGATCGTCAGCGCAAAGGCGCCGTCGGCGTTGACCGCCGCGACCGGCGCGATGCCGCGCGTCTCCGACGCGGGCTGCCCGTCCCCGACCACCCGCCCGCCCGCAGGCGCGACGTCGACCGCGACCGTGTTCCCGCTGACCGTGACGCTGCCGCCCTCGTGGCTCACGCTGACGTTGTTCTGTTGGATGACGGTCTGCGACCAGGCGGCGCTGAACGCGAACGACGCCGTCACCGCCACGACTGCTGCCCCCGCCGCATGTCTCATCCGACCTCGCTGCCCTGTCCAACTGGACGAGGGGCTGCGATAGCACGCCGCCCGTCGGCGGACAACCGCGTCAATGCCCAGCCGGGCGCGGAGGGCGCGGCTCATTTCCTTGGCGGTGCAGCGGTCGCGGAACCGCCGCGTTAGCGGCTCCGTTGACCGGCATATGCCCCGATCGGGAGGGTTCGATGGTTCGCGTATATGCCCGCACGGCTGTTGTCGCTGTCGGCTTGCTGTCAGGCACCGCGCTCGCGGGCGCGGCGCTGGCGCAGACGGCGGCCCCGGCTGGTTCGCCCGCCAGTTCGGCCCAGGTGGCGCCGGCGCAGCACGTGCTGAGCAGGGCCGACCGGGATTTTGTCGACAATGCCGCGCGCGGCGGGCTTGCCGAGATCGAGCTCAGCAAGCTCGCCAATAAATCGGTCAACCCCGATGTCCGGCGTTTTGCCGACAAGATGATCACCGACCACACGAAAGCCAACGCGCAGCTGACGACGATCGCCAAGACCGACGGCTTGACGCCGCCCGACACGCTCGACATCGAGCATCGGCGCCTGCGCGACAAGCTCGCCAACGAGCACGACGGAAGTTTCGACCGGGACTACGCGCATGCGATGGTCGGCGACCATGACCAGGCGATAAGGCTGTTCCAGCGCGAGGAGCAGTCGGGCGGTAACGCGCAGCTGCGCGAATTTGCCCGCAACACGCTGCCCACCCTGCAAGAGCACCGCAGGATGGCAGGTGAGCTGGCGAGCAAGGTCGGCGCCACGGCCGCCCGCTAGTGCGGTAAACCGGAAGTTCAAAGGATTATGTTCCAGCACTTGTCCTTCGCTTTGCCGGCGAAGGCCGGTATCCACAGCCGAGGCGGATCCCGAGCCCCGTCGGGAAAGTCAACGCTAGATATCGCGAACTTCTGGGTCACGACGCTGGGCGGGTGAGCAGAGCGTATTTCGGTATTTCGGTATAAGGCGGGAGGTTTTATGGCGGCACGGCTAGTCGTCGGCCTGTTTGCGTCGAGCGGGATCGCGCTTGACGCCTACCATCGGCTGCGCACCGAAGGATTTCCGGGCAACCGGCTCGCCCATCGCGTCCTAAAGGAGACCGGGCCGGTGCCGCCGACCGTGCGGGCCGAACTCGAGGCGCTCGAGGTCGACCCGATGGTGTGGGGCGACGTGCGCCACAGCTTTGCGCGCTTTGTCCACAACGGCGAGACCGCGGTCGTGGTCGAGGCCGCGGATGACGCCGAGGCCGAGGCGGCCTCGGAGATCCTGGGGCTTTACGCCCCGCTCGCGGTTGACGCCGTGCCGCTTCAGGGGACGGGCCCGGCGGTCTGACCGCCGCGCCCCCAGAGGCTGCCTGGGCGGTTAGGCGGTGTGCGCGAGATCTTTTGGCAGGAGCTCGGCGCGGTAGGTCGGCCGCAGCACGTCGAGCTTCATCGGCACCGGCGTGCCGAGCCAGATCGCGTTCTTGCTGTGGTCGTCGTAGGAGCTTTCGGTCAGCGGGTGGACGAGCACGTCGAGGCCCTCGCGGTTCAGCATCAGCCACGGCACGACGTTCCGGAACTCCTCGACCTTGAAGATCACGTTGAACTGCGAGATCGGGTGCGGGCCGGCCGGCGCGTCGCTGAAGCCGCCGGGCTCGACGGTGAACGTGTCGATGATCGTCTGGCGCAGCTTCGTCGCCAGCGGCTTCGTCGCGGGGTCGTAATAGACGTGGGCGTGATAGCCTCTGATCTCGGTCATCTGGATGCTCCCGGCGCAATCGCCGAAATGATGATTTTGCGAGAGGTAGATTCTCGCAGAGCGCCGCCCGGCATGCAACAGCGGAGCGGTCGGGCAGCCGGGCGCCACCACCGCTGTCCGGTTCCGCGGCGGCGATTGCAGGATCGCCCCGAGCCTCTATTTTTGGCTGTCGTCACCGGGCTCGTCCCGGTGATCCACGTCCTTCTACCACCCCGATCGGGCACGTGAATGGCCGGAACAAGTCCGACCATGACGACTTCGCGGGAGTGATTGTTTCGTGCATCCAGACTTGAACCCGGCGGCCGGGGCGCCACCGGGCGCGGCCGGATTTTATCGCGTTTGACGGTGGGGTCATGCTGCCTTACCGTCTGCGCCATGTGAGCGAACGCTCGCCCGAGCCGCGGAGGACATGATGGACGGCATCGCACTGACCGGTCTCGACAGCATCACCGCACCGCTCAATTTCCTCGAGCCGATGGCGGAAAAGCCGGTCGCCTACAATTACGAGCCGCCGGCCGGCACGCCGGTGCGCACCGGCCGCAACGTCGAGCACCAGGTCCCGATCCGCGACGGGCGCCCGGTGGTCGACCGGCTGTCGCTCGACCGCGAAGGCTTTGTGCTGCTGCGCCGCCCGACCGCGGTCACGAATTTTTACGACGAGGAGCAGGTCAAGGCGGTCTATTACCCCGAATGCGAGCGGGTCATGGTGGAGGCGACCGGTGCGGTGCGGGCCGTCGCGTTCGACCACATCGTGCGCAACGCCGCGCTGTCGGCGAAAGACAAGACGATCAAGATCCCGGCCAAGCGCGTGCACAACGACTACACCGCCTGGTCGGCGCCGCAGCGGGTCCGCGACCTGATGGGCGACGAGGCCGAGGAGCTTCTGAGACACCGCTTTGCGATCAACAATTTGTGGCGGCCGATCCGCGGCCCGGTGCTCGAATCGCCGCTGACCTTGTGCGACGCGCAGAGCCTCGAAGAGGAAAACCTGGTCGCCAGCGACTTGAAATACCCGGACCGCACCGGCGAGACCTACGCGGTCACCTACAATCCGAACCAGCGCTATTACTACTTCCCTAGGATGCGGGCCGACGAGGCGGTGCTGATCCGCTGCTACGACTCGGCATTGCAGGGTGCGGCCCGGTTTTCCGCGCATACCGGCTTCGACGACCCGACCTCGCCGCCCGGGGCGCCGCCGCGCGAGAGCCTCGAGGTCCGCATGCTGGTGTTCTTCCCGCCCGGCGCCTGATCTTCCTCCCTGCCGGCGTCGTCACACCGAGCGCGGGCTGAAGGAGGGGCAGGGCATGGGCGCGCTCGACGGTCGCGTCGCATTGGTGACGGGCGGCAGCAAGGGCCTCGGTGCCGCGACCGCCCGCCTCTTCGCGCAGGCCGGGGCGAGGGTCGTCGTCACCTTCGCCAATGACGTTGAGGAGGCCGGGCGGCTGGTCGCGAGCCTCTCCGGCGCCGGTCATCGAATGAGCCGCGCGCCGGCGCAGGACACCGGCTCGATCGAACGCCTCGCCGCCGAGATCGGCGACACCGAGGGCCGGCTCGACATCCTCGTCAACAATGCCGGCAGCACCCGGGTCATCCCGCACGCCGACCTGCAGGCCCTCGACGACGCGTTTTTCGACTTTGTGCTCGCGGTCAACCTGCGCGGCCCGTTTGCCGCCGTGCGCGCCTGCCGCGCGTTGCTCGAGGCGAGCGGCCGGGGGCTCGTCGTCAATGTCGGCTCGGTCTCGGGGGTGCGCGGCGGCGGCAGCAACATCGCGTACGCCGCGGCCAAGGCCGGGCTTCACACGATGACGATGTCGTTGGCGCGGGCATTGGCCCCGGCGATCCGCGTCGTCGCGGTCGCGCCGAGCCTGATGGAGACGCCGATGACCGGGATGTGGACCCCGCAGCAGCGCGCGCAGCGGATCGCCAGCAACCCGCTGAAGCGGATCGCCGAGCCGGAGGAGGTGGCGGCGGTGATATTGGGGCTCGCGACAACGATGACCTTTGTCAACGGCGTGGTGATCCCGGTCGACGGCGGCAGCCTGCTATAACCGGCGCCGCCGGAGAGGCCCGGGCAAGCGGCTCCGGGCTTGTCAGCCGACGCCGTACTGGCGGATCGCCGCGTCGCTGAATTTGAGGCCGAGGCCGGGTGCGGTCGGCATCGCCAGCACCCCGTTCTCGGGGACCGGCACCTCCTCCCACAACCGGAAGAGGCGCGGCATGTACTCGACGGTCAGCCCGTTGGGCGCGGCGCCGACCAGGTGGACGTGGATCTCCGGCACACCGTGGCTGACGACCGGCAGGTTGAACGCCTCCGCCATGCCGGCGATCTTGAGCCATGGCGTCACCCCGCCCGAGCGCACCTGGTCGATCATGACGATGTCGACCGAACGCGCCTCCAGCATGTGCCGGAACGGCACGATGCCGTAGAGGTACTCGCCGCCGGCGACCGGCGTGGAGAGCGCCGCGGCGACGCGCGCCAAGCCGGCATAATCGTCGTGCGTCGTCACGTCCTCGAGCCAGTAGAGGCCGACCCCGGCATCCTCGACGCGCCGGCCGATGTCGATCGCCTGCTCCGGCCGCCAGCGCTGGTTGATGTCGCACATCAGATCCATGTCCGGGCCGACCGCCTGGCGGATCAGCCGGGCCTGCTCGACCTCGCGCGCCGGCGACGTGACGCCGGGCAGGCCGAGCTGCATCTTGGCTTGGCGATGGCCTTTTTCGCGTAATCTCTGGGCCGCGGTCAGCGCCTCGTCGAGCTTGAGCCCGCGGCGCAAGGCACCGCTCGCATAAGTCGCGATATGGTCGCGACCGCCGCCCAGGAGCTTCCACAACGGCAGGCCGAGCGCCTTCCCCTTGATGTCCCACAGCGCCAGGTCGATCGCCGACATCGCCATCGTAAAGATGCCGGCGGGGCCGGCGCTGACCGCGGCGGCGCGCAATTTGGCCGCCACCGTCTCGACCCGCAGCGGGTCCTCGCCGACCGCGAGCGCACCCAGCTCGTCGACCGCGTGCCTTAGGGTGCGGGTCAGCGCACCGCCGAAATAGGTGACGCCCAGCCCCTCGACGCCGTCGTCGGTGCCGAGCCGCAACCAGACGATCGGGTTCTTGGCGTTCGGGTTTTCGGAAAAGCCGGCAAGCGGCTCGTCGTTCGGCAATGCCACGATGCCGGTTTCGATTTTGGTGATTTTCATCTGGTGCCCGCCTATTGATGAACCGCCTCCAGCTTATGGCCGTCGAGATCGAAGACGAAAGCCGCATAATAGGTGGCGCCGTATTGCGGACGCAGCCCCGGTTCGCCGCAATCGACGCCGCCGGCGCGGAGTGCCGCCGCATGGAACGCGTCAACCGCGTCGCGGCTTGGTGCCTTGAAGGCAACATGAAACCCCGCGCCTGGCGGTGCCGCCTCTCCCGGCTTTACGAACAGCGCCAGCTTGTCTCCGCCGCCGCGTTCCCCAAAGCCGACCGCGTGCGGCTTGGTCCACAGCCGGACGTATCCAAGCGGCGCCAACACCTCGTCATAGAATGCGGCGGCGACTGTCAGCTTTTCGACCCCAAACGACATGTGTCCAAGCAACGTTTTTGCTCCCGCTGAAGATGAATTGCTTCACGTCGACAGGTTGTCGCCACCCCGCGAAAGCGGCGTCCAGGAAGCGCGCTAGTGCCGGAAGACGAGCGCGGCGGCGATCGCCACCAATGCCGCCGCGGCGAGCCACAACGGGATCACCGCGAGATAGGCGCGTTTGGCCTGCTCCTCCGCGTGGGACGCGATCGACTCGGCGTGCAGCAAAACCCCGTCGCGCGAGACGTCGCCGATCAACGTGTCGAGGTTCGCGACAATCCGCGGCAGCCGCTCGGCGATGCCGGCGATCGTCTCCAGCCGCTGGCGCAATTGCGCCTCGGGCCCGCGATTGTCGCGCATCCAGCGTTCGATTAACGGCTGCGCCATGGTCCATATGTTGACCTCGGGGTCAAGCCGGCGGCCGACGCCCTCGACCAGCACCATGGTCTTTTGCAGCAGCAGCAGTTGCGGCTGGGTTTCCATGTCGAATTGCTCGGTCACCCGAAACAGCTGCGCTAGCAGGCGGGCGACCGAGATCTCCTGCAAGGGTCGGCCGAGGATCGGCTCGCCGATCGCGCGGCACGCCTGGGTAAAGGCGTCGATCGACCGGTGCCGGGGCACGTAGCCCGCGGCAAAATGCACCTCGGCGACCCGGCGGTAGTCGCCGGTCAGAAAGCCGACCAGCATGTCGGCGAGGTACCAGCGGGTGTCGCGGTCGAGCCGCCCCATGATCCCGAAATCGATGACGACGATCGCCCCGGTCGGGTCGACAAACATGTTGCCGGGGTGCATGTCGGCATGAAAGAAGCCGTCGCGGAACACCTGGTTGAAAAACGCGCCGGCCGCCTTCGCCAGGACTTCCTCGACGCGGTGGCCGGCGGCGACCAGCCCGGCGCGGTCGTCGATGCGCACCCCTTCGATCCGCTCCAGGGTCAACACGCCCCGGCCGGTGCGCGCCCAGTCGATGCGCGGCACCCGAAAGCCGGGGTCGCCGGCGAAATTTTCGGCGAGCTCGGAGGCGGCGGCGGCCTCGAACCGCAAATCCATCTCAAAACTGACGATCTCGGCGAGGGTGCGCACCACCTCGATGGGCTTCAACCGGCGCGCCGGCGGGTAGAGCCGCTCGATCAGCACCGCGAGCCACAAGAACAGGTCGAGGTCGCGGGCGAAGGCTTCCGCGACACGCGGCCGGAGCACCTTGACCGCCACGTCCTCGCCGTCGACGGTGCGGGCGAAATGGACTTGCGCGATCGACGCGGCGGCGACCGCGGTCGCGTCGAACGAGGCGAACAGGGCGTCGAGCGGCAGCCCAAACTCGGCTTCGACCGCGGCGCGCGCGGCCGCTCCCGGAAACGGCGGCAGCCGGTCCTGCAGGCTCGCGAGGTCGGCGGCGATCTCCTCGCCCAACAGGTCGGCCCGCGTCGACAGCATCTGGCCGAGCTTGATAAAGCCCGGGCCGAGCTCGTCGAGCGCCGCCGCGAGCCGCTGGCCGGGGCGCGCCGCGGTGCGCCCGCGCCGGCGGGCGAACATGGTCGCGACGCGCAGGTAGGGCCCGACGACCGGGATTTCGGCGAACAGGAACAGCGCGTCGTGGCGCGCCAGGGTCAGCCCGATCGCGGCCAGCCGGGCGAGATTGCGCAGACTGCGCAGCAGCCCGAATTTGGGCGGCGCCGTGTCAAAGCCGCCAGGCCGAATGAAGCGCAGCAATGCCCCCTGTCAGGTTGCGGTAGCGGACCTGCCCCAGCCCGGCGCCGGCGATCAGCAGGGCGAGCTCGCCCTGGCGCGGAAAACCGCGGATGCTTTCGACGAGGTAGGTGTAGGCGTCGCGGTCGCCGGTCACGATCTGGCCCAGCGCCGGCACCACGTGAAAGCTGTAGAGGTCGTAGAGCGGCTGCACCAGCGGGCTCGCTTCGGGCGTGAACTCGAGGCACATGAAATGCCCGCCGGGCCGCAGCACGCGTCGCGCCTCGGCGAGCGCCGCGGCGTAACGGGTCACGTTGCGCAGCCCGAAGGCGATCGTGTAGAGGTCGAAGCTGCGGTCGGCGAAGGGCAGCCGCTCGGCGTCCGCGGCCAGCCACTCGACACCGTGCAGCACGCCCTGGTCGAGTGCCCGCGCCCGGCCGATCTCGAGCATGCGCTCGTTCACGTCGCAGACGACGGCGCCGCCCTCGGCGGACATGCCGGGCTCGGCGGACATGCCGGGCTCGGGCACGAGCCGCGGCAGCGCGCGCAGCGCGACGTCGCCGGTGCCGCCGGCCACGTCGACCAGGCGTTGACCCGGCCGCGGCTTGAGCCGCGCCACCATCTCGGCTTTCCACAACCGGTGGACGCCGCCGCTCATCAGGTCGTTCATCAGATCGTAGCGGCTGGCGACCTTGTCAAAGATCGCGCGCACCACCGTCGCCTTCTCGCCCTCCGCCAGATGGCGATAGTCGCGCGCCGCGGTGCGGCTTGTCTCGTGCTCGCTCATCGGGCAGGAAGATACCGCCATCGGCTCGCGCGCGCCACGCCGCGGCCAACCAGCGGCGGATACCTTTGTCAAATGCCCGAGCTGCCCGAAGTCGAGACAGTGCGGCGCGGCCTCGCGCTGAAGATGACCGGCCGGCGGATCGCGCGCGCGGAACTGCGCCGGCCCGACCTGCGCCGGCCGTTTCCGCCGGAACTCGCGGAGCGCCTGCGCGGCGCGCGGATCGGCGCGCTCAAGCGGCGCGGCAAGTACATCCTGATCGAGATCGGTGCCGACGGCTTGCTTTTGCTGCATCTCGGCATGTCGGGGCGGATCACCGCCGGCGACGCGGGCGTGCCGGCGGCATTGCACGACCACGTCGTGCTGACCCTCGACGACGGCACTGTCGTGACCTTTAACGACGCGCGCCGCTTTGGCCTGCTCGACTACGTCCGCCGCAGCGAGGCGGAGCGCCACCCGCTGCTTGCCGGGCTCGGCCCCGAGCCGCTCGGCCCCGATTTCGACGGAGCCTACCTCGCCGGGAGGCTCGCCGGCCGGATGACGCCGATCAAGGCGGCGCTGCTCGACCAGCGCACCGTTGCCGGGCTCGGCAACATCTATGTCTGCGAGGCGTTGTACCGCGCGCGCCTGTCGCCGCGGCGGCTTGCGGCAACGGTCGGCCGCGGCCGCGCCGAACGGCTCGTCGCGGCGATTCGCGCCGTGCTCGACGAGGCGATCGAAGCCGGCGGCTCGTCATTGCGCAACTACGTCCAGGCGAATGGCGAGCTCGGCTATTTCCAGCATCGCTGGGCGGTCTACGGCCATGAGGGCGAGCCCTGCCCCGGCTGCGACTGCGGCGAGGCGGTGCGCCGCATCGTCCAGTCCGGCCGTTCGACGTTCTTCTGCGCCAAACGCCAGCGTTAAGGGAGAAGCAAGGATGAGCGAGGAACGCAGTTATCGGAACGTCCTCGTCGAGCGCCGGGGCGCCGTCGGGGTCGTCACCCTAAACCGGCCGCAGGCGCTGAACGCGCTGAACGCGGCGCTGGTCGGCGAGCTCGCCGCGGCGGTCGACGAGCTCGAGCACGACGACGCGATCGGCGCGATCGTGCTGACCGGCAACGACAAGGCCTTTGCCGCCGGCGCCGACGTGAAGGAAATGGCGGAAAAGACCTATCCCGCAACCTATCTCGACGATTTCATCACGGTCGGCTGGGAGCGGGTGGCGCAGTGCCGCAAGCCGGTCGTCGCGGCGGTCGCCGGCTTCGCGCTCGGCGGCGGCTGCGAGATCGCGATGATGTGCGACATCGTCGTCGCCGCCGACACCGCGCGCTTCGGCCAGCCCGAGATCACCCTCGGCACGATCCCCGGGGCTGGCGGGACCCAGCGCCTCGCGCGGTTTGTCGGCAAGGCGAAGGCGATGGACCTTTGCCTGACCGGGCGGATGATGGACGCCGCCGAGGCCGAGCGCGCCGGGCTCGTCAGCCGCGTCGTGCCGGCGGCCGAGCTGCTGACCGAGGCGGTCAAGGTCGCCGAGCGGATCAGCGAGATGTCGCGGCCGATCGCGATGATGGTCAAGGAGGAGATCAACCGCGCCTTCGAGACGACGCTGGCCGAAGGCGTCAAGTTCGAGCGCCGCATGTTCCACGCCTGCTTCGCGACCGAAGACCAGAAAGAAGGCATG